>DASYMC010000495.1:0-19864 GCA_036009255.1 Pseudonocardiaceae bacterium
CCGGTGACCAGCTGCTGGGACGGTCGGCGGACCGGTCGCCCGTCGCGCAGTACCCGGGCGGTGACCGCGGAACCAGCCAGCAGTTGGGCCATCGCCCGGTCGGTATGTAGCCGCTGCGCACCGCCGATGAGCGCGCTCAGCGCGCTCACCCCGGCGATCAGCCCGGCGTCGACTACCGATCCCAGCGACGCGGACAGCACAGCGCCGGCGGCGAGGATCGGCGTCAGCGGGTTGTCCAGTTCCTCCATCACGGCCCGAGCCAGGCTGGTCCGGACCAGCTGCGGGCGCCACAGCTGGTCACGCCGGCGAGCGGCGTCGTCCTCCGACAGTCCCGCCGAGGTGGCGTTGAGCTGATCTAGGACCTTCTCCACCGGCATCGCGTGCCAGGGGGTTTCGCACACCGGCAGGATCAGCGGTGGCTGGTGACCCAGCTCGGCGGCCGACCAGCTGCCCTGGACGAAGGCCGCCGCCGCGGCGCAGTTGACGCCCATCATCGCCGCCCGGGTGGGCCGGGAACTCCACCCCGACCCGCTCAGCGCCCCCACCGCGCCCACCGCGGACCCGGCCTGGGACAGGATTACCCCGCGGCGGCTCACCTGGCGGGCCGCGGCACATGCCTCGATCAGCATGGCGGCCAACTCCAGATCGTCTCCCACCAGCACGTGTGCCCCCCACGGCGGGCGACCGTCGGTGTCATCGACGCCGATCCCGACATCGGCACTACCCAGTGCACCGGCATGCCGCGACACCAGCAACACCACCGCGCCGGTGCTCTGCAGGCTGCGCACCGTACCCAGCAGCCGCGTACCGCCCGGAGGTGCATCTACTGCGGTGCAGCTTCCGGCCACCCGCAGCCCGGCGACATGGAGCCCAGCGACATGGAGGACTGTGCCGCTGCGGCGTGCAGCCGCGACCAGCCCCTCCAGCGCGGCGCCGACAGCCTCGGCGTCCAGCACAATGGTGTCGACCCGGTCCAGCAGGCGCAGCGACACGGCGTCCAGCACCACCGCACCCCGCTTGACGAGCAACCGGACCAACCCGGCCGCGAATGCCTCCCGCGCTCCTCGAGCCGCCTTTGGTGTCGCGGCCAGTGCCAGCGCCGCCGCTCGCCGTGGTTTGCCGGTGACGGGTAAGGCCACCCCCGCGGCGCCCAACCCGAGCAGGGCGGCCCGTTCGGCGTAAGACTCCACCAGTCCCAGCGGTAATGGTCGGGGTCTTTCCACCACGATCGGCTCAGCCGCCGCCCGCTGCGGGTCGGCCAGTAACTCGCTTTCCCGGGCCTGCCACGCCAGGCCGGCCGCGCGCGTGGCGCCCAGCGCGCTGGTCCGCTGAGCGGCGTCCACACTCAAGCCCAGCCAGCCACCGGACACACTCTGCCCCGCCGCGTTAAGCAAGGCCAAGCCGACGTCGGTGGCCGGCCGCCCCAGCACTGCTTCCAGCAACTCGCGCACTCTCGGCTGCGCCTCGACAGCGGTGACCAGCGCAGCCACCTCAGCCGGCAGCGGGGTGAACCGACTAACCGCACCAACCCCGGCCAACACCATCCCAGCAACATTGACACTCAACGTCACCATGGCCCGCTCCACCCCACCCGCCAATCCATCGCATCGAGCGGGCTCAGCGGGGTGACTGGCGCCCCGATAACCCCGCGCAGCCCGCTGAATGCCGACGTCGACGCGGTCTACGACGGCGACCAGGTCAGGAAGGGTGGGAGTGGGTGGGGTGGTGTCGAGGGCGACGATGACGCGCGACAGGGGGGCGTTCACGCAGGCCCAGCGCACCCCGGGCAGCTGCTGAAGATCGCGCACCAAGATCTCGCTGTATCGGGAGCCGTTCGGCCGCTGCGCACAGCGGACTTCTATCGTTGCGCGGCCATGCCGCAGGCTCGCGCGCCGACCTCCTACCCGGTCGGTCTCCAGCACCTCGAGCACCCGTCCGGGCAGTGCCAGCGCTACACCGAGTAATCCAGTCAGGAGGGGCACCAGTTATGGGCGCGCGGCGATATCCGGGCGAACCTCCTGGAGAACGTCCTGGCGGGCCAGGCGCTCGGCGACGTAGCTGCCCGCGCCCACGGCCAGCGCCACCGGCCACTCGATGATCTCGATGGTGGCCAGCGCCGCCAAACCACCGAGCCACAGCAACCGCAACGGATCTACATTGCCCATCCCGGGCAGCGGGACCTGGAATCCGGCCAGGAATCCCTGAGTCCTTCCGGTCACCGGCCGGTGCACCGCCGCACCGACCTCTGCCTGTGCTGTCGTAGCTCCACCGTTGGGCTCGGAAGTGTCAGCTCTGCCGCCGGTAGTCTGATTGCCGGCTCCCCCGGCGGTGTCGGATTCTGAACGCGCACGCGCAGGCATGGATTCCTCCTTAAGTGGATACTCGCGAATACCCACTGGAAACCTCATCTAAGCGGCGGCGGATCAGGATATCCACGGAGAGAGGTAGCCATGACGAAACTAGCTGGGAAACGCGCTGCGCAGCGGGTGAATGCGCACCACGATCTACAGATCAACCTTCCAGGACTGGGCATGGTCGACCTCGGACCGCCCGACCAGCTCGTCTACTTCGCCGGCATCGCGACCCTGGCCGCCCTGGAAATCATCGACTGGCCGCTTGCAGTGATCATCGCCGCTGGGCACCTGCTCGCTGATCAGCGCCGCAGCAGGACCCTGCACGCCTTCGGTGAGGCCCTGGAGCAAGCCTAGAGATAGACCGCTGCGACCAGGGTGAGTACCAGGCAGCCACCCAGCACCTGCAGGACGCGGTCGCCGAGGGCGATCTCTTCGGGTTCACCGCCGTTGCCGCCGTCGACATCCACGGCGTAACGAAGGACCGCGATCACGAAGGGGACCAAGGAGATCACCGGCCAGTGCGAGTGATTGGCCTGGCTGAGCTGGAACGCCCACAAACCGTAGGTCATGATCACACCGGTGGCCGAGAGCGTCCACACGAAGCGAAGGTAGGACGACGTGTACCGCTCCAACGATTTGCGGATCTTCGCGCCGGTACGCTCGGCGAGCCGCATTTCGGCATAACGCTTACCGGCCACCATGAACAGCGAGCCGAACGCGGTGGTGAGCAGGAACCACTGAGACAGCGCGATCCCCGCCGCGGCGCCGCCGGCAATGGCCCGTAACAGGAAGCCGGACGCGACGATGGAGATGTCCACCACCGGCTGGTGCTTGAGCCAGAAGCAGTAAGACAGCTGCACCGCGATGTAGATCGCCGTGACCAGGACGAGGTCCGTCGAGGCCAGCAGGGAGATCCCGAGCGCGGCCACGAACAGCAGCACCGCCACGGCCAGCGCCAGCTGCGGTGCCACTAGCCCGGCGGCGATCGGCCGGTTGCGTTTGATCGGGTGCGCCCGATCAGCCTCGACGTCCTGGACATCGTTGACCAGATACACACCGGAGGCGGCGAGTGAGAACGCGACGAAGGCGACCCCTACCGCGATGAGCACGTGCAGCTGGAACAGGAAACCGCCGGCGAAGGGCGCTGCCAGCACCAGAACGTTCTTCACCCATTGCCGGGGCCGCATGGCGCGAACCATCCCGAGCACCGCATTGACGGGCCGGGTGGAGCTGTCAGTTTGCCGGGGCGCAGTGGTGGTCATCGCCGTCCTCTCTGGCCCTTACCGGGCAAGGATCGAGTGGCGCGTAGCCGTCGTCGCACTCCAGCGCCGATGGCGGCACCCAGCGCGGAACCCACGAGAACGTCGCTCGGGTAGTGGACGCCCAGCACCAGTCTGCTGATGAGCATGGGAGGTACCAGCAGCGGGGTGAGCCGGCGGCCCAGTAGGCCGCCGTAGAGGACCGCCGCCGCGGTGGTCGAAGCAGCATGTGAGGACGGGAACGACAACTGGCTGGGTGTGCCGGCCAGGACCGAGACCGTCGGATCGCTTGGACGGTTCCGGCGCACCACGCGCTTGACCGCAATCGACGTGCCGTGCGCGGTGGCCACCGTAGCTGCGGCGACCAACCAGTCGCGGCGTCGTCGCCGGTCGACCAGGGCGGCCAGTCCACCCAGCGCCAGCCAGCCCAGAGCGTGTTCGCCGAAATGGGACAGACCGCGGGCGGCGGTCACTACCTGAGGTACCGCGATCCTCCGCTGCACGGCAGACAGCAGCGCAATCTCCCGGTGGTCAGTGGAAGCTCCCGAATAAAACCATTGTGGCAGCATCACGCGTCAAATATCCGTTTCCAGCCGGTACGGTCGGTGAGTTGCGGCGCGGCGGCGCGGTAGCGCTGGCGCAGCTGAGGGAATTCCCGAGCCAGTTCCCGGTGCAGGGCCACCGACCGGGCAAGCATCGTGCGGAACACCTGCGGGTCCCGCTTGCGGTAGGTGACACCGCGACCGTCCGCGGTCGAGACGGTAACCCCATCCAGCGCGGAGAGCACGAACCACCGGGCGTCCTGGCGGGACAGGGACAGTTGCGGGCGGTGCTGCGCTCGGGCATCGACCGGCCGCAGCTGGTGGGCCAGGCGCTTGAGCAGGGTCGCGCCGATGGTCACCGGGTTGGTCGGGGGTTTCAGCATGCGCTGGGCCTCCTGGCGTCCACCGGCCGGCAGCGGCAGCTCTTGGGAGTCCACCACCTGCCCGTCGGTGAACTCCGCACAGCGGGCCCGCACCTCACCCAGCGCGGTGGGCAGTTTGTCGAACAGCGCCTGCGGTCCGGCCAGGAAGTCCCGGATCGCCATCTCCTGCAGCGCCAGGGTCGAGTACTCCATGGCCATTGCGTGCTTGAGGGCGTGTTTGAAGCTGTCCGCGAGCATGGTCGTGGGCCGGTCCTCGGTGCCGTGCAGCGCCGCGCCGACCAGCCGATTGCGCAGGTGGAAATAGGCCTGCCAATCGGTGGCGTCGTCCTTGTCGGCGAAGGACATATGCCAGATACCCACGCCTGGAACGGTGGCCGGGGGATATCCTGCGGCGCGGGCCCGCACCCCGTACTCGACGTCATCCCACTTGATGAACAGCGGCAGTGGAAGCCCGATGTCCTCGGCCACCGTGCGCGGGATCAGGCACATCCACCAAGCGTTGTAGTCCACGTCGGTGCGCCGATGCATCCATGCGGTCTCGCGCAGGGACTGGTGGGCGAAGTCATGGTCATATTCGGTGCCCGGCGCCTTGTTCCACCGCATCCGATGCCGATCGAGCACCTCGCCCCAGGCGTGCAGCCGGGAACGGGCTTGGGCCTGCAACATCTGCCCGCCGACGAGCATCGGGCGGCGAGCGAACCGAGAGAAGGCTACGGCGCGCAAGATCGAATCAGGCTCCAGGACGATGTCGTCGTCCATGTAGAGGATCTGCTCGCAGTCGGTGTTCTCCAGCGCCTCGTACATGACGCGCGCGTAACCACCGGAACCGCCGATGTTGGGTTGGTCGATTATCCGCAGCCGCTCGCCCAGCACCGCCTGGGCCGAAGCGAAACCGTCCTGGTCGCGGACCTTGTTGACGCCCTGGTCGGGGATCACCACTGCGGTCACGACCGAGCGGACCAGCTCGTCTTCGCCGATCGCCCGGAGGGTGGCCACGCAGTCGGTGGGGCGGTTGAACGTCGGCATCCCGATCGTCACCGCGGCTCGGCCGGGTGCGGCGACGGGCGCGTGCCAGCCGCCGGAGTGCACGATCAGCGCCGACTCCTCGGTGCTGATGTCGAACCAGTACCACCCGCCATCCTCGAACGGGGTCAGGTCGAGCTCGATGTCCAACTCGCGACGATCGCCCTCGATCAGCTCACCGTGCACATGGATCTGGGTCGCGTCGGCCTTGGATCGGTAGACGTCGACGCGTCCCGCGCCTTCGACGTCCAGCCGCAGGCGAAGCATGCGAAGGGTGCTCCAGCGGCGCCAGTAACTCGCGGGGAATGCGTTGAAGTACGCCGCGAAGGACACATCGGTCTGCGCGGGAACCTGCACGCTCGTGCGGGACAGCGCGCGCACCCGACGAGAGCCCGAACCGGCGAGGGTGACCACCTCGACGTCGCGCGGCTCAGTCCTTCCGGTGGTATCGACCTGCGGCCGCACCGGGCGCGTAGTGGCCGGCCGCTCGTCAACGTACAGCGCGCGAACGGCCATCGGATCGGCCCGGCGAGGCAGGATCACCCGCTGCAGCAGCGTCGACGTTGACTCCTCCGGCGCGCTGGCGCTTGATCGGTCCGGGCTACAGACGGTGCTGCTCGGCATGAACTCCCCAGTCCTGGCGAGGTAGCGGTGTCGGCGTCGCCAGAGGGTAACGCTAGGCAGCGAGCCAGTTCCGGGCGCCCACCCACTGCACCACGAACCCGCAGGTCCCTCGAGCCTCCGGCAAACCCACCGGTGTGTCGTGACGCTGATCACCGAGACCGACGCTGATCACCGAGACCAGCGCCGCACCACGAACCACCCCCGCCACGGTATGCGTGAGAGCCGATTATTACCGGACATTGACGCTAAACGAACCACGGATGCACTAAACCGCAGACCTGCGCCGACAGTCGAGTTAGCAATAAATGCACATCCCGTTAACGGCGTGCGCTCACCGGGTCCATTAGCGATAGCTTTATCGCCAGCCCTGTTACATACCTGATCACCGAACGGAGTGACGCTGCATGCGTGGGTACATCGTCGACCAGCAGCACAGCGTGTCCGGCCGGCAACAGCTCGTTATCCAGCGCGCGTTTTTTGCGGCCGCGTTACCCGATACACCCGACGATCTTTACGCACGAGGCACCGAGGGAGTCGTAGAACGGGAACGGCAGCGAGTCGCCATCTTCCCGTACGCCAAACTATCTACGAACACCTTATTCGGGCGCTTCCCAGCGAGCTACTGGCAGCAGTGGACCGACGTTGCACTGGTCGAGTTGGACGTGATCGCGCAGGGCAGCGGCCGGATCTCGATCAGGAGCTCCGACATCACCGAAGGCGCTCGCACCCTCGCCACCGCGATGGTCGAGCGTGCGGACGGTGAGAAGGTCCGTCTTCTGGCGCAAGTGGACAGCGTCCTCGACGGCGTAGCGTTGTGGTTTGAAGCATCCACCGGCGCCGCGGAGCTCGTACTCCAGTCTGCCTGCTGGTCGCTCGCCAAGCAGGCCAGACGTCCTTACGTTTCTCCTCATCGATCGGGATGGAAAAAGTGGACGATCAAAGCGAGAAACAGCGTCCGATAGCGCTGTTCGAGTTGCTGGATGAAAGCGGTATCGGGCTGACAGACAGCAGTGCGGAAGCGCTCGATGAGCGCGAGCGCCGGCTAGTGGTGGGGGCAGCAAATTTCCACGCTTTGGCCACCCCAGGTAGCGTCTTACGGTTTACCGTTCTACGCGGTCCTCGGGGAACATTTCCTTCGTTGACCGACCGGGCCGTACACCGGATCGAGTGGCCCCATGACCGTGAAGCTGTCGGCTCACTGCTCATCCGCTCGATCGTCCAGCCAACGACCGCGTCGGCACCCCCGACAGGCGTCGTCGGCCTGGTGGTGGAGGTGGGCGGTCGATCGGAATTCAAAGACACTTACCGAGCATTGCCCGGCTGGCATGGGCGGGTCCGGCGGACGGCCCGCTTCCTTGCACCCGTACAGTTCGATGCTTTTCGCCAGTTCCGTACGGATCTGGTCGAGAAAATGGGGCACGGCCGCAGCCTGCCGCGAATGGCCCCAGTGCGTGTCAACCGGACAACCAAGTCCACTATGACCGGTGGGCCACCGGCGGTGATCTTCGGGTTGCATTGGCTTGAGCTCGGTGGTGCTGAGCGGTGGGCGCTGGAGACCATTCGGATCGCGGCAGAGGTCGGGGTGACGCCAATCGTTATCACCGACCGTGAATCGAGCAATCCCTGGATCACCAAACCAGAGTTGGCGAAAGCAATAGTCGTGCCGCTGACCCATCCGATGGACCCGGTCACCGAGGCGGCGTTTCTTAACGGGCTGCTCGAGACATTCGATATCCGTGGTATACATCTGCACCATAATGCCTGGCTCTACGGGAGACTGCCTTGGCTCAAGGCGATACTTCCGGACATCCCCGTGGTGGACTCACTGCATATCCGTGAATGGCGTACCAGCGGATTCGTTGACATCTCTGTACGGATGACGGGGTTGATAGATACCCATCACGTGATCTCACCGGAGTTACGCGACCACATGATCGGCCGCCGGGGTTTGCCTGCCAAGAAGGTCAAGCTGGCTACCCTGGCGAACCTCACGACAGATACCTCGATGACCGCGAAACGGGAACGGGGTGTCGATGGCCCGTTCACGGTCGTTTTTGTGGGCCGCTTCACGCAGCAGAAACGGCCCTACCTCTTCCTACGACTAGCCGCTCGGTTGCAGAAGCACGCTCCCGGCAGGTTCAGATTCGTCATGCACGGCGAGGGCGAACTAGCTGAGGAGATACATGTGCTACGGGAACGGTTCCGTTTGGAGACACTACAGGTACGTGGACCAGAAATTGCGGTATCCCATACGCTGACTGAAGCGGATGTCGTGGTTATCCCTTCGGATAACGAGGGGCTGACACTCACCTCTTTCGAAGCGACGGCAGCGGGCGTCCCGGTAGTCTCCACCGATATCGGTTCTCAAGCGTCACTGATCGCCGACGGATTGCTCTGTCCACGTCACCCCTATCGCTTTCTGGACGCCGCCGCGGCCAAGATTATCACCATGACGACCACGCCGGTTCAGTACAAGAACTGGCTGGAGGAACAAGTAATCAAAGCCACCGAGTTCGCCAAACTTCCGCTCGCCAGACCATGGGTGCGTGAACTTTATCAGGGATGGCTCCGTTGAGTACTATCGCCGCCATTGTTGTTACCTATAACCGGCATGCCAAGCTGTGCAACACACTCGATCACGTTCTGACGCAGACTCGACCGCCAGACTGGATCATTGTGGTCGACAATGCTTCTACTGACGGTACGGATCAGGTACTCGCCCGGTATTGCTCCGATCAACGAGTGATCGTGCACCGATTACGGCGGAACACCGGAGGAGCCGGCGGATTCTACGCAGGAATGTCTCGGGGCTATGAAATAGGCGCGGATTTCGTCTGGCTAATGGATGACGACTGCTACCCACATCCAGATGCGCTCGAAGCGTTGGAGGCGGGCCTGACCAAGGCCGAGGAGGCGATGGCCATGCCCCTGTCTTACGCGTGCTCTCTGGTCAAGTTCGTCGATGGGGAAATCTGCGAGATGAACAATCCAGGTACGACGTGGGACTGGGGCCGGCTGATGGCGCTAGGCCAGGAGAGCGTCCTCGTCACCCATTGCTCCTTCGTGTCCGTCCTGTTCCCTCGGCGAGTTCTCACTCGGTTCGGTTTACCACTGAAGGAGTACTTCATCTGGTTCGACGACCAAGAATACAGCCTGCGAGTGACGAAGGAGTCTCCGGGTGTGCAGTGCATCCGGAGCGTCGTTGTGCACGATATGGGCGTCAACCGTGGGGTGAACTTCGCCGACGTCACGCCGGAGAACATGGTCAAGTTCCGGTACGGGGTGCGAAACGAGGCCTCCTACCGGTTGCATCATCAGGGAATGGGTGCATTCATCAAGTTCGGAATCCGGCTGGTAACACAGCTGCGATCCGGCCATGTGCCCTGGCCACTGCGTGTCCAACTATTGCGCAGGCTGATTGATGGTGTGACCTTCAATCCCAAACCCGAGTACCCACGTTCGGTGCTGTGAGCGCTCTCGGTCGTGCGCAACGCCTGAGTTGGCGATCCGCCGACGCAAGAGAGCCGGAGGAGGGCGTGGGTAGCCGGCTAGCCTTCCTGTCCATAGCCGCAGTGGCTGTTGCGGCCAGTGGCGTGTTCCTGATCGTGCGCACCGGGATTGTCGACGACGCGTACATCACCTTGGACTACGCCCGTAATCTCGCCTTCGGCCTGCATTGGGGCCTGACTCCCGGGCATACCGCGAACACCGCAACCTCTCCGCTGAACGTACTCATCCAGGGTTTGCTCACGGCCGTCCTGCGACGTCCGGTTCTGGCACTCGGCGTGCTATTTGTACTGTCGAACGTGATCGTCGCCTACGCATTGCTGCGGATCACCCGGAAGTTACGATTGCCAACCTGGAGTGCGCTGGCCGGCTGTTTCCTCGTGTTGTTCAACCCACTCCTGGACTCGGCCGTCGGCTTGGAGATCACACTCAGCGCCGGGGTGATGGCCCTGCTGCTGATGGCTGCGGTCGAAGCGCGGCCAGTGCTGTTCGGCGTGCTCGCCGGGCTGCTCGTGTTAACCCGGGTGGACCTGGTGATATTTGCTGTAGCGCTTGTCCTAGGCTCCCCCGTGTTGCTTCGGACCCTAGGCAAGGTTCTGCTCGCCGCCGCGGCCATCAGCCTACCGTGGTTCGCCTGGAGCTGGGTCGCGCTTGGCTCGATCGTACCCGATACGTTGCTTATCAAATCCGCGCAGGCAGCTCACCAGCCGCCCTACGCATTCGCCAAGAGTCCGCTGGATTTATACCGCGGCTTCCCCATAATGACCGAGCTGTCCTTCCTGCCGGCGATCCTGGGCATTGTCGCGTTGTCGGCTTGGGCCGGCGTCTGGGTGCGGAGCTGGTTCCGCACCGGGCCCAGCCCCATCTCGGACCCAGTCGACGGCTTCACACCGGTAATTCTGCTCGGCCTCGGCGGAGTTCTACATTACGTGGTCTATTCGGTACTCAACGCGCCACTGTTCCATTGGTACTACAGCTGGAGCATCGTATCGTTGACCTATTTGTTCACCCTGTCCCTGGGTGCACTGGCAAGGTTCCGTGATCCCGCTGCCGGTGAAGTCGTCGGCGTGGCAAGGCACCAACCCGGTGTAGCTGTCCTGGGCCTGTCCACGGTGCTGATCGCTGTGGCCCAGATTGGTTACAACGTCCAGCATGGAATTCCATGGACGCAGGCGGCGTACAACGGAAATGCAGCCACACCCGCCGAGTACGCAGCCGTTGGCCTCGGCATCCGACCGCTGGTGGGCAACCATCCTGTGCGATCCCCTGGAGAGATCGGCACGATCGCCTACTTCTGCGGTTGTGAGATCCTGGACGAGTTTTCCGACCGAGGCATTTCGCTGTCTCTCCTGGACCAGCAGAGACAGCGCCAGGGTCGGTTCAGTCGATTCCTGTTCGACATCAATTTCTACTTCCTCGACGAGAACCTCAAGCCGACGCCCGTCGACTACGTGATCGTTTACGCTAGACACAAGCCTGCCAACGACCCCTCTTGGCCAACTACTGGACCGGGTTGGATTGGCAACGGTTACGACGTTCTCGTGCCGTTATCTGGCGCCACGCGCTAGCGATCTTTGGTCTCGAGCTTCCTGCCTGGCCGCCGAGCTGCTCGCCGGGACCGCACCGCTGGTACTGCCCGCATCACAACACGCCCGAACAGGATCATTCACGCAGCCGATACAATTATCGCGCGCCGAAGTTAAGGTCGTCTCCGACCGCAGCCCCGAGAGCACCAGTCGGCCGGCGTGGCCAGAAATCCGCGAGGAGATCAATGCAGCTTGCGCTCGAATCGATACCTGATGTGGCGTCGACCCGGGGCCAGCGTGCGCAGGCCACTCCCTGGTGGGGAGCCTGCGCGGCGGTAGGCGCGGTCAGTGGGGCACTCGTGTTTCTCGGGACGCACCGCGCGTTGATCGATGACTCCTACATCACGCTCGACTACGCGCGCACGCTTGCCCAACACGGGCAGTGGGCCCTGGTACCGGGACACCAAGCCAACACAGCGACATCGCCGCTCAACGTGCTGTTGCTGGCAGGGCTCATCGTGTTGACCAGTGCCCCGGTGGTCTCGGTGGGGATCCTGCTCATCATCGCGCTCGCCGTGACCGGTGCCGCCTTATCGGTGATATGTACGCGACTGGGGCGCAGCCCGTGGCTCGCGGCGATGGCGGTCAGCCTGCTGGTGTTGAACCCGCTACTCATCTCCACGATTGGGCTGGAGACATACCTGGCGATTGCGCTGATCGCCGCCCTAGGCGCTGCTGTGGTCCTCCGGCGCCCGATGGTCACCGGCGCGGTATGCGGGCTGTTGGTGCTCACCCGCGCTGACCTCGCCGCGTTCGCCCTCGCCGCACTCGTCGTGGTGACCGCACGCTCACCTGTGAGCACTCGGCTACGACAGGTCGGGTACGTTACCGGCGTCGCCGGTATCATCACCCTGCCGTGGTTCGCTGCGTCGTGGTGGTGGCTAGGTTCAGCGGTTCCGGACACGTTGCTGTTCAAGGTGACCGAAACATGGGTCGGCAATTCCTTCGCCGTCGGCTTGTGGCACTACGAGCTGAGCTTTCCGCTCGCCGTTGGATTGTCCGTGCTACCCGCCGCGATCGGTCTCATTGTGCTGGCCGCAGGAAACGTCGGCGGGGTGCGCCCTCGAGTAGGCACGGCTGAGATGCTGGTCATGGTGTGGGGCCTCGGCGCGGTCCTGCACCTCACGGTTTTCCTGCTGCTGCGGCCTCCTCCCTATCACTGGTATTACGGGCCGGCTATCGGAGCGTTGACTATGCTGGCTGCCCTTGGCATCGGACAGCATTCCCACAGACTGCAATGGGCCGGATCGACAATAGGCGTGCTCTTCATCGCAGCGACGGTGGTGTTCCTCGCCACGCGACCATGGGCGGTCATGCCTATCTCGACTAACTGGGCTTCGCCCGCTCAGTACGCCGCGCTTGCCGCGAGAGCACCTTCCGGTAGTACTGTGAAGGCATTCGGTGAGGTCGGCACGGTCGCATACTTTTGCGACTGTACCGTTGTCGACCGGTTTTCTGATCGTGCGCAGGTCGCCGATCTTCTTCGTGCCAAGCGATCTACAGCAGGTCCGGTGGCGCGGACCCTGCTCGATTGGAATTACTACCGGTTCAAAACCGGTCCTCCCGTTCACGCGGACTACGAATTCGCATTTGCCGAAGATCCTACCGGCATCGCAGTGACGTCATGGCGTCCCTACGCCGGCAAGATGGTAGTCCAACGCGCCAACGCTGTCGGCTAAACTGCACCGCTGGGGGCTGAGGACAGGAACGGGATCAGCCATAGTGCGCAAGCGCATCCGCGCGGCGGTGCGAGCCCGGCTCGTCCGCGTAGTCGATGAGGTCGTCACCGCGCACCGCCGCGCATTGGAGGTGGCATTCACCACCTACCGGCATCAACTTGAGGCCACGCTCGCTGCGCACCGCGATGCGGTACAGGCTGCCTTCACTGCGGAGGTCGAGCGTGCTATCCGGGCAGTGCACGATGTGGAGTTCCGGTCCCGGCGCGACGTCCTGGCGGCAGGCGAGCGGGCGGCCGCCGCGTCCAGCGAACGCTTCGCGCGCGAGGTGATGCCGACAGCGCCCACCTTCGATCACCCGATCGCCACGTTGGAGCATGCCCTGTCCCTAGCACCCGCCGAAGGGATGGCCCTTGAATTCGGCGTTGCCACCGGCCGTACCCTCACGGTGATTGCCGCCGCGCGCGGGAATAAGCAGGTCTTCGGTTTCGACTCGTTTCAAGGCCTGCCCGAGGATTGGCGCACGAATATACCAGCGGGCACGTTCAAGACCGACACGCTACCCGACGTTCCCGGTACCGAACTGGTCGTCGGATTGTTCCAGGACACCCTGCCCGATTTCCTCGCCAATCACACCGAACCTGTCGCTTTCGTCCATCTTGATGCGGACCTCTATTCGTCGACGACAACTGTTCTCCAGCACATCGGTCCTCGACTACGGCCGGGCAGTGTGATCGTGTTCGACGAGTACTTCAACTATCCCGGGTGGCAACAGCACGAACATCGCGCCTGGCAGGAGTTCGTGGCGACCTCTGCCATCGAATTCCGGTACGTGGCATACACGTGCAACGACGAGCAGGTTGCGATCATCGTCACCAAGATCTGAACTCAGTCGGTGGATGCGTGTACGCTGCCCGGCCCCGGACCGGGGCGACTGCAACCGTCCTCGAACACGCGATCCCAGGACTGCACCGAAGTGAGAGTGGGAATCGCAGTGCGGTAACGCTGCGCCGTGACGCTCCACTCCGCGGTCAGCCGCCGGTAGAGCCGGATCGTGCGGATGAGTAATACGCGGAACTGCTTCGGGTCTCGCTTGCGGAAGGCGACGCCGCTGCCGTCGGCATTGGAGACAGTGGCGGAGTCGACCATGCCGAGCAAAAACCACCGGGCATTGCGGGCCGGCACGTTGATCTGCGGGCGTTCCCGGGTCCGTGGATCCGGTGAGCGCAGATGCCGGGAGACCGCGCACACCGCGCGTTTGGCGATGGCGACCGGGTGCACCGGCGGGTCCAGCAGAGCCTCGATGCGGACCGGATCGAACAGCGGCATCGGCAGTTGCTGAGCTGAGGAGAAGATCCGGGCGTCATCGTATTCTTGTCGCAACTTCTGGACCGCGGGCAGCGCCTCGCGGAGGGAGGAGAACAAGCGTTCCGGTCCGGCGAGGAAATCCTCAATCGACTTGAGGTGCAGCGCGACGGTGGAGTATTCCATCGCCATCAGGTGCCTGAAGGTGTTGCGAACACCGTCTTGCACGATCGCGCGGCGGACGTCGTAGGGACTGTGCAACGCAAGGGTGATCAACCGATTGCGCAGGTGGAAATAAGCCGTCCAGTCGGTGGCGTCGTCCTTGTCGGTCCAGGGCATGTGCCAGATCGCCGAGCCGGGAAGGGTCACAGTGGGAAAGCCGCACTCTGCTGCCCGCAAGGCATATTCCGCATCGTCCCATTTGATGAACAGCGGCAGCGGCAGCCCGGTGCGCTCCAGCACCTCCCGGGGGAAAAGGCACATCCACCAGCCGTTGTAGGTGGAGTGGATGCGGGCATGCAGCATCCGTTGCTGGCGCAGCGTCAGCTCGCCGAAGTCGTGCTGGTAGACCGAACCGGGCGCCGGGCGCCAGAAACTGGTCCGCAGGTCCACGATCTCGCCCATGGCGTGCAGCTGGCTGCGGACCTGGAGGTTGAGCATCTGCGCACCGACGATCACCGGCGCTGACGCAGCGGCGGCGAAAGCGTGCACGCGGAGCACGCTGTCCGGCTCCAGCCGCACGTCATCATCCATCAGCAGCACGTGCTCGATATCAGCGGTGCGCAACGCCTCCAGCATGCCCCGGGTGAACCCACCCGAACCGCCGAGATTCTCCTGGTCGATCATCACCAATCGATCCCCGAGGTGCCTGGCGACCTCGGCGAAGTGCTGGTGATCCCGCACCTTGACGCTGCCCTGATCGACCACGAAGACCTTCGCGACGACACCGAGTACTGCCTGATCCTCGGCGAGCGCGGCCAGCGCCGTGACACAGTCCGCCGGCCGGTTGAACGTCGTGATCGCCACCCCCAGTGGCCGGCGGGGCAATGGCTCGTCGACGATCCAGGCGGCATCGGTGACGGTCAGCGACTTGCCCTCGGTGGCGACGTCGAACCACACCCACCCACCGTCTTCGAACGGCGCGAGCGACTCCCGGAACTCCAGTTCGACGTCGCTGTCCCCCGTGTCGAGCTTCTTGCCCTCCAGGTGGACGACGTCGCCGTTGGACTTGGAACGGTAGAGATCCACCCGCCCCGCACCCCGCACGGTCAGGCGCAGCGCCACCTCATCCACCCGGGTCCAACGTTTCCAGTAGCTGGCCGGAAAGGCGTTGAAGTAGGTGGCAAAGGACAGCTGGCAGGCCGGTGGCAGCGTCACCGTCGACCGGGAGAGGACTTCCGCGGTGCGCCCGTGCAGAGTCTCCGGTTCGTCGAGGTAGAGCGGGCGTACCTCTGGCGGATCGTCAGCTCGGGGCATGACCACGCGGTGCAGGACACGCTGCGGCACGACCGCACCGGCCCTGGGACCCACCCGCAGCGAGCTGACATCCGACAGCTTGCTGTCGGCCGCGTTGCTCCGCGCTGCTTCCTGGCGGGCGGCTCGCTCAATGGCCGTGGGGGCCTCGGAGGGATCGGTGTGCGTCCCGGTGACCTCGACCTGCGGGCTGGCCACTTCTCTGGATATCACGTGATCCTCTCCTGCGTCACCCGCGGCTCGCGTTGATCCTCGCAGCCGGTGGGAGGGTAACGCACGGTGGGAGGGTTCGCGCCCTGATCGAGTAACTCGCTAGCCGGCGGCCCACCACCGAGGGCCAGACCGACGCCCGCACGGTCCCGCAGCGCCAGGCCGATGCGCTCATCGAACTGTGCGACCGGGCCCGATCCGCTGACGATTTTCCCACCACCGCGGGAGAACCCCCGCATGTCACCGTGACCATCGACTGGGATGCCCTGCGCACCGGCCTGGCCACCGCTGTGCTGGACTACGGCCAGGTGATCAGCGCTGGTGACGCCCGCCGAATTGCGTGTGATTGCAAACTCATTCCCGTGGTCATGGTACGCATCGTCACTGGGTCGGCCGCGGCGGTACAGGTACGCGGAGCAGGTCCTCAGCCAGGATCAGCTCTCCGTGGTAGCGGCTGCAGACTTCGGACACCGCATCGGGAAGCTCGTCCTCGATCTCCGGCATGAAATGGGTGAGTACCAGTTGCCGGGCCCCGCTTTCGTCAGCCATCTTCCCGACCTGGCTGGGCTTGGCGTGCAGGTGGCTGTGCTCGACATCGCGCTCGGGCAACGCCAGGTTGCAGATCAAGGTGTCACAGCCCGCAGCCAGTTCGACCAATGATTGGTGGAACTCCTGGACATCACCGCTGAACACGACCGCGACGCCGCCGAGATCGATCCGGTAGGCGAGAGCGGGCATCATCCCGTGTGGGACTGCCACCGCGCGGACCTGCACGGTGCCGTCGTCAATCACCGTCACCTGGGCGTCGCGAGTGGCATCGCTGGGCACTTCATGGGCGTCGATCCCGAAGCCGGCGAACGAATGCAGGTAGCTCCAGGCGCCTTCCGGACCGAACAGCAACTGCACGAACCGCCGGCACCCAGGCTGGTCGTTGGCCCCGGCGGGACCCACGACAGTGAGCGGATCTTCCCGACCTTCCATGAACGCAGAGAAGACCACGGGTGCGAGACCGCCGGTGTGATCGATGTGGGTATGGGTGAGCAGCACCACGCCAAGATCCGCCGGGGCAATGCCGGCGCGTCCGAGACGCTCGAACACTCCACCTCCGGCGTCCACCAGCACCCGCGGATCACCGTCGATCATCAGGACATATGCAGAGGAGGTGCGCCAGCGGTTGACGAATGGGCCGCCGCTGCCCAAGACCAGAAGCTCAACCCGGCTCATCAGGCGCCACCCTCCGCGCGTTACGAGGACGCCCCGACAGCGGCGAAGTGTGCCACGATCGCGCGGCAGAACGCCGGGAGGTCGTCGGGCCGACGGCTGGAGACGATATTGCCGTCGATGACCACTTCCTGGTCGAGCACGTTGCCACCCGCGTTGCGGATGTCGGTGCGGATACTCGGGTAGCTGGTCAGCGTGCGTCCGCGGACGACGTCGGCCTCCACCAGCGTCCACGGCCCGTGACAGATCACGCCAACCGGCTTGCCAGCCCGGACGAAGTCCCGCACGAACGCCACCGCAGCGCTGTCTTGCCGCAACGTGTCGGGGTTGACTGCACCGCCGGGCAGGATCAGTGCGTCGTAGTCGTCAAAAGAGACCTCCGAAACCACCCGGTCCACGTCGAACTGATCGGCCGGCTCGATGTCGTGATTGGTGGCCTGGATCGTGCCCGCCTTCAGGGACAACAACTCAGTGGTGGCGCCCGCTTCGGTGACCGCCTGCCGGGGCTGGACCAACTCGACCTGCTCCACGCCTCGCGCCGCGAGGATGGCCACCCGCCTGCCGGTCAACGTCTTCGCCATTTTCCGTGTCCCTTCTCATTTCCGAGTCGAACGATCACCGAGCTGCTGGTGCCGACTTCCCGCGGTTGTCGCGGCATACCCGCGGGCATTGCGTAGTAAACACGGCCGACTCCAGGCTGCCCGTCACGAATCCGCCGCCGACTGAGCCGGATTAGTGGCTCGCCCGCTGAGGCCATCGGTGGCGTGGCTGCGGTTGATACGGGGCGATCAACGTGCTATTTATGCTGCCGCCATAAACGACACTTCGCGGGAGTCGATTTGATTGACGAAACCAGGACTGTGTGTGGTCCCGATCACGGACGGTGACGTCGGCTTGGCACATTGGGCGAGGCCGACTTGCTCGGCTGTGCGTGCGCCCGGCGACAAGGTGCCTAGAGGATTGGTGCCAGACCTCGAATCCGTCAGGATCGTCCGCCGCCAGCACGCAGGCCCTCACACCGCGGCCGTACTCCGATCAGTGGGTGCACCCGCCACTATAGTTACAATATGGTCACAATCGATGGATGGCTATGGCGCTATGGCACGGTTTCAGCGAGTAGGGACTCAATATATCGGGCGATTTCCAGGGCGCTGGTCGCTGCCGGTGACGGCGCGTTGAGCACATGTACTTGCCGCGGCGCAGCCTGCACTACGAAGTCATCCAGCAGCGCACCGTCCGCATCCACCGCCAGAGCCCGCACCCCCGCCGGCGCACGCACCAGATCGCCCGCCGAGATACCCGGCACCAAGCGCGACACAGCGGCCGCGAACGCGTTGCGTGATATCGAGCGCATCAGCTCAACCGCACCGGTGCGAGCGTGCCGCCGAGCCAACCGCCAGAAACCCCGGTAGGCGAACATCTCACCGAGGTCCCGGGCGCAGACATCACGCCACCGGTACCCCTCCCGCCCCAGCGCCAGCACTGCATTCGGTCCGGCATGCACCCGCCCGTCGATACCACGGGTGAGGTGTACTCCCAACCACGGCAATGCCGGGTCCGGCACGGGATAGATCAACCCGCGGATCCGCTCGGCAACGCGTGGACCGAGTTCGAAGTACTCGCCGCGGAACGGGATGATCCGCGCCTTGGGCACCAGCCCGGCCAGCCGGGCAATCCGGTCGCTGTGCAGCCCGGCGCAATTGACCAGGGCATCCGCTCGCAGATCTCCGACTCGAGTGTGCACCCGTACCTCCTGGTCAGCGACGTGCACTCCCCGCACCTCGAGTCCCGATCGCAGCTCGGCACCATCGCGCACAAGCTCCGCGGCTAACGCACGGCACACCGCGGGGAAGTCGATGATCCCCGTACTGTGCACTCGCAGTGCCGCGACGCAGCGCACCTCGGGCTCATAGTCCCGCACTTGCGCGGCGTCCAACCAGCGCACCGGCACCCCATTGGCAACGCCGCGGCGCGCCAGCTCCCTCAGCGCAGGCAACTCGCCATCATGCACGGCCACGACGAGCTTTCCGCCAACATCGACGGGCAGGCCACGCTCGCGGGCGAACGCCGCCATCGACGCTGCCCCGGCCGCGCACAGCCGAGCTTTGATCCCACCGGGACGGTAATACAGCCCTGAGTGAATCACCCCGCTGTTGTGGCCGCTCTGATGCGCGCCCCAGACACGTTCCTTCTCGCACACCGTGACACCGTGCCCGCGCCCCCGCAGCACGCGCGCCACGGCCAGCCCGACGATCCCGCCGCCGATGACGACTATGTGCACGTACATATCTTTCCTCCCGTCCGGACGGAACGCTCGCGGTGCTACGGACATTGGGAACAAAGCGGCCCATGGTGGGCATGAACCAACACTCTCAGTGAGGTAAGTAATCCGAGTTGCGAGTGGTGAAAGATCGGAGTACGAGTGACATGTGACGGTTCATCGTGGGCTCGGGTGTGTCACGGTATCGCCGCCGATCACCACGATGTATTACTGGGGCGCGCATTCGCCGTAGAAACCGTCATGAAGTGGGAGCCGCGGCGGGGGTTCATTTTCCTCGAGCGGAAGGATGCATCCAGCGTCGCCCCGGGAAGAGGATTCCCGGGACGCGAAGTTAGAGGAGGGGCAAATGAGGGTCGGACAGATCTTCTCGCTTGGTGGCGACTGTGGGGATTACGGTGGCCACGGCGGCTACGGTGGCGG
>DASYMC010000496.1:0-4113 GCA_036009255.1 Pseudonocardiaceae bacterium
CCGTGCTGCGCACGTTCTACGAGTTCCATCTCGAGGCTGGGACCGGACCGATCATCAACCCGTTCCCGCTGGACCGGTCCCGACGTTCGGGTCGGGCGAACGCCCATCACAACCCGATGACCGAGTTCCGCCGCGACCGGGTGGACCGTTATCGGCCGCGGGTCCCACGGCGCATCCCCCGCGGAATCCCAGATGAGAGGTTCGACGAGATCTTCGCGGCGTTGGGCTCGGATCGGGATCGAGCGCTGGTCGCGTTCTGGGTTTCCGGCGGGGTCCGCGCCTCGGAACTGCTGGGAATGCGGGTGGCCGACGTCGACCCTGGACAGCAGGTGATCAGCGTGGTGCGCAAGGGCACGCGGGCGGTCCAGCAGGTTCCCGCATCTCCGGACGCGTTCGTGCACCTGCGGATCTACCAGCAGGCGATGCGAGGGTTGGTGCCGGCCGGGCGGACACAACCGTTGTGGTGGACACTGCGGCGACCCTATCGGTCACTGACGTACCACGCCGCGCACCGCATGTTCGAGCGGGTCAATGCGTCACTCGGATCGGACTGGACTCTGCATGACCTGCGGCACTGCGCGGCCCGAAGGATGGCGAGCGACCCCGATCTGCCGCTAACCCACGTGCAAGCCGTACTGGGCCACGCCGCGCTGACCACGACACAGCTGTATATGGGCCCTAACCGGGACGAGGTGGTGGAACAGGTCCTGGCCCACCATGCCCGGCAAGCTCGACGACGGGAGCAGCAACCGTCGCCACCAACTGGCCCCGCCTACGACCCGCAGTCACTGGCCATCTTGTGGGGAAGACCGGGGGCGCCGGCGTGAGTCTGACCGCAGGTGGCATGGGGGTGCATTCTGCAGAGCTGGACGCCGCGATCCACAGTGGACGAGCAGACACGGCCGAACCAGGTGAGGAATCCACGGAATCTGATCGCCTGGGTGTTCAGGCGCTGCGCCGTCGGTTCCCGCCTCGACCGCCAGAGATGTCGTGGCTGCACACGAGGCAGTCACGACAAGAGGTGCTGCATCGGCTGGACGGCTCACCTTTTCGTGCCGACTACCGCAAGACGCATCTCCCGCGGATGCGCGGTGTCGGGAAGTTCCTCGACTGGTTGGCCACGTTTCCCGGCGATACGTGGCAACAGCGCTGGCTGGCCAGCGGTCAGGAGGAATCTTCGGGCGCGGACTGGGCACGGTTGCCCAGTGAGTGGCTGACCACACGAGGCGAGTCGGCCAATCCTGGCATCCTCGGCTCGGGTCTGCTGATGCTGATCTGCGCGGACGTGATCCGCCCCAGCGCAGCCTGGCTGCTCAGTCGGGGCTCGTGCACGTTAGCCACCGGCATGGCGCAGTACCGTGATGTTGAGGGGTTCGGCACGCTGGATCGGGTGATCGCCGACGATCCCACGATCATCAAGGCCAATGCCCAGCCGGCGAAGGCGCGGATCGCGGTGATCCTGGCCTGCAAGGGCCGCCGCATCGCCGACATCACTGTCGGCGACTGCGTGGAGTTCTATGAGGCGCATTCTCGGGTCCGCCCGGCGGGCGCACCCGGCAAGACGTTGTTCTACATGCTGCTGCACCGCGGAGGCATCCTCGGCGCGGACGCCCCGGCGACCCTGCGAACCCTGTGCGGACGAGCCCGCGGACAGATGTCGACCACCGAACTCGTCGATCGTTATCGCCTGCGGCCGGGCCCGATCCGGAATCTGATCATCGACTACCTGACCGAGCGCCGGCCCAGCCTCGACTACAGCACCCTCAACCGGCTGGCTCTGGAGCTGGCGGGCCTGTTTTGGGCGGACCTGGAACGGCACCATCCCGGCATCGCATCCCTGCATCTGCCATCGGACGTGGCTACCGGGTGGAAAGAACGGTTGAAGACCAAGACCCGCACCGTGACTGACCCGAGCACCGGGGTCACGCGCATGCTCAGCAGCCCACGCAACTCTGCCGCGGGAGCGTTGTCGACGGTTCGCGCGTTTTACCTCGATATCGCCCAGTGGGCACTGGAGGAACCAGCCCGGTGGGGGCCGTGGGCCGCCCCATGTCCGATCAAAGAAACCGAGCTGAGCATCAAGAAGGAGAAGCAGGCGGTCAAGGCCCGGATGGATCAGCGAACCCGCGAACGCCTACCGGTCCTGCCCACCCTGATCCGCACCGCGAACGAGCTGCGCAAGACCGCCGCCGAGCGGCTCGCCGTCGCCCGGCACGCTGCGCCTGGTGACACGATCACGGTCGCTCGGCAGGCGCTGCGCGTCCCGGTCATGTATCGCTGCACCAACGCCAAGGTCTGGGCCGAGGACGTGGCCACAGACACCCGGCGGGATCTGACTCTGGAGGAAAGCGAGGCGTTCTGGGCCTGGGCAGCGTTCGAGGTGCTGTCCAGGACCGGCTGCCGGATCGAGGAGATGCTGGAGCTGACCCACCAGGCCATCACATCCTACCGGCTGCCCTCCACCGGCGAACTGGTGCCGCTGCTGCAGATCGTTCCTTCCAAGACCGACCAGGAGCGGCTGCTGCTGGTCGATCCGGAGCTTGCCGACGTCTTGTCGGCGATCATCTGCCGCATCCGCACACCGAATGGCTCTGTTCCTCTCGTCCCCGCTTACGACTACTCCGACAAGACCTGGATGCCGCCCATGGGCCTGCTATTCCAACGCACCATTGGCGGGGAGAAGCACGCCTTCACTCCCCGTGCGGTCTATCAGATGTTTGCGCGCACCCTGCACGCCAGTGCAATCACCGACACCGACGGGAATCCACTCCATTTCACGCCTCACGATTTTCGAAGAATATTTATCACGGACGCGATTGTGAACGGTCTGCCACCACACATTGCTAAGATCATAGTCGGACACGCCACGATCACAACCACTATGGGCTACAAGGCTATCTATCCCACCGAAGCCCTCGAAGCGCACAGGTCATTCATTGCTCGCCGCAGAGCCACCCGCCCAGGCGAGGAATACAGGACTCCAACAGACAATGAATGGGACGAGTTCCTCGCACACTTCGAGCTTCGAAAACTGTCAGTTGGCACCTGCGCACGCGCCTTCAACACCCCTTGTATTCACGAGCACGCCTGTATCAGATGCCCACTACTCAGACCGGACCCAACCCAACAGCCTCGCCTAAAAGAGATCCGCGATAACCTCGAAGCCCGCATTATCGAAGCCAAACGCGAGGGATGGCTCGGCGAGATCGAAGGCCTGCAAGTCAGCCTCTCTGGTGCTAAAGACAAACTGGCCCAACTCGATACAACAACGCAACGTCGAACCAAGAACGTTAAACTCGGGATGCCCACTTTCGCCCACATCGCCGGCCGTGTCACCTCGGCCACGCCATCAGCAACATCGTCGAAAAATTAGTTCAGAGAAGACGAGGGCTTCGACTTCCTCGGCTTCACCATCCGCCGCCTGCGGAAATGAGGAACGAACAAGCACTACGTCTACACCACACCGTCCAAAAAGGCCATCCAGAAGGTCAAGGACAAGGTAAAGGCCAAGACGTACAGGTCAACCCGCCACTGGGACCTCAACAGGATGATCACCAGCCTCAACAGGTCCCTGGTGGGATGGGCGAACTACTTCCGACACGGGGTGTCCAAGGCCGTGTTCAGCACAATCGACCACCACGCGTGGCTACGACTCATGCGCTGGACACGAGCCAAGCACAAGGGCAGAAACCGGCTCGGAATGAGACAGTTCCACCGTCGCTTCTGCGACCAGGGCTGGAGAATCGCCCATAACGGGGTCGCCTTCACCGGCGCATCCAGCGTCCCAGTGACCCGCTACCGCTACCGCGGCAGCACCATCCCGACCCCCTGGACCCCGACAGCCACCACCCACGGCTGACCAACGGGAAAGACACGTGGAGCGCCCGGTGCATGGAGACACGCACGCCGGGTGCGGCGGGCGGGCCGGGGAAACGGACTGATCGCAAGACCAGCACCGCGCCCCGGTCCGACCCAACGTTCCCTCTGAGCTTGCGGGAGGTCGAGGAGATGATGCTCGCGCGGGGTGTCACGGTCTCCCACGAGACCATCCGCCAGTGGACCGGGAAGTTCGGTCAGGTCTACGCCAATGGGTTGCGCCGCCGGCGGGCCCAG
>DASYMC010000497.1:0-2751 GCA_036009255.1 Pseudonocardiaceae bacterium
GTAGCCCTGCCGCCTGCTGTAGATGGTCTCCAAGGTCGAATTGTCGGTGAACATGCTAACATCGACCGTTCGAACTATTTCTTGCTCACGAGTAGCCGTTGACCATTTGCAACGCAGGGTGCCGAGAAGCCCGCTCAGCTGTTGCGGAGGCAAGTCGAGCCGGAATCCCATTGCTTGTTGTGAGGTCAGCAACTCGCACGGCCGGCGAGCCATAGCGGCGACATCGCGCGCGTTCTTCGTGACCGGCGGGATCGGGTTCCCCGCCTGTATTGGGGCCGGTCGGGTTGGTTCCGGCGCCGCGCCCGGGTCGGCTTGGCATCCCGCCAGCACGATCGCCGAGCCAACTGCCATCACACCTGCCACTAGGCCGGGCCTCATATCGTGAGCCCGGGGCTCGGGACTGTCGGGATGTTCAGCTCCTCGACCTGGAGGTAGATCTTCAGCTCCTCACGCAATTTGTGCGCTAGGTCTTCGAGCTGCTTAGCTCCCGCTACAAGGGTGGCTGCAAGGTTATTTTCACCGGTATCCGATGCCCACCGGCCAATTTGGACGACGGCGTTTAGGCTGACTCCATCGACGCCAGGAGCGGGGATGCTCGCCAGGCCTTCCGCTACCTTCGCGCGATCCCTGAAGAACTCCGCGGCGTGTTTGAGGTCGGCGATGGCTTGTGGAACCTGCTCGTACTTGATTGAGAAGCCCGCGGCTGCTCCGTTGCCGTTGAACAGGGCGTCCAGCGATGCACTGTTCAGCACGTTGCTGGTATCACTGGCAGGGTCAGACCACTGGCTCTCGCTACTCACCGTGTTCCTCAAGTACGCATGGTGTGCATGTCAGCCCAGCAGTGTGCCATACCCGCCGCTGACTACGGTGCAGTAATGGCTGCGCGGATCGCCCTGTTGCAGGGCGACATCACCGATCAGCACGTCGATGCCGTGGTGAACGCCGCCAACAGCTCGCTACTAGGTGGGGGTGGGGTGGATGGCGCGATCCATCGGCGGGGCGGGCCGGCGATCCTCGCCGAGTGCCGGCAGCTACGGGCCGGCCGCTATCCGGAGGGCCTACCCATTGGGAAAGCGGTCGCGACCACGGCGGGCGACCTGCCGGCTCGTTGGGTGATCCACACTGTTGGCCCGGTCTACAGTCGATCTGAGGACCGCAGCGAGCTGCTCGCGTCCTGCTACCGGGAGTCACTTCGGGTGGCCGACGAACTCGGTGTGCGCATCGTCGCGTTTCCCGCGATATCCGCCGGTATCTACGGCTGGCCACTGGACGACGCCGCCCGCATCGCACTGACCACCGTCCGGAAAACTTCCACCAGCGTTAGCGAAGCCCGCTTCGTCCTGTTCAATACCGCAGCTCTGGATGCGTTCCGTAGCGCCCAGCTATAGTGCAATGTCCCGAGTAACAGCGCCGTCGCCGGTGCGTTCGGCGTGCTGAGCGCGCTTGATAACAGCTGCCCGGCCAGGTCGTAGCGGCGCTCGGTGCGGCCGGTACAACACTGGTGGGTCATGTCGGGCAGGTTGCCGTCCACTAGCCGGTCCAAATGAAACCGTCGCGGTAGTGCCCGGCAGCTCGAGAGCGCGGCGGCCTGGTCTCGGCTGACCGGTTCGGGCTGGCGTACCACCTACGTACAGCCGCCGTCGGTTTGGCTCGTCGAGCGCGGCGACCGCCGAGATACCGGCCGCCCGAGTCATTCTAAGACCAACATCAGTTGACGAAATTCTACCGATCTTCTAACGTCAGCGTATCCGGTCTTTAGAAGAGGATGTGCGTTGGTGAGGAGGCTGAGGTGAGCGCGCAGCAAGTAGTAGCTGGCGTTGACGGCATCGCGGTCAGCTTCGCCGCGTTGCGCTCGGCTTGGGCGTACGCGAGACACCCTGACGCCCGGATGCAACGTCCGGAACCCAGGCGCCCCGCCGCTCCGGCACCGTCCGCTACTGAACGGCAGGATTCCAGATGAAGTCCCTTGAGCATCGCGCAGTGGGCGAAGCCGCTGCCGGAGGCACGCTCGTCGAGCTCGGTGACGGCAGCGCCGAGGCGCGCCTTATCCTCAGCTACGGTGACGTAGTGGCGCTGAGCGGTGATTATTTCACGAGCCACGACTTGTTCCAGTTGGCCGCCATCCCCGGCGAGCGGGGTACGAAGCTCGCCACCCGCGACGAGATCATCTGCGCGCTCAAGGTGATGGCGGTGGATGAGGATTTCGTGGACGCTCGCTTCGAGCCCGGCGGAGAATTCAGTGACTTCCGGTTCGCTGCGGCTGCTGGGGCTACCGAGGTCGAAAGACGGGTCCGGGATCGCTTCCTGACCCTGGCCATTGCGAACGGCGACCATTTCGTCGCTCCCGACCGATCCGCCATCGCTCACGACCGCAAGGGTCCGCCGCCCGGCTGCTTCGGCTCAGCCGTGGTCGCCTATCACCGTCTTCATGAGGTGGCCCTGGAGGAGGCCTGCCGGCTGGGACGCTGCCGGGGGGAGGAGTCGCGGGCGATGGCCAGGGAGGCAGCCGCCCAGCACTACCTCACCGATGCCTTCGCCGCGGGACACTTGCGGACTCCGGTCACGGCCATCCGCCGCTTCTGGCATCACCGATACCCCCAGTTCTGGCACAGCCTGCAACGTAAAGTCGCCGCCGACACCGCCGCAGCACTACGCGAACTCACCCCACCGGCACGGATACTCCCCGACGGCTTCCTCTACCAACGCGTCCTCACCGCGGTACACACCCGCACCAACGGATACCCACCCATC
>DASYMC010000498.1:0-4048 GCA_036009255.1 Pseudonocardiaceae bacterium
CGCAACCACCTGGCCGGCAATGCTCCCGGAATCACCCGTGACGAGCCGTTGGCTCAAGAGGTCATCAACCTGCTCTTCTGCAAAATCTACGACGAGATCGCCTCAGCGCCGAGGGACATGGTGAGCTTCCGATGGGGTGTCAATGAGGAGCCGCGCAAAGTCCACAAACGGATCCTTGATCTGTTCGACAACGTCAAGGTCGAGTATCCCGATGTGTTCAGCGACCAAGACAAGATCGATCTGGACGCACACAGCATTGCCTACGTCGTCGGCGAGCTGCAGACATATAGTCTACTGCAGGCTGACAGAGACGCCATCGGGGAGGCTTTCGAAGTCTTCATCGGTCCCGCACTGCGGGGCGCCGAGGGGCAGTTTTTTACACCACGTAATGTCGTGCGGGGCCTCGTGGAGATGGTAGATCCACGACCCGGAGAGATGATCATCGATCCGGCATGTGGTTCCGGCGGTTTCTTGACCGTTGCACTGGAACACGTTTGGCGGAGCCTGGATAAGGAGGGCGAGCAAAAAGATTGGTCTCCGACGTTGCTGGAGCGCCGTAAGCGTGAGGTCGCCACCCGAACGCTGCGTGGTCTGGATAAGGATGCCTTCCTGGCCCGGTGCACCAAGGCCTATATGGCCATTCTCGGTGACGGACGGGGTGGGGTCTTCCGAGTTGACAGCAGCTTGCAACCCTGCAACGAGTGGCCCGCCCAGATTCAGGACAAGGTCCGGCT
Source organism: Pseudonocardiaceae bacterium (assembly GCA_036009255.1). Classification (GTDB taxonomy): domain Bacteria; phylum Actinomycetota; class Actinomycetes; order Mycobacteriales; family Pseudonocardiaceae. The sequence continues at coordinate 735 of DASYMC010000498.1, forward strand.
CGGAACGTTTGATGTCGTGCTGACTAATCCACCATTCGGCAAGAAAATACGTGTTACTGGCCGGACAGCGTTGGAGCAATACGACCTCGGTCATGTATGGGCTACGAACAAGGAGACGGGCGAGAAGGAGCCCACAGGCAAGGTTCAGAGAGATCAACCACCACAGCTGTTGTTTGTTGAACGCTGTTTACAACTGCTCAAGCCTGGCGGCCGCCTCGGCATCATCTTGCCTGAGAGTCTCTTCGGTAGTCCATCGTATGCACACATCGTGAGGTGGTTGGACAAGCAAGCCGCCATTCTGGCCGTTGCAGCCATGCCGGAACCGCTCTTCAAGACCAGCGGAAAGGCGGGAACTCACACGAAAGTCTGTATGGTCGTCCTGCGTAAGCGGCCTTTTGTCGACAACGAAGAACTGATCTTCATGGCGGACGCCAAGTGGTGCGGTCATGATTCTCGAGGCAATGTGACGCTGCGCAAAGAAGGTGGCCAAGAGCTCCTCCTCGACGACGTGCCGGTAGTTGCCCGGAACTACGTCAACTTCAAGAATAGTGGACTAGTACCGGAGGACCACCTCGGGTTCATGCAACCTCGGTCGAAAATCATCAATACAGTCTTGGTGCCGAAGTACTACGATCCAGAGTTAGCGGCACAGATTCGAGCTCTCGAAGCGACCCACGAGATGCCGGCACTGGGTGGGTTCGTCCAGTCAGGCGCGATCACCGTCACGACCGGCATCGAAGTGGGAAAGATGGCGTACGGCACTGGACCGGTACCGTTCATCCGCACTAGCGACTTGTCGAACTGGGAGTTGAAGGCGGACCCGAAACATGGCGTAAGTGTCGAACTCTATGAAGCGTTGAAAAAACAACATCCGGACCGCTTCGATGTGCAAGCGGGTGATATCCTGATGGTGCGAGACGGGACTTACCTCATCGGGACCTCCGCTGTCATCAGCAGCCTCGACACGCGAATCCTCTACCAATCGCACGTCATGAAAATCCGGGTAAACGACAGGGCGGCTGTCGATCCGTGGCTGCTCTTTGCAGCACTCAACTCACCCATCGCCAAGCGGCAGATTCGTGCCAAGCGGTTCACCCAGGACATCATCGACAGCCTCGGTAATCGCCTCGCTGAGGTGCGTGTTCCCCTTCCCCATCACGTGGAGCTCCGTAGACGCATCTCGCAGGAAGTGCAAGCCTCGGTGCAGCGCCGAGCGGAGTTGCGTGAAGCGACACGCCTCTTAACGCTTGAGGTCGAGGGAGTCGCGGCAACGGAGGATCTTTCGATGCTCGAAGAGGCGACCTAGGCTGCTCGCAGGCGGCACGCTTCCGCGGACCAGACACGGACCCGGTCACCCAGCTGGCACGACCCCCCGCAGCCGTCGCCCATCACGAGCGAACGGTGGCGTGGCCGAAACGCTTCCTGTCGTTTATGAACTGGCACCATGCTAGGTGGCACTACACCACCACGCGAACCGCATCGTGCATTCAGGCATATTTAGCGGCGTCCAAAAATGCACGGTACACCTTGAAGCCAAAAGCGTTTATGCTCGATAATTAGTATGAGGTATTAAGCGTAGGCGCTAGCCCTACGTGATGCACCGAGGAGGTGCACCCGTGGATCGGCCACACCGGGAACCGTGCCGAGGACCACAGAGTGCCGCCCCAGAGGGGACGAAACGTCCTCGCGCAATCCAACGGAGCGCCCGGTGGGCCTGACGGCGTTGGCCGCCGTCCTGCTGGTCTGCCTCGGACTGCTGCTCGGTGTGACCTGGACGGCACAGGCCTTGCAGCACAAGCATCGGCAACTGGCCGAGGAGCGTCGCTGGTTGAACGAGCAGTGGTTGATGATCCGCACTGCCCGTCGCCTGGGTCTCGACGAGCCCCATGGGCAAGCTGGAACACGGTGCCGCTGCTACCAGCACAAATCCGAAGAGAACCCGATGGAGGACGACTGAGCGCGCTGCCCAGTATCTCTACCTTCGTGGTCTCTACCTTCGTGATTCCGTGCCGCCCGTGGTGCGATTAATCGTCCCGACACTGTTGTTGACGCCGCCGGCGGTGTTGTCGATCGTCTTAGCCGTACCGTTGATCGTACCGGCGGTATCTTTGATCGTTCCCGCAGTTGTATTGATCGACTTCGCCACGCCGGCGATGTCCCGGGCGGTGGCGTCGACCGTGTCGAGCAGACCCTGCAGCGGCTTCGTACTGGACAAGATCGAGGATGCAAGCTGGTTGGTCCGGTTCAACTCGATGACCGAGTCGGTTGCGACGTTGATCTTTCCGGCGTTTGCCGCGATAGTCTGGGCCTTCTTATCGATGCTCTGTGCCGCCGCCAGCGTGCGGGCGAGCAGGGCGGCCGCTATGCCGATCACCAACACGCCGACAACGAGGATCACGACACTGACAACATTGAACAGTCCCGCTCCTCCAGATACCCCGGATCGAGCATGCGTTCCTGCCACCGTCACCACCGCTTCCTCAATACAGGATTGCTCACAGCTTAACGTTCGAACGCGGCCCAGGCAGCCGACAGCGCGATGTCGTCGATCCCGTTGAGGGTCTGGCGCAACGTCCCCACGCGGACTCGGCAGCTGTCCAGAGGATCAGCTGCCCCTCCTCGGTGTGCGTCGGCGGCGTCCGAATGTCTACGATGACCAGATCCGGGGCGTGCGTTCGTACGAGGTCAAGGAGTTCCTCGGCGTCTCCGGCTTGACCGGCCACGGCAAAGCCGGAGCGCTCGAGAAGGTTCGCCAGGCCCCCACGCGGAAGCACGTCGTCGTCCGCGACGATGACCCGCATCCGGCTCCCGGAGGGGCCCTCTCGGCTCTGAGTCACGTTATCTATCCGCATGCCCGCCCCTCCGCAAACATAGGGTTGGGCGCATGCGGTGAGGTGGTCACATGTCGCACAGCTCAGGAGGTAAGCGACCGTGCGCGGCGGCCTGACCCGCCGGATGGTCATCGCTAGCGCGCTGCTCGCGCTGCTGACGAGCGCCGCATTCGCCGTGTTGCTGCTGGCGATCCGTGATCAGCGAAGCTCGGCTCAGTTGGCTCGACACTCCCAGGAGGTGCTGGCCGCCGCTAATCGGCTCGAGCGACTCCTAGTCGATATCGAAACAGGTACCCGCGGTTACTTGCTGACCGGCGAAGACCGGTTCCTGCAACCGGCACACGCCGGCGAAGCCGGTTTTGCACAGGCCAGCAGCGAGCTTGTCGACCTCACCAAGATTCCGGAACAGAACGAGGCGCCCGGGAGGCTGACCGCGATCCACGTGTCAGGAACAGCACGGGCGATCAAGATCAAGGGCGAAGC
>DASYMC010000499.1:0-3358 GCA_036009255.1 Pseudonocardiaceae bacterium
GTTCGTCGATCTGCCGGTGACCAGGCGTTGTTGGGTCAGATCGATGAGCGCAGCGCGACGGCGGTCCGAGCGTGGCTGGCGGCGCGTTCCGCGACCGGATTGCCACGGTGGTGATCGACCCGCACACCGGCTACGCCGCCGCGGTCCGCGCGGCGCTGCCCGATGCGCAGATCGCGGTCGACCACTTCCACCTGATCATGCTCGCCAACAAGGCGGTCACCGGCCGTACGCCAGCGGGTGACCCGCGAGCTACTCGGCCGCCGCGGACGAAAGATCGATCCGGCCTGGGCGAACCGCCGCCTGTTGCTGCGCGGGCGGCAACGGCTGTCCCCGGCGGCGTTGGCCCGGATGTGGAACGGCTGTGTCGACCACGACCCCAGCGGGACGATCCTGACCGCGTGGATCGCGAAAGAGGAGCTCCGCGCGCTGTGCGCGACCGCCGCCACAGGCGGACACCGCGAGGACATCGCGCGGCGACTGTGGGGCCTTCTACGCCTGGTGCGCCGACGCCGAGATCCCCGAGCTGACCACCCTGGCCGAGACGATCGAGACCTGGTGGCCCGCGGTCGAGGTGTTCCTGACCACCGGGCTGACCAACGCCCGCACCGAGGGCATCAAACCGGCTGATCAAACAGGTGAAACGCGCCGCCTGCGGCTTCACAAACAGAGACAACTACCGCCGCCGAGTACGGTTGCACTGCACCCGGCAAACACGCCGATTGTCAGCGAGAATCCCGACGGTGCCCGCCTAAGATCGAGAGCCTTCAAAACAGCTCGATCCTCGACTTCGTGACCATTCGCCCCATCGAACCGAGCCACGGCCGACGTCGGCTGGCTCGCCGAAGAGCGCCAAATCCGGCCAATGTTGATGCCAGATCTGATGATCGCATTCAAGAAAACGGACGGTGATGGCGTCCAGCCCGTTCAATCGCCTTTTGATCCCATGTTGGTTACGACCTGACATGGTTCCGCTTCATATCGTGATAATCGCGTACGCCGTAACGTTTCCAATGCCGAGCCCGATTTCTTTAGCAGAAGCCTCGCGGACGGTTGACTGTCGAAGCGGGGGCGATCGCGTCACTCGCGGTCGGCTCCTTTTCAGGCTGAGCGAATGTAGGCGATGATTCATGGTTTCTGGGCCTGGCGATAACAGCACGAACATCGGTCTCAACGATTCGACCCGAAATCGGAACGCGCGCGCGCTGGTGGAGGACCCGCTGGGGTGCGCATCTCGGCTCGACGGTTCAAACATCAGCGCCACCCACTTATCGCAAAGGGTGGTCGCACGACCACGCTGGGAGATCCGGTACGCCCAAGCAGTCGCCGTCGCGGATCTCGTGGCGATGGCTGTGTCACTCGGGATGCACAAGTGGTGGGGTGATACGCCTGGGTATGACCATCTACGAGTGGCGTTCGGCCTGGTCGTGATAGCACTGACGGTCACCGCCCTCATTCTCGGGCGTGCCTGGGATCCGTCAGTGCTGGGTCAAGGCTCCGAGGAATTGAGCCGGCTGCTGCGGGCCGTCGCTACCCTCGCGGTGGTAGTCGGGCTGGCTGGCCTGGCGCTGAAGCTCCCCCAGGTGCGACCATATGTATTCGGCGTCGTCCCGGTCGCCCTGATCTTGGCCGTGGTCGGTCGTCTAGTTCTGCGCAAGGTGTTGCACCGACGTCGCCGCAACGGTGGATGCATGCACGAGGTCCTCGCGGTAGGCACCGACGAGGCGGTTGCCGAGCTCATCTCGCGGACCCGGCGAGCCACGCAGAACGGGTGGATTGTGACAGGCGCCTGCACACCGTCCGGTACCGACAGCCGCCCCAGTATACTGGACGTGCCCGTCGTCGGTGACTTGGACTCGGTGGCAAGCGTCGCGGGGCAAGGCCGGTACCGCGTAGTCTCGGTCGCCACCGCACCGGGTTGGAACTCGCGGCGGTTGCACCATCTGGCCTGGGATCTCGAGGGCACAGGCGTCGAGCTGGTGGTTGATCCCGGTCTCATGGAGGTCGCCGGTCCCCGTTTGCACGTCGCGGTGGTAGACGGCCTACCTATGCTGCGGCTTACCGAGCCCGCGTTCACCGGGGTGGCACGCGTAGTCAAGGCCTTGAGTGATCGGCTCGGAGCGGACCTGCTACTGCTTCTGCTGGCGCCGGTGATGATCGCGCTAGCGATCGCCGTTCGTAGTGACGGCGGCCCGGTGTTCTACCGCCAGTACCGAGTGGGGAAGGCCGGCAAGGAGTTCGCGATGATCAAGTTTCGGTCGATGGTGGTGAATGCCGATCAGCTTCAGTCGGAACTCGCGGAGAGCAACCAAGGCTTTGGCCCACTGTTCAAGCTGTATCAGGACCCAAGGGTGACCCGAGTGGGCAAATTCCTTCGTAAGTACTCGCTCGACGAGTTGCCCCAACTTTTCAATGTCCTTTCCGGGTCGATGTCGCTGGTGGGCCCGCGGCCGCCGCTGCCAGCAGAGGTTGCCAGCTACTCTCGCGATGCGCAGCGCAAGTTGCTCGTCAAGCCGGGGCTAACGGGGCTGTGGCAGATCAGCGGTCGCAGCGACCTATCCTGGGAGGAATCGGTCCGGCTGGACCTTCGCTATGTCGAGAACTGGTCCCTTGCGCTGGACATCTTAATCATCTGGAAGACCGTTGGCGCGGTCGTGCGGGGCACCGGCGCCTACTGAAACGAATGCAGCCGATGCTGGCCATGGTGACTGGTTCCCCCTTCATTGCTTATCGCGTGGTCGACGCGGGTCCTACTGATACGGAACCTCGTATAGGGAGATTCGCCCAGAAGTGAGTCATCGTGTGTGCCAGCACACCTTCCTCCTGGTCGAGGGTGAATGAGAGGATAAAACGATGACTCAGACGTGCCGTCGTGCCGCGAGAAGTGAGTCGGGGCAAGCGTTTCGGTCCCAAGTGTTACGGGCGTAAATTATGTAACGCGTCAACTCGATACCGCGATAATCGGGGTGCTGAGCATACTTGCAGAGCTAGCCCACAATCAGAACGCACAACTCCGAGTAACCATCTCGCCGGCCGGTCGCCGTGAGGACGGAACGAACGTGACCACTCAAACCACTAGGGAGCCGAGGAGCAGAAACATGGCCAGGGTCGACTGGGTAACGCCGGCACGACACGTACCCAAACCATGGGGATACGAAGAGCACTTCGCCCTCGTCCCCGGTCGCTACTGCGGCAAGATACTTCACATCAGTGCCGGCCACGCTTTATCTCTGCAGTTGCACGAAGCTAAGGACGAAACGATCGCGGTGTATACTGGTAGCATCGAACTTGAAATCGGACGCACCCAAGCCGACCTCGACCACATTGAGTTACATCCCGGCGACACAGTCCATATCCCACC
>DASYMC010000500.1:0-6140 GCA_036009255.1 Pseudonocardiaceae bacterium
AGGACGGAGAGTGCGCTGAGATCGATCACGATAGCCCAGGGTGCGGCGGCGAGCTGGTCGTCGAGCAGGTGTTGCAGATCGGGTGCCGTCCTGTGGTCGAGACACCCGCTGGCGTGGACCACCGGCACACCTGCCCGGAGATGATCGAGGCGAAGCGTAAGGGTACCGGGCGTGCCCGCAGGCCCATCGGCATCCGTACACATGGCAGCCGCATCCCTTGGTGCTGGTAGTTAGCCCGGCAGCACCCAGTGAAGTTCCGCTCGGCTGGACCGAGCTATACCGCTAACGCGAGAGTGTGTGCGATTTGCGCGGATCGGCCACCTCACGCAGGGCGCACCCACCCACAGCCCGACGTGGGGGACGTACGGCTCAGCGAAACCGATCTGAAGGAGCGACATTTCCATGCACTCCGTTGCTGGCGCGGGCGTTGCCTGAGGTCGTCATGGCGCAGTTGGAGAACTCCAGCAACCAGCGTGTGAGGCGGCGAGCGCCCGGCGGTTTGGCTCCGTGGATCACAGATCCGGCGCGGCATGTACCCGGGATGGTCTGGTTCGTCTTCGTCGCGACGGCTGCGGCGGCGCACCGCCGGTTGGCGTAGGCCGTCCACCGGGCCGCGACCGAGCACGGCCCGCCAGGGCCGCGCGCAGTGTCGTGGTTCCGGTGGGCGGCCGGGTGAGCAACGTCGCGAGTTGGAGTGCGCGCCGCCGCAGGCGGCGTGTCTTGATCCCATAGAGGACAATTCGGCAAAAACTTTGGGTGACACTTCGTAACTGATAGTAATCAAACGCTGATCGCGGGGTGGCGGTGACGTACCTGTAATAGCGTTCGAGTCGAGGAGATTGCCAGAGCGTGACTGGAGGCGTCGTTCGGTGCGGGACGAGACGCAGGCCCACTACGACCGGTTGGCGCCGGAGTATGACCAGAACTGGACCTACAGTCCGGAATTTTTGGAGTGGATGACGCAGTGCATCCTCGGCCGCCTGCGACTGAGATCCAGTGATCGGGTCTTGGATGTGGGCTGCGGAACTGGGTTGTACGCGCGCCATCTCGTGGAACATACCGAGGGCGTGGTGTGTGTTGATCCTTCGGTGCGGATGCTGGAGCAAATCCCCGATGATCCGCGGCTGGTGGCGGTGCAGTCGTCGGCCGAAGACTTGGCTTCAGGACGTGCAGTGCTGCCGGTGGATCGGTTCGAGGCGATCCTGGTGAAGGAAGCAATTCACCACGTCGCAGACCGGGAAGCGGTGATCAGCGGATTGGCGAAGCTGCTAGCTCCTGGTGGGAGGCTGCTTGTCGTGATGTTGCCGACCAGGATCGACTATCCCCTGTTCCCAGCAGCGCATGATCGGTTCCGTGAGTTGCAGCCTGATCCTGAGGTGATCGCGGCATCGATGGGTGATGCGGGGCTGGTGGTCAGCCTCTCTTATGACGATTTTTCGTTGATGTTCCCGACTGAGCGGTACCTGGCGATGGTGCGTAGCCGCTACCTCTCGCTGCTGTCTCTGTTCGATGACGAGGAGCTGGCAGCGGGGATCGAGGAGATCCGGCGCCAGCATCCAGGACCGAAGGTGGCGTTCCGAGACCGTTTCGCCTTCGTGTTGGGAACCGTGCCGTAAGCCCTGAGGGCATGCTGCTCCGGGTTGAGGACCGTCGCACCTGGGACGAATCCGAGTCAGCTCTCGACAGGGAAGTGGTACACGAGGCCGGCCCGGTCGGCTCGATGGACAAACCGGGATACCTCGAAGGGCTCGCCGTCCTGGTCGAAGCTGGTGTGTAGAACGTCAAGCACGGGCACCCCGGGTGGCAGATCGAGTGCCCTTGCCTCGTCGTGGCTGGCCATCCGGGCAGTGATTTCGTCTTGTCCGGTGGTCATGATGTGGCCGCGTTCTTCGAGGCGGCCGTAGATGCCACCGGGTCCGGTCTTGGGTTGTAGCAGTGCGGTGCCCTCAGCGTCGCTCCAGCGCAGGTAGGTCGTGACCACCTGGAGGGGCTCATCGTCTGCGTAGTAGGTGTTGCATCGGCGCAGCGCTGAGGGCTCCTCGGGCGAGGCCTTGAGTCGTTCCGCTACGTCGAATGGTGGGGTGATCTGCTCGATGGAAGTCACCTCTACGCGGGCCTCTTTACCTTGGCGGGCCATTTCCAGCCGGAACGGGGTCAGCCCGGTTTCCCGGTGGGTGCGCCGCGAGTAGCGCTCGCTACCCCACCGAAACATTCGCTCCTTCTCGCGGACGAACACCCCGCGCCCGTGCTGCGCGGTGACCAGGCCCTCCTCGGTAAGCAGCCGGATGGCCTCCCGAGCGGTGTTGCGGGCGGTTCCGAATCTCCGGGCAAGTTCGCGTTCGGAGGGCAGCTTGTCGCCGGGTGCGAGCTCCCCCGAGGTGATCAGGGCGCGCACTGCGTCGGCGATCCGGCGGCTGGGCAGCTGGCCCTCCGCCACATCCAGGTTCATGCCACTCAGCCTACAACTGGTTTAAGCCAGTTGCTTGACGGGTAACTCGCTGTCTGCTTAACTGGCTCAAGCCAGCACTGGCTCAAGCCAGTACTCAACCAGTGTCCAGGAGGAGACAGGATGGCCGTTCCTTACGGCAAGCGGTTCCCGATCGAGTTCGACGAGTTGTTCCCCCAGGGTGCGTACGTCGTCGGTGAGGTCACTGCGGTGACCGAATATCAGTCTCAAGAGGACAAGGCGCGCAACCGGCCGGTTCGCGCCCGGATTGATGAGGTCAGCGGGCTGCCGCTGTTCAAGGTCACGATCGCTGATCCTTCCGCGGAGAAAGACCGAGACAAGTCGATCACGATAGAGATCGCGGCACGAGTGCAGCCGGTTCCGCCGGCGGCGGTGGGTGGTCTGCCGTTTCGCCCGGTGGTGTTGGAGGGGTTGACGGTCCAGCCTCGGGCAGAGACATCGGGGCAGGCAAAGTGGATCACCTGGGTGGTCCGAGCGAACGGTATGCATGCGGTGGGGGAGCACAGAAGCGTTAATGGCACCCACTCCAAGCCGGGCTCTGCCACCTCTGCTGATGCTCGAACCGCGGCGGCGTAGGGCGGGTGAGGGTCGTGGGATTCACGGTGACCTGCTCGCCAGGCCGGGATGCGGCGGCCGGTGTACGGCAGATCGGCCCCGGATGGGTTTCGCTCGTGCTGTCGATGGATCCCGGACGGGTCGTGATCGACGTTCCCACGGTCAGCGGAGGGGCAGTGGTTCTTGCCCGGTTCTGCCGGGACCTGGCGAGGGAGGCCTCGCGGATCGCGGCAGATCTCGATCCGGGTCATGCCCTCACCGCCGGTGGTGAGTCATGACAACACGAGGAAGGCGGTGGCGACGACGACGGCGCGTGGATGGTGATCGTTTATGAAATCCGTTTCCCATACCGAGGGTGTCGGGATGGAACCGTCTAATCGTGTCGGTTATCCGGGATACGGATTGCCTCGCAGGGTCTCGGTTAAAGGCCGGGAGGGTGTTGCTGCGACGGTAGTCGTCACGACATATCCCGGGTATGTGTGGATGTCCATCGTGCCGCCATTTACCTGGGAGGCGATCATGGACCCAGGGCATGTTGATCAGCTAATACATGCGCTGGGCTTGGCGCGGGAGGAGTCGAATCGACGCGTTTCCGTAGGAGGAACGAAGGTGGGCAGTGACAGTAATGGAATCGTCCGAGAGGTCGAGGAGAGATCAGTTACGCAAGGAAAGGAGGTTGTTGGAGGCGAGGACACGTGAGCCGTGAGAGGCACCGACAGACGAGCTTGAGGTGTCGTTGGGCTGCGCTGATGGAGCGGCGGCGTGCTCGTCGGTGGCGGGTTCGCTTGACGTGGCAGAGCTGCCGCAGGTGCGGGAGTAGCGCGTTCATGCCAGCCGGTCCTGATTCGATCTGTGGAGGCTGCCGCAGCCTGCGATAACCAGTACGACAAGAAGGTCCAGAAAACGCACTGGTGGGTGGTGCGGTAATGCCGCATGCCCGCATAACAAAAGTGATTGACGTACGCGCAGAAGCGGAGACTTCGGCTACCAACCTTGTCCGCTTCTGCGCTGTCCACACCAGGTTACGGAGTGAACAGTGAGAAGGATAGAACACGGCGCGCATGATGCGCCAGCCCTGGGTATTTCACGAATGGGGAAACCAGAGCCAAACCAACTCGCCCAGCACGTCTCGGGCGATGTGGCATGTGTTGGGGGTGCTCGGTGATGCGCCCGGTTGAGTACTCGCGATGGGTCGATCCGGCTCCGTTAGAGGTCGAACGGCCACGGTTGCCGTGGTGGACGATGCTGCCCCGCAAGGTGCTGCTGGGGACCTCGCCGATCATCGCTATGGCCGTCGTAGCGACAGCTACGGCGTTCATCGCCCGCCGAGTGTGGCGCTACCCGGTGTTCCTGATTGGCGCGGTGGTGCTGCTCGATCTTGGACTGACCTACTCGTGGTGCGGGCCGATGACGCTGATCGCCGTCCTCGGGCTGGTGGGTGGGGTATGGGCGTGGGTACATCCCGATTCCTTCGCCCGGAGTGTGGGGCGGCAGGTGCGATCGGAATGGCGCCGCGCGGTGGTCTACGCCTGGCGCTGGCGACGAGTGATGCTGTTCTCGGAGCTGACCAAGCGCACCGGTTCTGGCCTGCACCGGACGCACTATCCCAAGATTCGCCGGGTCCGCGCTGACGGCTGGCGCGACCGAGTCGGCGTGCGGTTGCTGCATGGGCAGAGCGCCGCGACCTACGCCGCGCAGGCTGAGGAGCTGGCGAACTCTTTCGGCGCCCAGTCCTGCCGGGTCCGGGTAGATCGGCCACGCCGGATCTGGCTAGACCTGATCCATAGTGACCCGCTGGCCCGGCCGATAACGGTGCCGACGCTGCGGGAGCCGGGCACGAGCGTGGACCTGGCTCGGGTGCTGATCGGCCGCACGGAATCGGGCAAGCCTTGGCTGCTTCGCCTCCTTGATCGGCACATCCTCGTCGCCGGGGTCAGCGATGCCGGCAAGTCCTCGGTGATGTGGGCAGTGTTGCGCGCTCTTGCTCCGTGGATCCGCTGCGGGTTGGTGCAGGTGTTCGGCATCGACCCGAAGGGCGGCATGGAACTCGGACGCGCACCCGGCCTGTTTCACGCACTGGTCTGCACCAACGGCGCAGAAGCCGTCGAGCTGCTCGAAGATGTCGCTGCGGTGACTCGGGAACGTGCCGGGGAACTCAGCCAGCACGGCATCCGGAAATGGTCACCGGCCTGCGGGCAGCGGTTTGTGCTGCTGGTCATCGACGAGCTGGCTGACGTGATCGCCTACCAACCCGATAACGGCCTTCGCAAAAGAGCCAACGCAGCCCTGCAGTCCATCTTGTCCCAGGGCCGGGCTCCGGGGGTGTGCGTGATCGGGCAGATCCAAGACCCACGAAAGGAGATCATCAACTTCCGGCACCTGTTCCCCGTCAAGATCGCGATGCGGCTTGACGAGCAAACCCAGGTCGACATGGTCCTCGGTGATGGAGTGCGCCAACGTGGCGCAGCGGCGCACGAGATCAGCGAGGAAACCCCCGGCATCGCGTGGGCCAAGCTCGACGGCCGCCGCGAACCTGACCGAGCTCGGGCATTCCACACCACTGACGCTGACCTCGACGAGCTCTCTGCCTACGCCCTCAGCGGCTGGCTGGATGCCCCCCGCCCGGTGTCCGGAAAGCAGGTAGTGGCATGAACATCACCCTTGAGCTGCTGGACTGCATCCACGCACACCTCGTTGCTTTCGAGCTACCTGAGCTGTGGTCGGTCAACATCACTGCATCCTCGGTGGGACCGAGAGTGAGTGTGCAACTAGCCGAGCACCAACCCCCGGAGATTGCTCGCGGATTGCTGATCTGGGCCGACACGCTCACCGGTGTCACCGTCGAAGCCTGGCGGGTTCCTTGCGGTGATTATGTGCATCTGTCGGTGACCGGCGAGCTGTCCGGCGGCACTGCGGTCTGCGTATTCGGTGGTGTGCCATTCACCGGGCGCGGTCTTGGCGCCGAGCTTGAACCTGACTCCGGCACCGTCGTATCACTGGCCACTCTGCGTGGCCTCGCCACCGTAGGCGAGGTGGCGGCCTGATGAGTGACACCCAGCCGAACACAGTCGACCTCACCCAGATGACCCGCCAGCAGCGGGCCGCGTTGCCATTGAGC
>DASYMC010000501.1:0-13108 GCA_036009255.1 Pseudonocardiaceae bacterium
GTGGACCGCACGCACGATGGCGCGCGGTCGTGCCGGAAGCCGCGGGATAGCGGGGGTCATCAGAGGTGCCTCCGATGATCCCCTTGCGGGTCAGCCACGCGCTCAGACCGGTGGTAGTGCACGACCAGGCTCAGAGTGAGCCAGAACATCGGCCACGCAGGCCAGAACCATGGGGCGGATCCGAGTGCCCAGCCCGTCACCATGATTGCCGCCAGTACCGCGACCAGACCGGCGTGCATGCCCAGCCGCCGACGGGCGTGAGGGCTCAACGGTCCGCGCCTGGTCACGGTTCCGGGCAGTGGAGGGAGGTCCGCGGTGAGCGGGTGGAGATCGTCGCGGGTCCGTGCGGCGTAGGCCGGGGCTTGGCGTTCGTCAGCCTCCGGGAGGGTCAGGCGGCCTTCGTAGCGGCGTCCCGGAGTCGGCAGCGACGGTTTCCCGTTCGGCATCCGAAACCCGAAGCGCACCGCTGGCGGTGACAGAGGGTGTAGTAGTCATAGCGACGAGGGTGGGCGTTCCGGCCGCTGCGCGCGTCGGGCTCCAGGCGGTTTTTCCCTTGCGGCGGCCGGAGTAGACAACCGATCGGGCCCTACGACCGCGGTGGTATCCCGACAGCATCCCTGCAGGCGACGGCGCGGCCCGGCGGGTCGGTCTACCGTTTGATCTGTGAAATCATCGCAGCGCCCGACGTGGAGGTCAGGTATGCGACCCACGATGGCGCTGCCGTTGGCCGTGGGCGCGTTCACTGTGATCGGCACCACCTTCGCCAGCCGGGGCCAACCCGACATGCGCCCGTTGGACGCCCTCGGCGTCGTGCTGCTGCTGGTTGGACCCGCCGCCCTGGGGGTGCGGCGGTGGCAACCGGTTGCCGGGTTCGCTTTGGCCGCCGCGGCCTTGGTGGTTTATCTCGGCGCGGGTTACCCGTTCGGACCGGTGTTCCTGGCGCCTGTCGTGGCGCTCTGCGTCGCTGTCACGGCCGGCCACCGCCTTGCGGCGTACACCATCACCGGCCTCACCTTCACTGGTTTGCTGCTGATGCGCGTCGCTGCGCATCCCGACCAGCCGATCCCCTTGACCGGGGCCGCCGGTGCGCTCGCCTGGCTGGTCGCGGTGATCGCAGCCTCCGAGGGGTGGCGGGCGCGTCGCGAACGCATGGCGCAGGCTCGGGCCGCCAGGGAGGAGACCGAGCGCCGCCGGGGCAGCGAGGAGCGGCTGCGGATCGCCCATGAACTGCACGACGTGCTGGGCCACCACGTCTCCTTGATCAACGTGCAGGCCGGGGTGGCCCTGTACTTGATGGACGACGACCCGGAGCAGGCCCGCACCGCACTCGCCGCGATCAAGCAGTCCAGCCGCGAGCTGCTGCATGAGATGCGGGCAACCCTCGGGGTGCTGCGGGGAGTCGACGAGGGTCCCCCGCACCAGCCGGTGCCTGGGCTGGCTCGGCTTGACGCCCTCGTCTCCGGCACCCGGGCCGCCGGGCTGCCGGTCACCGTGGAGATCCGGGGGTCCGCGCGCGACTTGCCCGCCAGTGTTGATCTAGCCGCCTACCGGATCGTGCAGGAGGCCTTGACCAATACCCGCAAGCACGCCGGCCCGGCCCGAGCCCGCGTCGTGCTGCATTACGACGAGCACGGTTTGACAGTGCAGGTCGATGACGATGGGACCGGCACTCCCATGCCGCAACCGGTATCCGAGGGCGGCAACGGTTTACCCGGCATGCGTGAGCGCGCCCAGGCCCTCGGTGGGACGATCACGGCCGAACCCCGTCCCGAAGGCGGGTTCGGCGTCCGCGCGTTCCTGCCCGCGGCCCGCGTTGCCGAACCCGTGGCGGAAGTAGCCGACTGATGATCGATGTCCTGCTCGCCGACGACCAAGCGCTGGTGCGCGCCGGGTTCCGGGCGCTGCTGCGCCCCCAGCCCGACATGCAAGTGGTGGGCGAGGCCGAGGACGGCGCGGCCGCGGTGCGGCTGGCCCGGGAGACCCATCCGGATGTCGTCCTGATGGACATCCGGATGCCCGGGCACGACGGGCTGGCCGCCACCCGGGACATCGCCACCGACCCTCAACTTTCCGGCGTGCGGGTGATCGTGCTGACCACCTTCACCGACGACTCCTATGTCTTCGACGCGGTCCGTTTCGGGGCCAGCGGGTTCCTCGTCAAGGACATCGAGCCGGCCGATCTCATCCATGCCATCCGGGTCGTGCATCGGGGCGATGCCCTGCTCGCTCCGGTGGTCACCCGCACGCTGATCGAGGAATTCGCCGTGCGCGCCAAACCGGCGCTTGCTGATCGCAAGCTCGTGGCGTTGTTCAGATCGCTGACCGAGCGCGAGCGGGAGATCGTCACCCACGTCGCCGCCGGGTTGTCCAACGACGAGATCGCCGAGAGGCTGTACGTCAGCCCCGCCACCGCCAAGACCCACGTCAGCCGGGCCATGATCAAAATTGGTGCTCGGGACCGGGCCCAGCTGGTGGTGCTCGCCTACGAGAGCGGCTTGGTCCGGCCCGGCTGGGCGGGCTGACCCGTAGGCCAAGCAGAGGTGGACTGGGACCGCCGCCGTCGTTGATTGCGGTCAGGCGGGTGTCAGGGGGCGGCCCGGAGACGAACGCAACAGTGTGGTGGGGTGGGGCGCAGGTGGGCGGTCAACCTGGTGGGGGCTAGGCCGTCGAGGAGGCCGTCAAGCAGGCGCAGGTTCATCCCACACACAATCTCGGTGTATTCCTGTGCCAGGCTGTGGAAGGGGCAGTTGACGAGTGTCACATCGTCGCCGTGGACGCGCGGTTCGAAGCCGTATGCCTCGAGTGTCCGTAGTGCGGTGTCCCGGGTATCGCCGTCATCGGTGGCATCGCGGGCTGTTTCGCCAAGTTCCTTGCCTAGCTGGTAGGCGCGCTGGTTGAGAATCGCCAGTGGGGCGTCCCCGGATTGTTCGGCGTGCTCCAGAGCGCTGGCTAATAGACGCCCGATTAGCTCATAGCGGCGCTCGGGCAGCGACACGGCCACCTGATGATCCGACCGCCGATACAGCTTGGCCGGCCGTCCCGCGCCGGGGCCGGTGCGGCCCGTGCGGCGCTGATAGTCCACGTCCAGCAGGTCCTCGTCCACCAGCCGGTCAAGATGAAACGCGGCGGTCGTACGCGGCAGCCCAAGAGCCTCGGCGGCCTCGTCACGACTCACCGGTTGAGGCTGGCGCACGACGTAGTCGTACAGCCGGCGACGGGTCGGTTCGTCGAGCGCGGCGACCGCAGAGATCTGCCCCACCGAGGACTCCTTCCCCATTGCCATTCTGGAAACCACTCCTGTTGACAAACGGCCAGGACCTTCTAACGTTAGCATGGACTGGCGTTACAAGCAGCACTAGCGGCGAGGGGGACTGCGGTGAACGAGCGTCTGCTCATGGCGGAGACGCTGAGCGCGGGCGGGGCAAGGTTGGCACCGACGGGTCAGGAGGTGTTCGGGGCGCGCCGATCACCGCACGTCCCCGCCATCTGCCAACTCAACGTCCCCGACCTGGTACGAAAGGATTTCTCGGCATGACCTACCCACACGAGCTGGTGCGCCGCATTGGGCGTTTCAGCGCCCTGGACAAGGTCGCCAAGCCGCTGGCCGGCTTGGTCGGCAAAGCCGTGCGGCCTCGCCTGGTCCGCAATGTGCTCAGCGGTACGCCTGTGGGCCATCCAGCCCATCCCATGTTGACTGACCTGCCGATCGGCGCCTGGAGCATGTCTGCGTTGTTGGATACCGTCGGCGGAGTCAGTGCCGAGCCGGCCGCCGACCTGCTCGTCGGCGCCGGCATTCTCAGCGCTATCCCCACCGCCGCAACTGGGCTCAACGACTGGTCGGACACCATCGGCGAGGAGAGGCGTATCGGGGTGGTGCACGCCGGCGCGAACGTGGCCGCCCTGACCCTGTACGTGGCATCGCTACTCGCCCGGCGCAGCGGTCGGCGAGATGCCGGCAAGGTACTGGGGTTCGCTGGACTGGGGGTACTGACAATCGGTGGATATCTCGGCGGCCACCTGTCGTTTGTCAGAGCGGTCAACGTCAACCACACCATCTTCGAACACCGCCCGCAGGAGTGGGCCCAGGTGCTCACCGACTCGGAGCTAGGGGAGGGCGAGCTTCGCAAGGTCTCCGTCGGTGAGGCGTCGGTGCTGCTCGTCCGCGACGGCGGCCAGGTGTTCGCGCTGGCGAACACCTGCACTCACGCCGGCGGTCCGCTCGATGAAGGTGAGCTCGTCGACGGCTGCGTAGTCTGCCCGTGGCACGCCAGCACCTTCCGGCTCACCGATGGCAGCATCCTGCGCGGCCCAGCTTCGACCCCCCAGCCTGCATACCAGACCCGGGTACGCGACGGGAAAATTGAGGTCCGATCGTTGGACTGAGCCGGGTACGCGGCGGGACAGGCTGTTGCGCGGTGTTCAGAAGATTCCCCGGGTTTCTCGACATTGCACTGCATCACTTCGGGTGCTCGTCGGCGCGGTGGCGCCGGCGGCTGGCTGCCCGCTTCCGGCCGTGTCACCGCCGAGTCCTGCCAAGCTGGAGACCACCGACGAAGGGCCGACCTGATGAACGTCGTTGACACCACGGAATCCCTTCCCGCGCGACCGGTGACCGTGCGCCACCCCAGCCTTCGGGTGGTCCCGCCCCGGGAGAGGGTCAACCTTCCCGCGGCGGAGCGAGCGGTCGCCGATCTGCTGGTCGCGCTCGGTAAGGACCCGACGTCTGAACACCTGGTCGATACGCCGCGACGCGTTGCCCGTTCCTTCGCCGAGTTGCTCACCCCGCGGGAGTTCGAGCTGACGACTTTTCCGAACGATGAGGGATACGACGAGCTGGTGCTGGCCAAGAGCATCCCTGTGCAATCGCTGTGTGAGCACCATCTGCTGCCCTTCCACGGCACCGCCCACATCGGCTACCTACCCGGCGAGCGGATCCTGGGGCTGTCGAAGCTGGCCCGGGTCGTCGAGCTGTTCGCTCGGGATCTGCAGGTTCAGGAGCGCTTGACCCAGCAAGTCGCAGACAGGCTGCAGGAGCACTTGGCGCCCAAGGGAGTCGGTGTGGTCATCGAGGCGGAGCACCTGTGTATGTCGCTGCGCGGCGTGCGGGCCACCGGCTCGCGGACCGTCACTTCGGCACTGCACGGGGTGTTGCGCGAGGACGCCCGTTCCCGGCAGGAGTTCTTCGCGCTGACCGGAATCAGCTAGAGAGAAGTTGCCATGACCACCGAGCAGACGTTCGTCTCTGGCCAGGGCACAAGCTACACGCTTCTAAATACGGGGTTGTCGGCCTGACAGAGGCGATTGCAGTCGAAGGTAAGGCCGTCCTGGGCTTACCCCCGTGACGTTGCCGTGTTGATCGTGGCGCTGCTGGACGATCCGCTGACCATAGCCAGCGCGGCGAACATCCCCCTGTTCTCCAATGCCTAGCCGCTTGAGACTTGAGTACGGCGCGTACTCTTAATTTCCGTCAGTCGACAACCGCTAATTGGCGAAGGAGACGGTGTCATGGCCGTTGAGCTCAACCACACCATCGTTGCGGCCCGCGACAAGATGGCCGCCGCAACGTTCCTGACCACTCTGTTGGGTCTGCCCGCGCCGACCTCGTTCGGACCCTTCCAGGTGGTCACCCTCAGTAACGGGGTGAGCCTGGATTTCATGGATTCCTCGGACGACATCCGGCCGCAGCACTATGCATTCCTTGTCAGCGAGGCCGAATTCGACACGATCTTCGATCGAATTCGCGCGCAGGACCTGCCATATTGGGCTGATCCGTTCCACGACCAGCCGAGAGAGATCAACACAAGAGACGGTGGTCGCGGTGTGTACTTCGACGATCCCGACGGCCACGTTCTGGAGCTGCTCACCCGGCCCTACGGCAGCGGATCGGGACAGTAAAGCCGGCCTATCGACGCGTGACTAGACCGGTGAGTTGATGGCGACTGGGGTGTCGTAGTCGGTGAAGTGAGCGGAGACCAGGCCGTTGCCTACCCGGAACTGGGCTTCTACCAGCCGTAGGCCCTGGACGGCCAGCCAAACCTGGCCGGTGGTGTCCTTGGATATTCCAGGCAGAAGCTTACCGAGCGAGTCCTTCGGGAAGGTCGCCGATACCCGATAGCTGTCGACCCCGGCGATTGGCTCGCGCGCTTCGGTCTTGGCGTCCTTGGCGCTGGCGAGTACCGCCGCGATCCCCCGGTCCGGACTCAGGATCACTGAGGGGTTATACACCGCACCAGCCACCGATGACGGCAATTTCTGGTAATCGCCGGCCGGTCCACGCAGGTAGAGAGTGTTACCAATGATGACGAATTCTTGATCGACGAGCTTACCGCCCTGGTCGACCTTGGCGGTGCCTTTTGCTGAGCCCTCTTGGGTGAGCTGGCCGTCGGCATAGCGGAGAGATATCCCTGGGGTGTCGCCCTGGGCGGCGATGGTGAAGTGAACGGATTTCACCGTGCGCATCGCTGCGGCGGAATCGGCCAGCAGTCGAGTGCCGTCGGGAAGTCCGGTTTGCTGCTGCTGAGGACTTGTGCTGCAGGACGAGATCAGCGTAAGAACAAGCGCGGCGAGCAGCGCGGTGACAAGGCGCATGCTCGCAGTTCTCGGCGGCGATCTATGTGGTGGGCTGGTCATGCTTCCTCCCTCGGGTGGTGTCTCGATTCGCGGTCATCGGGTCAGCGGCCGGGAATGACTCACGAACGTGACCCAGTGAAACCGCGGAAACATGGCTACCCGTTGTCCAGAAGCGTCAAACGAGGATCTTCGAAGTTAGGTGGTCCGGCTTCCGTCCGGATGAGCAGAATGTGCGTTACGCCACGATCACCAACTGGCGCAGGACGACGACCGCGATGAAGACGAGCGTCACGGAGAGATCGAACAGCACACCACCCAGCCGCACCGGCCGGACGACGCGGCGCACCGGGGCGAGCACCGGCTCAGTGAGGCGGTAGATCACCCGCCGTGCTGACCCGAGACCTTCTTCGAGGCGCGCCTCGGGTCGGGCAAGAACGCCCACCAGATCGACGACGATCCTGGCAATGAGCAGCAGCTCGAACAGCAGCAGCGCCAGCCCGACGAGCGCGAGCAACGCTTCCATCCCCGCCTCCCCTCCTTATTCGTTCCTGTCACCCCACCAGCATCCGCCCGAAACATGAGGAAAGGCTGAGAAGTCCTCAGCTGTCCTGGTCGGCTTCCCCGCCCACCTCCGCGTGTGGCAGATGCTGGGCGGGGATGGTGCCCAGCCGGCCTGCCTGGTAATCCTCGAAGGCAGCCATAACCTCCGCGCGGGTGTTCATCACGAACGGGCCGCCCCACGCGATCGGCTCCCGGATCGGAGCGCCGCCCAGGACCACGGCGTCTAGTGCGGGGTGCCGCGACTCCTGGTTTCGCGCTCCGGTGATGGTGATGACATCGCCTGGTCCGAACACCACCAGCTGGCCCGTGTGCACCGGCGCTCCCTCGGTGCCGACTGTTCCGGCCCCGGATAGTACGTAGACCAGCGCATTGTGCTCCGCCCGCCAGGGCAGTCGCAGCGCCGCACCCGGGCTGATCGTGGCGTGCAGCATTGCCATCGGGGTGTAGGTGGAACCGGGCCCGTGTTGCCCGGCGATATCGCCGGCGATCACCCGCACCAGTGCACCGCCGTCGTGGCTGGTGAGCAGTGCGGACTCGGCGGCCCGCAAGTCCTGATAGCGGGGCTCGGTCCACTTGAGTTTCTTCGGCAGGTTGACCCACAGCTGGAGCCCGTGAAACAGCCCACCGCTGACCACCAGATGCTCCGGCGGGCGCTCGATGTGCAGGATGCCACCACCCGCGGTCATCCACTGGGTGTCGCCGTCGGTGATCTTCCCGCCACCGCCGTTGGAGTCGGCGTGCTCGAAGATGCCGTCGATGATGTAGGTGACGGTCTCGAACCCCCGGTGCGGGTGCCAGGCGGTGCCCTTGGGCTCACCCGGGGCGTACTCGACCTCGCCCATCTGGTCCATGTGCACGAACGGGTCGAGATCGCGCAGGTCCACCCCGGCGAAGGCGCGACGGACCGGGAAGCCCTCACCCTCGTACCCGGATGGCGCGGTGGTCACCGACCGAACCGGGCGCTCTAAGGCCTGCGGCGCTGGCTCCGGGATCCGGGCCAGTGTCGTGACGTCCTCAACGGTGACAGCCGGCATGGGTGCCACCCCCTTTTTTGTTGACAGTTCAAGTATCAGCCCTAACGTCCGGGCGGCACTGTGCATTCCCCAAAGCGGCGCGACGCGGCGCTGGCGTCAATCGACTGGCGTCAATCGATAAGGTTGCTGGCGGCGCGGAAGGTCACCAAGGACGCCACGGCGGCCGCGACTGCTGCGATCAGCCCCAGATAAAGGCCGTAGCCCGCACCGCTGGTGACCGTGAAGGCGCCCCCCAGGCTGACATCACCCAGGTTGAACTCGCCCAGCTGTCCAACTCTGTCCAGTCCGCCGTTGGCGTCCGGAAACGTCGCCCAGCGAAGCGCAATCGTGATGAACGCCAGCGCGGTCAGGATCAGCGTGATCAGCGACCGCGATGCGGTCCGTCGCAGCCGCCCCCCCACTGTGCTCACCAGCACCACAGCGGCCGCTGCCATGAGCATCAGCACGGACAACCACGCGCCGATGCCCGCGTGCCATGCGTTCGCACTGGCCGTTCGCGTGATCCCGAGGATCGGGACGCTGGCGGTGAAGCTGTACCAGGGGAGCAGACTGGAGATGTAGGCGAGCAAACCCGCCCCGATCACCACCCAGTCCAGGGCCGTCACCTTCGCTGCGTCGAGTCCCGCCATGTTGGATTCTGCCTCCCTAGACCGGCAAGAATCGTAGGGCCTGCGCTCTTGCTACCGACCTCATGGGGCCTTGGCGAGTTTCCGGATGGCGTCGGCGGATAGCGTGTACCACGCACCTATGGGGATTGCTTATCGGGCCGCCTATTCGGCGAACGTCCATGGCGGGCGGACGAGGGCGCAGCGATCGCGGTGCAGCATCCTGGCCGCCCACAAGTCGCCGGCCAGCTCGGCGGGATCCCGGCAGACGCAGACCGCGTCGACGCCCGCCCCGGTGAGCAGAGCGAGTGATCTGTCGACTGGCTGGGCAGCGATCGCGGCCGGCATCTCCGCGAGGGTGTCAAGTTCCAGCGCGGCGGTGACCACGCGGCCCGAGGCGGTGCGGCTGATCACGAGGTCGCCGCCCAAAGCGGCCTGCGGCACTCCGAACGCGCCGAACTCCGGCCGCCCATGGGCTCCACGTTCGCCGCCGAGCTTCGTCTGCAGCAGGGTGGCAGCGGAGAGCAGTGAGCTCCGCACGCGACGCCCCCGCCCGTCCCGTTCGCGGCCCAGAAGCGCGGCGAGCACCCCGCTGGTCGCGACAAGCCCGCCCAGCACGTCAAGCAAAGTCATCAGCGACCCAGCGGGGACCTCTCCAATGGGAGTGAGGTGGTCGGGCAGCCCGACGTAGGCCTGCACCATGAAGTCCGTGCCCGTCGGCGGCTGTGCGTTCATGGGTCGTGTCGGGCCGGCGTCGCCCCAGCTGGAGGTCTGGGCGTAGACCAGCCGTGGGTTGACGGCGGCGAGACGGTCATGGTCCAAACCGAGCTGCTCTGCCTTGCCCGGTGCCCAGTTATGCAGGAACACATCGGCCTGTGCCGCCGCGTCCAGCACGGTTCGGCGACCTACCGGGTTCCATAGGTCAGCCTCTACCAGCCGCTTGCCGCGGTTGAGGGCGAAGAAGCGCGCAGAGCAGTCTCCTGCCATCGGTGGCACGCCACGCAGCGAGTCTCCGCCGGTCGGCTCGATGCTGAACACGTCCGCACCGAGCAAACCCAGCAGGTGACCGGCCAGCGGTACTTGCACCCGGCGCCCGGCCTCGACAACCACCATCCCAGCCAGCGGGCCGCCGCCGGGGTGGCGCGCAGCAGCTCCTGGAGTGGGCGATCCGGTCGGCTCGATGTCCCATGGCGCGGCGAATGGCCTGCTGCAAGCGAGCTCGTCGCGCCGCTCGGCGTGCCTTCGCAGCCGCTGCACCGCTACCCCGGCTGCTGCGGCGGCGGCAGTCAGCTCAGCGAACGTGCGAGTTTCGGTGGCAGCGTGCAACGCCCCGGGCAGCGGGGCCACTGCCCTCGCGTAGCGGAGCATGAACGGCCGCCACGCCCGGCCCGCCACCGTCTCGGGCACACCCAGACTGGTCCACAGCTGCCGCCACGGCTCGGCGTAGAGCGTCTCCAGCTCAAAAGTCACGCCGTCCGCGGAGCGGAACGGCGGCGGGTGTCCCGATCCAGCGCGGAGCGGCGGATCGGGCTCGTCGGCGGTGCCGGCGGCGAGGTGCTGAGCGACCGTAAGGAGCGCCGTCCCGGCCATCGACACGGTGATGCCCCGTGTCGGGCAGCCGCGCAGACGGGCGAGCAAGCTGGCGAGCACACCCTGGGCGAGTACCACCCCCGTGGCGGTGGTGACGTAGTCCACCCCGAGCCGGGAGGCGCGGCGCCCGCGGCCTCGGCCATGTACCGCCATCAATCCGCAGGCCGCCTGGGTTAGGGGCTCATCGAGCAGACTGCCGCAGGGGCCGCGACGGTCCAGCCGGCACACCAGTGTTCCGCCCGGAACTCCCGGTCCGGTCAGCGCCATTCCGTCACCAGAGCGGGCGACCTCCGCGGACAGACCGGCGCCGGCAAGCTGGCCGCGTAGTATTCGCTCGGGCACCGAGCGCTCAGGCACCGGACTCGCCGTGGCGCTGCGGCTCCTGGGTGGCGGTCGCACGGCGGCATGCGCAGCCTTACCTTCCATGGTGAGGTAGTCGCTGAGTTGTCTCCGCGAGTTCCCACGATCGCCCAGTTCAGGTTGCCGTTTATCCATCACTGTCGGCGAGGTCTCAGGGAGGACTGTTGCAGCGCGCAAACGTGTCGCAGACGGCAATTTCTGGTCCGGAGTTGCCGCCTCCGGCACATCCGCGACGGATCACATCCTTCTCCGGAAAGCAAGAGGGGCTGATGTGACGAATGGGTCAGCGGCCGGTGGCGCTCCGGCCCGGTAGTTCCGGAGCGTTCATCGCGCGGACCAGGTCTTCGCGTGCCCGGGCTACCCGGGAGCGAATGGTGCCGACCGGGCAGTCGCACACCTCCGCGGTGGCTGCGTAGTCCAAACCCAACATCTGGGTGAGGATGAAGGCGTCCCGGCGATCCGGCTCCAACTCGGCAACCAGCTGACGGAGCAGGATGCCCTCGTCGATCCCGGACCGCCGGTGCGCCGGGCTCCCAGCCGCGACGGCGTCCCAGTCTTCAACTGCGGTGGTGCGCGGCCGAGCTACGGTCCGCCGGATCTGGTCGGCGGCGACTCTGCGGGCGATGGCCAGCAACCAGGTGCGGCCCGAGGAGCGGCCGGCGAATCCCGGCAGCGCCCGCAGGGCCCGCAAATAAGTCTCCTGACTGAGATCCTCGGCCTCGTCCCGATCGCAAAGGTGGCTGAGATAGCGATAAACATCACGTTGAGTCGCGCGAATGAAGGCCGCCAAGGCACCACGGTCACCCGTCCCGGCTGCTAGCGCGAGCGCAGTGACCTGCAGGTCATCAGGTCGGGGGTCACCCATGCGGGAAAGGGTAACTAAAAGTTTCCGGGAACCCCAGCTATCCGGTGCGCGACCATTGTTACGTGGACTGCACACAGTGTAAGGAAGCCCTTTCCGCCCAGTTGGACGGTGAGGAGAGCCAGGCCGAACGGCTCACTATCGACGCGCACCTGGCGCGCTGTGGTGCCTGCCAGCGGTTCGGTGACGGGGCGGCACGAGTTACCCGGCTCGCCCGCACCGCCGTTGCCACCCAGGCACCCGACATCGCCGAGGCGATCCTTGCCGCCGTCCCCCGATCACGCCGCCCCCGGCTGGTCACCGCATTGCGGGTGCTGCTCGGCCTGGTGGGTCTCGCTCAGGCCGAGATGGCCGTGATCGGCATGCTCGGGGCGCATCCCAGCGCGCCTGGCACCCAGGGCGTCGTCCTGCAAGGCGCGTCCCTGACACATTTCGCGCATGAGAGCGCGGCGTGGAACCTGGCACTGGGAGTGGGATTCCTCTGGGTCGCCTGGCGATCAACGCGCAGCGCCGGGATGGTTCCCACGCTGGCGACGTTTGTTGCGGTACTCACGGTGCTCGTCGTGATGGATGCGATGGCCGGAGGCGTCGACGTCGCCAGGTTGCTCGCACATGGGCTGGTGGTGCTCGGTCTTATCTTGATGATCGTGCTGGACCGGCTGCCGAGACCGACCGGCGGCACCGTGCCCGGTGCGCCCACGTTGCGGCCGCGCCGGCTGGGCCGAGCAAGGCCGGCTGACGCGACCATCGGCACCGGTGTCGAGGACCTACCGCCGGATCTGCGACCGACCGCTCAGCGCGATCACGCGGCGGTCGCGCGCCGTCGGAGCGCCTGATCGGAGCGCCTGATCTGATCACCACGCCGTGCGGGGCGTCGGTGTGTCACTGCTGAGACCGATCGGTACTTGCATTCGGCGACGCTGTCACGTCAAGATGATGCAGTTGCAACTCTGTCGCAATAGAGGGTGCACTCACCATGACGAGTTCCGCAGTGGCGCCGCTGAGGCGCTTTCGACCAGCGCACACCCATGCCCACCTGTGGTGGTTACCGGATGGCACCGGCCTGCACGCCCCGTACGGCCAACTGGTGGTCGAATCTGGCACCGGCCGCGTCTGCTGCCATCTGTGCGGCCGATGGTTCGTCTCGCTGGGTGGTCACCTCCGCAAGCACGAACACAGTGCCGCCTCTTACCGGGAGGCGATGGGCCTGTGCCGCAACCGACCACTCGTCGCCGAGACGCTGTCCCGGTCGATAGCAACCCGTCAAAGCGTCGCTTACCGGCGCTCCTCAGCACTGAGGGCTCGGCTCGCAATCGGTCAGGAGCTCTCCAGGACGGGGCAGCTCGCCACGCTGGCGTCTACCGCGCACAACACCAGCCCCCGGCCGGAGCTGACTCGAGTGCGCCGCGCTGCGCTTGAGGCGGGTCGGATGACCAGGGCTGCCCAGCGTGAGCGGGCCCTCGCTGATCGCCTGTGTGAGCTGGGTTTTGGCGACCTGGCCAGCTATCTGTGCCATGCCCGTTCCA
>DASYMC010000502.1:0-7963 GCA_036009255.1 Pseudonocardiaceae bacterium
AATGTGCTACAAAACTCGGATACCCTTCACATCCGGTTCGAGAACAAGATTTACCTGCTGCGAGTGATCGGCTTCGACACTATCCGGGTAAACTTCGAACAAGTGGTCGAGTAGCGGTCGTAGTGCTGAACGAACTTTCCAGCAGGTGAGGGACCGCTCAAGGCCCTCGCCCTGTAGCGACCTTCAAGAGCGTGCAGGTTCGATCGCCCACCCCGAACGACATCGCGTTACCTGATGACGCTCACACATGATCACCGTCAGCAAGTCCTCAGCGAAAGCAGCACGACAGGGCCGCACTGGCCGAGACCCACTGGCGCATAGCTCCAGCTCAGGCACACCAAGCGAGATTCCTCGCCAGACCAACGCAGAGCCGATCCGCGTTCGCACAGAGGAGGTCAACCGATCAAGATCAGATACTTTCGGGCCTCCAGCGGGCCTTGCTCCGGGATGGCCCGGGTTGGCACGAAAGTGGTAGGTCACCTGGGGCGCGGTATCCCATCGCGTCGGCACCGAGGCTAGCAAATCTGGGGTCGGGGTCCAGCTCGTTCAGCGCGTCGGGTGCTCCAGCTGGACCCCGACCCCAGACCTGCTTCGAGGCAAGCTCGCCGACGCGACGGGATACCCACTTCCGTACCCTTATCTAGCGGCGCGGGAGTGGGTCATGACTGGTAACGAGATTTGATCCACTCTTCTAGCTGACCGGCTTGCTCCCGCTCACCCAGTGCGCGTAGGTCGGCGGCGAGGTTGTTGGCCGAGAGCAGAGTGGAGGGGTGGTCATCGCCCAGCACCCGGCGGTAGCGGGTCAGGGTGTCCTCGTCGAGTTCGCTAGCCTGCTCGTGCTTACCCACCGCACTCAGGTCGGCGGCAAGGTTGTTGGCTGAGAGCAAGGTGTGCAGGTGGTCATCGCCCAGTACCCGGCGGCGCCGGGTCAGGGTGTCCGCGTGGAGTTCGCGCGCTTGCTCGTGCTCACCCAGCGCACCGAGGTTGTTAGCGAGGTTGTTTGCCGAGCGCAGCGTGTCAGGGTGGTCATCACCCAGTACCCGGCGCCGACGGGTCAGGGTGTCTTCATGGAGTCGGCGGGCCCGCTCGTGCTCACCCAGCGCGCGCAGCCCGACGGCGAGGTTGTGGGCGGACAGCAGGGTGTCGGGGTGGTCATCGCCGAGCACTCGGCGACGCCGGCTCAGAGTGTCCTCGCCGAGCTCGCGGGCCCGCTCATGCTCACCCAGCGCGCGCAGCCCGACGGCGAGGTTGTGGGCCGATCGCAGCGTGTCGGGGTGGTCATTACCGAGCACCCGGCGATAGCGGGTCAAGGTGTCCTCGTCGAGTTGAACGGCCCCTCCGACCGAGGGGTCGGGGACGAATGGGCCAATCTCGCCGCTGTCCTGGCGGCGGACTGCGAGCACAGCAACATCATCGTCAGGTGGATTAGCACCAACGAGCCGCGCCATGACGTTCCTACATACGGACTCCACTGGGCCAGCCACTACCGATGTACACAAGCGCGCAAGGCCGGCGTCAAGCGAAATGTCTCGGCTTTCCACCAAACCATCCGTATAGAAGCAGAGCAGCGCTCCCATGGGCACATTGATGGTCGTCACCCGACGTCGCAGCCCACCGGGCACACCCACCGGATGGTCACTGGGCACGTCGAGGAGGGCCGCAGGTTGATCGGGAAGTGCAAGCACCGGTGGAGGATGGCCCGCCGAGGACAGGTGCAGCCGCTCCAAGGATGGCTCGAACATCGCCAAGAGAACCGTGGCCATCGTCTCGGGCTCGAAGTGCTGCACCTGCTGGTCCAGTCTGCCGAGCACCTCGGCGGGATCACCGCCCAGCAGTGCGAGGGCCCGCAGTACGCTGCGCAGCCGGCCCATCACCCCGGCGGCACCAAGGCCGCGCCCGACCACATCTCCGATCACAATGCACAACCAGCCGTTGGGAAGGGTGAATACGTCATACCAATCGCCGCCGACTCCACCATTCTCCGCCGGAACGTAGCGGACCGCCCACTCAAGACCCGGCACCACCGGCAGCTGCGCGGGAAGCAGGCTGCGCTGCAGCACCGTCGCCGCAGACCGTTCGACTTCGGCGCGCCGGGATTGGGTAGCGAAAGCGACCCGGTCGGCCACGATCTGCAGCAGTTCGACGTCGTCGTCGGTGAACCGGCGGGGGACGAGTGTCCCGACGTGAAGGACACCGATGACCGTCCCGCTGCTCAGCAGCGGCACCCCCAGCAGGGAGCGGATCCCATGTTCCAGAAGGATCGAATAGAGCACGTTCGTGTCATCGACTCGCTCAATGATCACCGGCTGCTTTTCTGCCGCGACGCGACCGGCGAAACCCTTCCCCATCGGAATGCGAATCCCCTGACGGACCGTCGCTTCGAGCCCCCTGGCAGCGATGACGACAAGCTGCTGGTTGGAGGAGTCGAGCAGCAACACAGTGGCTGCGTCGACCTGAAGCAACTCTCGCACCCGGTCGAGCAACTCGAACAACAGGTCCGCAACGTCGAGGTGGCCGAGTGCCGCGTCGGTCACGGACTCGATCCGGCGCAATTGAAGGTACTCAGCGTCCGACATGCCTCGCCATGGAAACTGATCCCGACGACCAGGGATAGATCGCCTCGCCAAGTGCAGGTTGATCGGACAGCATACAGGTCGCGGGTCGTAGAAACATAGATTAGTCAGATTCCCAAGCTTTTAACCAAGTGCAAGTGCCTCCAGCGGACCTCGCTCCGGGATGGCCCCCAAGGCCGGGTACGGACAGCGGTGGGTCAGCACGGCGTGGGTATCCCGTCCCGTCGGCGCCGAAGGTGTAGCAGCCCGGGGGCAGAGGTGCGGGTCGTTCATCGCATGCGGTGCTCCCACCCGTCGGCGGTCCCGTCGATCGGGCCCCAGGACTCAGTGGGACTTATAGATACCGCTCCGATGATCAACATCGGCGAGCGACATTGTCGTGATGGTCAGAAGTATGACTATTAATCGCGGAGCTGTCGACCGACGGGCACGGAGCTGTCGACCCACAGGGAGCGTTCCTTGGTTATGAACAAGTCCCGATAACGATCATGTGGCACAGTGTGGCCATCGCAAGGCTGCGGTCCAGGGCTGGGACCAGGCACCCCTCGAGGTTCCGACTTTCACGATAGTCCCGGCGGGCACGTGCGCCCCGCGTGCCCGTAGTCAGGGTCGCCAGGGGGCACAACGGTCACTCCTGTCACCTACCCGCCTATCCCGCAGATCAGCATTGTGCTGGTGGACCACCCGATCTTCCAAGCTGGCCATGCCGGTTCGATCCCGGTCGCCGCTCCGCGCATTATTGCTGGTAGACGGCTTGCTTCCCTCGATGCATCATTTCCGACGATCGCCGTCCTGCGCCTTGGCCGGATTTCCAGCAGGCGGCCACTCCTGACTCGGCGAGGCGCTGGACCATGAAACAACCCACCAACCGTCGGCGCTTCCTGCCGTCCGCCCGGTTCAGCAGGCCACCGTTGGCACTCGGTGGTCACCGCAGACAGTATGCATCCATGACTGAACATCCTCGGCGCAGACGATCGGCTGAGTATCGACGGAAGGGACCTGAGCCAGATCAGCGGTCAGTACGATTGGCAGCTCGCGTGCAGCCAACGCTTTCGCATCTTCGCCGTGTCAGCAGGGCGTGGCTGGCCAGGCGGTGGCTTGTTGCTGCCGCGGTACCGGCGGCCGTCGCTGTGGCCGGCCTGCGCAAGCGACTCGGCGTGCCCCCGGTAGTCTCGCTTGCGGCTGCGTCGCTGACTCCGCTGGCGGTGGCTGCTGCCACACCGCTGGGCAAGTGGCGCTACATCGCCGTGGGGTCAGCGTATATGTGGACGTTTAAGGTGACCTGGGAATTGCCCTATGAGACGCGGGGAAATAGGCGACGACCTATGCATATCCGCTACCCGATTCGAATCGACAGCCTGCTCGGCGGGGGCGTGCCGCCCACCGTGCGCCTGCAGCGTTCCCTGCGCGATCAGACAAAAGTGACTCCGCTTGACAGGGCTGTCGCCGGCGTCTACGGCTCATGGTTGCTTCCGCATCTGATCCTCGGCTGGATCTTGATGCGCCACCCAGAGTTCATTCCCCGCGCCGCTGGTCGACTCGCTGCCACTTATCACCTAACTACGCCCTTCTACTGGTTAATCCCCACTGCGCCGCCGTGGTGGGCCTCCGAGTCGGAAGGGGAAATGAACGGCGAAGTACAGCGTGTGTTACGGTATGTGATCCAGGATCTGCGCAATCAATCCCGAAGTGAGACCGATAACACTTCAGGTAATCCGTGGGGATCCATGCCCTCAGATCACATCGCCTCAGCAGCAATCACCGCCATGGCATTATCGGAGATCAATACTGGATACGCTGTGCTTGGCTGGTCCTACGTGGTCCTCGCCAGTTTCGCCGTCATCTATCTCGGCGAGCATTACCTCATCGACGTTCTCGCCGGACTTGCCGTGGCCGAGACGGTCCGGCGCGCAGAACCTCTACTAAGTCCCATCGCCGGTCAGCTGGCTCGCGTCCTCGGACCTATACGCCCGTAGCCACAGGCAAGGACGCTCGGCGACATTCACCAACGACTCAGCGCATACCCAGATGCCCTGTAGCTGACGACATCACTGACGGGAATCCGGCGCCCCTTCGAAGGGGACCCACCGGAGTTTGCACCCCGCGACGATAACTCAGCTAGCTCGATCCGACCGAGTTCCGGCTCGATATGATGCCGCCACAGGCTCAGGTACTCCTCCCGGGTCCGTTCCCCCACCCGGTGCTCGGCGATCCAACGCGCTCCGAACTCACCAAACAGCTCCCTGCCCTTGAGCGGGTCCGACCAGTCCCCACGCAAGATCTCCGATTCGGTGAGCGTCAGCCATTGCTCGGCGTCACGCTTGGAACCGAATGTCTCTGGCGCCGTACGCATCAGACCATCCGGCCCGAGGTACCGGGCCTGAAATCGACCCGAGGTCAGCTTGCGGACGTTGCCAAACCGGCGGTGTCCCTTCTTGTTCGCCATCACGCCACCTGCCCGAAGTGACGCCGCACCATCGTCGTGATGATGGGTTCGACACGGCTGGCGAGCAGCCACTCATCGAGATCGGACAATGCGAAAGCGCACATGTCGGCCGACGTGATGAAAAGCGATTCGCCGCTCTGCGATCAGCCGCCGCACGAAGCGCTCGGAGGCGTTCAGGTAAACAGCCGTCTCCGGCACAGTCTGCTACTCCTGCATGGTTTCCCCCTCTCTCAGGCGGCTTGATCCCTCGTTGCCGAACTCTTGCCGGGTGGTTCACCGACAGCCAGTTGCGCGGCGGCGTACTGGGCGTGCCATCGCTGTCGTTCGGCGACGGCGTGCAGCAGCACGGGCTGGGGTGGAACGTCGGGATCGGTGGGGCAGCGTGAAGATCAACTCGATCATGCGGATCGGGTGACGCAAGGGGTTAGGCGTGCAGAACCTGACCTATCGGGATGGCGGGCTCGACCCGGAAGACGCCAGTTCCGTCGAGGCGCTGCGCGGCGCCATCGCGGGGCAGGCGATGTGCATCAGGGTAGAGCAGGGTTCGGACGATCAAATCTTCATCCACGCGCTTGGTACAGCCTCAAATAATTGAGAGGCATCGCTGCTTTCTCACCAAGGTATGGCAGGAATGCTGCCGAAACAAGATCATGCGCTACCTAATTTTGCAACCCACCAACCGAGTTTCGCTCGGATACTCGTGAGTTATCGGACGATTGCGACGCCATCAGGACTTGCGTCCGACGCCACCGAATGTATTCACTTCTGCTGGGACGCGGACCTGGTTGAAGTCGGGTCGCCACAATGACACCGAGACCACACCCGGTTCTATCACCTCGAGCCCGTCGAAGAATTGGGCGATCTCCTGGCTGCTGCGGACCGCGACCGGGGGGCTTCCACCGCTCTCGTTCCAGAGCCGGCATGCCTCGAACATCTCCTTGCCGTGAACACCATCGGTGGTGGGGTCATACAGCACCAGATAGCTCCCCGGGGCCAACGGGTTCAGCAGACGGTTCACGATCGCGTACGCCTCGTCGTTGTCCATGACATGTTCGATGGTGCCCATCACCATGAGGGCGATCGGCTGTGCGAAGTCCAGTGTCAGGGCGGCCTCCCGCAGGACTGTGTCCGGGTCCCGCAAATCGGCGTCGACGTAATGGGTGACGCCTTCTGGAGTGCTGGTGAGCAGGGCGCGAGCGTGCGCCAGGACCATGGGGTCGTTGTCCACATAGACGATGCGGCACTCCGGCGCGGTGGCCTGAGCGACCTGGTGTGTGTTGTTGGCGGTGGGCAACCCGGTCCCGACATCGAGGAACTGACGGATCCCTTCCTCGGCGACCAGGTACCGGACAGCGCGGACCAGGAACGCCCGCGAGGCGCGCGCCACATCAACGATGCTCGGCAGGATGGCGGCAAATTCGTCACCAGCCTCGTGGTCGACCGGGTAGTTGTCCTTACCGCCCAACCAGTAGTTCCAGACCCGAGCCGAACGCGACACGCTGGTGTCGACACCGGACGGCAGTTTCCGGTCGGACGCATCTGCGCTGTTCATCCCAAGCAGGGCCTCTCTGCGGTGTGTCGCTGGGCTGGACGTGACATCGCGACTGTAGTCAACTTCGTGGAGGCTTCTCAGCCCTCAAGTGCGGATCTCCAGCGATTACCACAGCAGCGAAGGCAGGGTACTCTGGCCACCATCGCTTGAACGGTTGCATCGCCACACGGACCGCCGATCGTGGCGAACTCGGAAGGTGGTTTGAGGAGGCCGCCGCGCACCCTAGGGGAAGTTTTGAGAGCTCAACCAGATCGCGACCTTCGAACTAGTCTCACGATGTGGCACGGCAGGCCGACGGCGCTGCGTATCGCCTTGGGTGGCCATCTGCGTCGCCTGCGGGAGGCCAGCGGAATCACCCGGGAAGCTGCCGGAGACACCATCCGCGCATCCAGCAGCAAGATCAGCCGCCTCGAACTCGGCCGGGTTTCATCCAAGGAACGCGACGTGGCCGATCTGATCACCCTCTACGGCATCACCGACGCGGAGGAACGCGAGCTACTTCTCACCCTCGCCCGACAGGCCAACGCACCCGGTTGGTGGCGCCAATACGGCGACGTGCTGCCGAACTGGTTCGAGACCTATCTCGGTCTGGAGCAAGCCGCGTCCGTCATCCGCACCTACGAGCCCCAGCTCGTGCCCGGGCTGCTGCAAACCGAGGACTACGCACGCGCCATCATGCTGCTGCGCCACCTGCACACGTCTCACGGCGAGATCGAGCGGCGTGTCGCGCTTCGGATGACCCGCCAAGCGTTCTTGAGCCAACCTGCGGCGCCCGACCTGTGGGTGGCGCTCGACGAGGCCGCGCTGCGGCGACCGCTGGGGGACCAGAAGGTGCAACAAGCGCAGCTGCAGCATCTGATCGAGATGGCTCAGCGACCGAACATCACACTCCAGATCGTGCCGTTCGACGTCGGTGCTCACGCCGCGGCAGGCGGCCCATTCACTATCCTACGGTTCTCCGAGCCAGATCTCCCCGACATCGTCTACCTCGAACACCTCACCAATGCTCTTTACCTCGACAAGAAGCGCGACATCGTGGAATACCTTGCGATCATGGACAATCTGTGTATCCAGGCGGAGTCACCCACCAACACGCTAAGCCTGCTGCGCAAGGTTATCAACGAGAGCTAGCCGAAAGTCTCGCCAGAAACATCGGGATGATGATGTGCGCTCGACATTACTGACGGCTGACCACGTTTCCGCTTGCCGTTCCACAGCTCCGCTGGATCAAGAAACCTTGACAAGGGGTTGCGAGACAAGCAGGTCAGGAGCCACCGTAGGCGTTGAAA
The DNA here is from genome assembly GCA_036009255.1 of Pseudonocardiaceae bacterium. GTDB lineage: Bacteria > Actinomycetota > Actinomycetes > Mycobacteriales > Pseudonocardiaceae. The sequence goes on from DASYMC010000502.1 coordinate 7,861, forward strand.
CGGCGATACATCGGTACACAACATGACGTGCTGGCGCCTCCGGCAGCCATCGTTGAGGCGCCATTCCAAGGGGGGCGGGGGCCGTGCGATCGCAGCGATCGCA
>DASYMC010000503.1:0-22697 GCA_036009255.1 Pseudonocardiaceae bacterium
ACGTGATGGTTGCCGCTCGCCGACAGACCGGGGTCGACGCCATCTGCGCGTTCGTGGGAGGCATGCACCTGGTCGGTCCGGTGTTTGAACCGGTCATCTTGCCCACGGTGGCGGCCGTGCGCGAGCTGGCGCCGGAGTTCCTGGTGCCGGGGCACTGCACCAGCTTTCGGGGGCAGGCGGCGATGGCCACCGCACTGCCGGATGCCTACGTGGCCAGCACTGTGGGTACCACCCTGCGTTTCGAGGCCCCGTTGATGTGATTCCCTGGAGATACCTGACCATCATCGACTGATCACGTGGCAGAGAGAAGCCGTTATGGATTGCGAGGAACTGAAGAAGCGACAGTCCGTCATGTGGGGGAACGGCCCCTACCAGCGCATCACCGAAACAGTTTCCGACATCCATCATCTGGTGATTGAGCGTCTCGGGCCGAAGAGCGGGATCCGCTGGCTGGACCTGGCATGCGGGACGGGCGCAGTCGCTGAGCTGGCTGCCGGGGCGGGTGCGAGCGTGACCGGCGTTGATCTCGCTCCGGCGCTGATCGAAACGGCGCGAAATCGGGCCAAAGAACAGACACTCGAGATCGACTACCGGGTCGGTGATTGCGAGCGGCTCGACCTCGATGACGCTTCCTATCACAGACTGTCATCGACCTGCGGGATCATGTTCGCGCCCGACCACGCAGCGACGGCGCATGAATTGGCGCGCGTCGTTGTACCCGGCGGCCAGATCGCCCTCGCGAACTGGACACCGGAGGGCGGCCTGGGTCAGATGTTCACGATGATGAGGCCATTCCTGCCGACGCCACCGCCTGGTGCGGGAAATCCGTTCGCCTGGGGCCGCGAGGAGGTGGTTCGCGAGCTCCTCGGCAACGCGTTTGAACTCGACATCGAGCACACGTGTCCACCGTCAACGTGTCAACCGGGGAAGAATACTGGCAGCTGTTCTCATCCAGCTACGGACCAACGAAAACGGCGGCGGAAGCTCTCGATGAAGACCGGCGCGATCAGTTCCGTCAGACATGGGTCGACTTCTTTGACAGCCGCTACCGGACGGCGGCCGGCGTCTCTCACACGCGGCAGTACCTGCTCGTCATGGGGACCCGACGCTGAATGCGCCATTCTCGCTCCACAACCTGCACCGATCCGAGGCGCCTCACTAACGGATGCCGGCGACGTCCATGCCGCGGAGCTCCTTTTTGAGATCGGCGATCTCGTCGCGCAGCCGGGCGGCCAGCTCGAACTGCAACTCGCGTGCTGCCCCCATCATCTGGTCGGTGAGCTGTTGTATCAGGTCCGCGAGTTCGGCGCGAGGCATCGAGGAGGTGTCCCGACTCTCTCGCGCACCCGCGCTACCCCGGGCCCGCCCCGGTTCACCGGCGGCCCGCTTACCCCGGGAGGCGTTGCGGCCGGATCCTCCCACCGCCACCGTCTCCGAGGTGTCGCTGGCCTCGGCGTAGACCCGTTCGAGAATGTCATTGATCTTTTTGCGTAGTGGTTGCGGGTCCACTCCGCGTTCGGTGTTGTAGGCGACCTGCTTGGCCCGTCGCCGGTTGGTCTCGTCGATGGCCCGGCGCATCGAGTCGGTGACCCTGTCGGCGTACATATGTACCTGGCCGGATACGTTTCGGGCGGCTCGGCCGATGGTCTGGATCAGCGAGGTCCCGCTGCGCAGGAAACCTTCCTTGTCCGCGTCCAGGATCGCCACGAGCGACACCTCGGGCAGGTCTAGGCCCTCGCGGAGCAGGTTGATCCCAACCAGCACGTCGAACTCACCCAGCCGCAGCTGCCGCAACAGCTCCACCCGGCGCAGCGTGTCCACCTCAGAATGCAGGTAACGGACCCGGATGCCGAGCTCAAGCAGGTAATCGGTGAGGTCCTCGGCCATCTTCTTGGTCAGTGTGGTGACCAGCACGCGCTCGTCGCGCTCTGCGCGGATCCGCACCTCATGCACCAGATCATCGATCTGGCCCTTGGTCGGTTTCACGATGACCTCGGGGTCCACCAGACCGGTGGGCCGGATGACCTGCTCAACGAATTCGCCGCCGGCCTGTGCCATTTCATAAGGCCCCGGGGTGGCCGACAAATACACCGTCTGGCCGATCCGGTCCTGGAACTCCTCCCAGCTCAGGGGCCGGTTGTCCAGCGCGGATGGCAGCCGGAAACCGTGCTCCACCAGCGTGCGTTTACGGGAGGCGTCGCCCTCATACATCCCGCCGATCTGCGGCACCGTCACATGCGATTCGTCGATGACCAGCAGGAAATCCTCCGGGAAGTAGTCCAGCAACGTGGCTGGTGCTGAGCCCGCAGCGCGCCCGTCGATATGCCGGGAGTAATTCTCGATGCCCGAGCAGAACCCGACCTGGCGCATCATCTCGACGTCATACTGGGTGCGCATCCGCAGCCGCTGGGCTTCCAGCAGCTTGTTCTGCTTCTCCAACGCCGCCAGGCGCTCTGCCAGCTCCGACTCGATACCGGCGATGGCGCGTTCCATCCGCTCCGGTCCGGCAACGTAGTGCGTGGCCGGGAAGATCTGCAGCTCAGGTACCTCCCGTACCACCTCACCGGTGAGTGGATGCAGGTAGTAGAGCGACTCGACCTCATCGCCGAAGAAGTCGATGCGGACCGCAAGCTCCTCATAGGCCGGGATGACCTCGACCGTGTCACCGCGGACGCGGAACGTTCCACGAGCGAAGGCAAGGTCGTTTCGGGTGTATTGGATGTCGACCAGCGCGCGGAGCAGCGCGTCCCGTCCGATCTCACGGCCGACCGGCACATGGATCGACTGGTTCAGGTACTCCTGGGGCGTACCAAGCCCGTAGATGCAGGACACCGAGGCCACGACGACGACGTCGCGGCGGGTGAGCAGCGACATCGTGGCTGAGTGCCGCAACCGCTCCACGTCGTCGTTGATCGAGGAGTCCTTCTCGATGTAGGTGTCGGTCTGCGGGACATAGGCCTCGGGCTGGTAGTAGTCGTAGTAGGAGACGAAATACTCCACTGCATTGTCCGGGAAGTAGTCGCGCAGCTCGTGGGCGAGCTGCGCTGCGAGGGTCTTATTCGGCGCCATCACCAGCGCGGGACGCTGCACTCGCTCGATGAGCCAGGCAGTGGTGGCCGACTTCCCCGTTCCGGTGGCGCCCAAAAGTACGACGTCACGCTCGCCGGTGGTGATCCGGCGCTGTAACTCGTCGATCGCGGCCGGTTGGTCACCGGCCGGCGCGTAGTCGCTGACCATGCGGAACCGGCCCGGTGCCCGAGACGTTTTGGCCAGCGGCCGGAACTCGGAGCGGGGGAGCAGGTCGCGCGGGATGGCAGCAGCTTCGGTCATGACATCGAGGGTAGGCCGCGACCCTGACAGTCTGCGCCGAACCCGGTAGTGCTCCGGCGGCGGACGTGGTCGGACAGCCGGTAGCGGTAGTACGGGTAGGTGCCGGAGCTGCTGCACTCGGGGTTAACCCCGAGTAGATGCTCGGCGTTCCCGTAGGGTCGAGCGTTATGACGGCCCCGCGCGGAGTGGAAGCCGAGACCGCCCCACACATTCACCCTCCCAAGATCGAAGTCTTCGATCTGGAGGCCATGACCAACACCGACCCCAAGGGGATCGTCCGCGAGGTCCGCGAATACCGGATCGAGCCATTCGGTCTCTACCTCGCTCGGGACGTCATCAATCACCGGTCCATCCGTTCGCTGGAGTCCTGGCTACTGCCCGAGCTGGGATTGCGGATCACTGATTGGTTCTATTCTCCTGGGCACGAGTGGGAGGACCATTTCTACATCGACGTGGTGCGCATCGACATCGATGCGCGCTGCTGGCGCACTGAAGACCATTACCTGGATCTCATCGTGCGCCCCGGCCGCGGGGTGGACGTGGTCGACACCGATGAGTTGCTCGACGCAGTCCTCGCCGGCCTGCTCGATCCGGCCACGGCGCAGGAGGCGCTGACTACCACGTACCGGACACTGGACGGTCTGGCCCGGCACGGCTACCGGTTGGATCGATGGCTTTCGACGGTGGGAGTGCGGCCGACCTGGAGCAGGCGCTGATCAGCTCAGGCCACCCGCCAGCCGGTTCGCAGCGCCCACTGCTCGGCCCGATCGAGCGCGTTGGACACGAATGGGGTCTTAGCACCGGCGTAGTCCTGGTGTTTCAGCTGGGCGTACTCTTCAACACCGGCTGGATCGGCGCGTAGCCAGTCCCGCAGCAGCATTGCCTCCCGCCAGGTTGGGGAGGCGGCCGGCCGGATGTGACAGTCGACGGCCCGGGTGGGATCTGCGTTGGTTGCCATTGCTTTGTCCCACGCACTGCCGTCGCGTGCGTTGTCTCGCCAGCGACCATCCCGCCGGACCAGGCCTGCGCCGACCAGGCCTTCGGCCAGTCGTTCCGCCGCCGCGAGATCGTCAACTACCACCTGCACATCGAGCACATCCTTGGCATCCAAGCCAGGGACGGCAGTCGGGCCGATGTGATCGATTCGGTGGGCGCGCCGACCCGCTACCGTCGCGACCCGCGCGATCACCCGTCCAGCCTGCCGCGGCCAGCTGCCGTCAGAGGGCACCACCACCGGATTCGCCGCCCGCGCGGCCGGGTGCCGCAGGCGCAGGTTGGCTTCGAAGGGCACGAGGCGCTGGTTCCACAACTGGTCGACAGCCGTCAAGGTGTCGTTCCGGCCGCGGCTGTTGTCGAGCCATACGTCCGCGACCGCGTAGCGCTGTTCGTCGGTGGCTTGGGCTGCGATTCGTGCGGCGGCGTCGGACTCCACCATGTCTCGCTGCTCGACCAGCCGACGCAGCCGCACCGCCGCATCCGCGTGCACCACGATCACCAGCGCGAAAGCGGCTGCCATGCCGACCTCGACGAGCAGCGGCGTGTCCTGGACCACGATGGCTTCGGCTGGTGCGGCGGCGACCAACTCTGCCGCGCGCGCCGCGACCAGCGGGTGCACGATGGCGTTGAGCCGGCCCCGAGCATCGGTGTTGTCGAAGACCCGGCCCGCGAGCGCCGACCTATCGAGCGTCCCGTCCTCGGCCAGGATGGCCTCGCCGAACTCGTGAACTACGGCGCGTAGACCTGCGGTACCCGGCTCGAGGAGTTCACGGGCGATCCGGTCCGAGTCGATGATCGCCGCCCCGCATTGCGCGAGCCGGGCGGCGACCATCGACTTACCGGAACCGATTCCTCCCGTGAGGCCCACCCGCAGCATGCGGGCGCGTGACCTACACGCCGCCGGAGAGCTTCTCCCGCAGCGCCGCCAGCTGCTCGTCGCTGGCGAGAGACCCCGACCCGGCGTCGCTGGGAGCGGGAGACTCAGCCGTCTCCGAGGAGTAATTCTGGTTCTCCGGTGCGTCCTCGGAGTCAGCCTCGCTCGCCTTGACGACCTGCTTGCGGTGCTGTTCGAAGCGGACCTGTGCCTCGGCGTAGGCGCGCTCCCATTCTTGGCGCTGCTTGTCGTACCCCTCGAGCCAGTCGTTGGTCTCCGGGTCGAAACCCTCGGGGTAGATGTAGTTGCCTTCGCCGTCGTACTCGGCGGTCATGCCGTACTGGGTCGGGTCGAACTCCATCTCCGGGGACAGGCCCTCGTTGGCCTGCTTCAGGGACAGCGAGATCCGCCTGCGGTCCAGGTCGATATCGATGACCTTGACCATCACATCGTCGCCGACCTGCACGACCTGCTCGGGGATCTCGACGTGCCGCTGGGAGAGCTCCGAGATGTGCACCAGACCCTCGATGCCCTCCTCGACCCGGACAAACGAACCGAAGGGCACCAGCTTGGTGACCTTCCCGGGCACGATCTGACCGATCTGGTGGGTCCGGGCGAACTGCCGCCAGGGGTCTTCCTGGGTGGCCTTCAGAGACAGTGACACCCGCTCGCGGTCCAGGTCGACGTCGAGCACCTCGACGGTGACCTCCTGGCCGACCTCCACGACCTCGCTGGGGTGGTCGATGTGTTTCCACGACAGCTCGGAGACATGCACCAGACCATCCACGCCACCCAGGTCCACGAAGGCGCCGAAGTTCACGATCGAGGAGACCTGGCCCTTCCGGACCTGTCCCTTGGCCAGCTGGTGAAGGAACTCGCTACGCACCTCGGACTGGGTCTGCTCGAGCCACGCACGCCGGGAAAGCACCACATTGTTGCGGTTCTTGTCCAGCTCGATGATCTTGGCTTCCAGTTCGCGGCCCACATAGGGCTGAAGATCGCGCACTCGGCGCATCTCGACCAGGGAGGCGGGCAGGAACCCACGCAACCCGATGTCGAGAATCAGGCCGCCCTTCACCACCTCGATGACGGTGCCGCGCACCGGCTCCTCGTTTTCCTTGAGGGTTTCGATATTGCCCCAGGCGCGCTCGTACTGGGCGCGCTTCTTGGACAGGATCAGCCGGCCTTCCTTGTCCTCCTTCTGGAGAACCAGGGCCTCGACCTCATCGCCCACTGCGACGACGTCTGCTGGGTCGACGTCGTGCTTGATGGACAGCTCCCGGGACGGGATAACGCCCTCGGTCTTGTAGCCGATGTCGAGTAGCACTTCGTCACGGTCGACTTTGACGATGGTGCCTTCGACGATATCGCCATCGTTGAAGTACTTGATGGTCTTGTCGATGGCGGCGAGGAAATCCTCCTCCGTCCCGACGTCGTTGATCGCGACCTGTTGGGCGGCCGGGGCGGTGGTGGTGTCGGTGGTCATGCGGTGGGGTGCTCCGAAGGGATAGGGTCGAGTGGTCGGTGTTGTGTTGACTGTCGTAGCGCAGTTTCTGTGACACAGCAGTTCTGGTGACGCTGCGCTGATTGTCGTACCGCGACAGATCGACCTCACCGGGGCAGATCACTACTCGATGAGCTCGCTGGCAACCTGGGCAGCACAAAGTTACAGCGCAATTCGATCCTACCCAGGCAGGAGTCACCGCAGCAAACTCGACCCCCGGCGCGCGGCGGCTTGTTGGTGAGAGACTGCCCCAGTGACAGACGCGCCGCAAGCGGGGTTCTCCGCACACGGGACTCGTCATCAGCGCGCGGAGACCGCGCTAGGCACCACCGGCGTGGTGAAGCGGCTGGTCAGCGATACAGAGACAGTGGTTGCCAACCGCCGCTGGTGGGACGCCGACGCCGAGGACTACCTCGCCGAACACGGTGATTTCCTTGGCTTGGCGGATTTCGTGTGGTGCCCGGAGGGCCTTCGCGAGTCGGTCGCCGGCTTGCTCGGTGAGGTCACCGGCCGCCACGTGCTTGAGGTCGGGTGCGGGTCGGCGCCCTGCTCACGTTGGCTGGCTGAGCAGGGCGCGCAAGTCGTCGGCCTGGACCTGTCAGCCGGAATGCTGCGTTATGCAGTGAGTGGTGCGCGGGAAACCGGAATCTCGGTTCCACTGGTGCAGGCCGATGCGACTCACCTGCCCTTCGCCGACGGCAGTTTCCATCTGGTGTGCTCGGCGTTCGGCGCGGTGCCATTCGTCGCGGACTCGGCGGCGGTGATGCGAGAGATCGCCCGGGTGCTACGGCCCGACGGTCGCTGGGTCTTTGCGGTTACTCACCCGATGCGCTGGATGTTCCCCGACGATCCGGGGAAGGCCGGCTTGACAGTGACGCAGTCGTATTTCGACCGCACCCCCTACGCCGAGGTGGACGCTGCGGGCAACCCCACGTATGTGGAACATCATCGCACCATGGGTGACCGGATCAGGGAGATCGTCGCCGCCGGGTTAGCGCTGGAGGATCTGCTCGAACCGGAGTGGCCGCCCGGCCTGGACCGGCAGTGGGGCCAATGGAGCCCGTTACGTGGCGCGCTGTACCCAGGAACCGCGATCTTCTGCTGCCGTCTCGCCTCGCCGCGAAATGTTCCAGCCAGCCTCGTCTGAACCGCGAATAGTTTCCGCTTGGCGAGGCGAAGGCGAGCTCAGTGGGCGGCGTCGTTCCAGCTGTGCCCGACTCCCACTGACACCTCAAGCGGGACGTCCAGCGCGTACGCCGATCCCATCTCGCGACGCACCACTGCTTCGAGCGCGGCACGCTCGCCCTCGGCTACCTCAAATACCAGTTCGTCGTGCACCTGCAGGAGCATTCGGGAGCGCAGACCCTCGGCGCGCAGCGCCTGGGCTACTCCGAGCATCGCGACTTTGATGATGTCCGCGGCGCTGCCCTGGATCGGCGCGTTGAGCGCCATCCGCTCGGCCATTTCCCTGCGCTGGCGGTTCTCGCTGACCAGGTCGGGCAGGTAGCGACGCCGGCCCATGATGGTGGCGGTGTAGCCCTCCGTCCGCGCCTTCTCGACGATCGAGCGTAGGTAATCGCGAACTCCACCGAATCGCGCGAAGTACTCCTCCATCAGCTCGCGTGCCTCCTCAGCGGAGATCCGCAGCTGTGCAGACAGGCCGAAGGCGGATAGGCCATAGGCCAAGCCGTAGTTCATCGCCTTGACCTTGGCGCGCTGCTCGCCGGTGACCACCGCTGCGTCCACCGCGAAGACCCGCGCCGCGGTTGCGGCGTGGAAATCATGCCCCGAGGTGAACGCCTCGATCAGCGCGGTGTCCTCGGACAGATGTGCCATGATCCGCATCTCGATCTGGCTGTAGTCCGCCGTCATCAGCTCGCCCCAGCGCATGTCACCAGTGCTGGGCCCGACCACGAAGGCCTGCCGGATCCGGCGCCCGGACTCGGTTCGGATCGGGATGTTCTGCAGGTTCGGTTCGGTGGAGGACAGCCGCCCCGTCGCGGCGATGGTCTGGTTGTAGGTGGTGTGGATGCGCCCGTCATCGGCCACGGTCTTCAACAGCCCGTCCACCGTGGACTTGAGCCGCGTCGCGTCGCGGTGTGCCAACAGGTGCGCCAGCAACGGATGCCCGGTCGAGGCGTACAGCGTCTGCAGCGCATCGGCGTCGGTCGTGTAACCGGTCTTGGTTCGCTTGGTCTTGGGCATGCTCAGCTCGTCGAACAGCACCACCTGCAGTTGCTTGGGCGAACCCAGGTTCACCTCGCGGCCGATCACCCCGAAACAGTCCTGTTCAGCTTGCTTGACGGCGGCCGCAAAGCCGGTTTCCAGCTCAGCCAGCACGTCACCGTCGACGGCGATGCCAGCGGCTTCCAGCTCGGCCAGCACCGCGAGCAGCGGTAGCTCTAGGTCCCTGAGCAGCGGCCGGCCGGCGATCCGGTCCAGCTCGGCGTCCAAGGCGTCCGCCAGTTCGGTGATGGCGCGGGCTCGGAGGATCTCATCGGCCACTCGGGCGGCGGTGTCCTCGTCTTCGAACAGACTGGGCTGGGTCTCCTCGCCGGATTCCACCCGCAACTCCCGGCGCAGGTAGCGCAGCACCAGATCGGCGAGGTCGAAGGACCGCTGCCCGGGCCGGACCAGGTAGGCGGCCAGCGCGGTGTCACTGGTCAGACCCGCCAGCGTGATGCCGCGCGCCCGCAACGCATGTAGGAGCGGCTTGGCGTCATGCGCGGCCTTGGGCACGTCGGGGTCGGCCAGCCACTGCGCCAGTGCCCGCTCGTCATCCGGGATGAGCGCGCGCGGATCGAGGTAGCCACCTTCTCCGTCGGGGGCAGCCAGGGCCAGGCTTTCCAGATCACCCGCACCGCGGGTCCAGCTGCCGTGGAAGGCGAGTCCGACCCGGCCACCGCCCCGCGCGTGCGCGTCGAGCCAGCCGGCTACTGCTCCCGGTTCGATCGCCGTGCCGCGGACCTTGAAGCCCTCGTCTGCCTCGGGCTCGGGTGTGCTCAGCGTGGCGAACAGCCGGTCCCGGAGGACTCGGAACTCCAGCTCGTCGAACAGCCGGTGCACTGCGTCGCGGTCCCACGGTTTGAGCACCAGGTCCGCGGGCTGCTCAGGAAGCTCGACATTCCGGACCAGCTCGGTGAGACGGCGGTTGAGCAGAACCGAGGCGAGGTTCTCCCGCAGCGCATCGCCGGCCTTGCCCTTGACTTCGTCCACCCGGTCGATCAGAGCGTCCAGCGAGCCGAACTCCCGCACCCACTTCGCCGCGGTCTTGTCACCCACCCCGGGGATACCGGGCAGGTTGTCCGAGGGATCACCGCGCAGCGCGGCGTAGTCCGGGTACTGCTCGGGCGTCAAGCCATAACGCTCGGCGACCTCCTCAGGGGTGAACCGAGTCAGGTCTGAAACCCCTTTGCGCGGGTAGAGCACCGTCACCTGGTCACTGACCAGCTGCAAGGCGTCTCGATCGCCGGTGCAGACCAGCACCTGGAAGCCGTCCGGTTCGGCCTGGGTGACCAGGGTCGCGATCAGATCATCCGCTTCGTAGTTCTCTTTGGTGAGTACTGGAATCCCCAAGGCGCCAAGGACGTCATGGATCAGCGACACCTGGCCGCGAAACTCGTCCGGGGTGGTGCTGCGGTTGGCCTTGTACGGCGCGTAGGCCTCCGCACGGAAGGTCTTGCGCGAGACGTCGAACGCGGCGGCGACGTGGCTGGGCTGCTCGTCGCGGAGCAGGTTGATCAGCATCGAGGTGAAGCCGTACACCGCGTTGGTGGTCTGCCCCGTTGTGGTGCGGAAATTCTCGACGGGGAGCGCAAAGAACGCCCGGTAGGCCAGGGAGTGGCCATCGAGCAGAAGCAGCCGCGGTGGGGAAACCGTCACGGCTCGCGAGTCTAGGCCTGGCCACCGACAGCCTGGTGGGCCAGCACCTACAGTGGCCTTGACCCGTCGTCAGGCATGGAGGTTTCTGCGTGGCCACCCCCGCCCTTCCGTTCGAAGTCGATCCCGCCACCAGCGAGGTGATCGCCCGCTGGGCCGGGGAGCAGCTCATCGAACGGATGGGCATCACGATTATCGACTGGGATCCGGAGCGGGTCGTAGGGACGATGCCGGTCGCGCACAACCGCCAGTACTTCGGCTTGCTGCACGGCGGGGCGAGCGCGGTACTTGCTGAAAGTCTCGGTTCGATCGCCGGTTGGCTGTGGGGGAGGCCGCACCAGGTCCCACTGGGAATCGAGCTGTCCTGCTCGCACCACCGGTCGGTCACCGAGGGAGTGGTCACCGGAGTGTGCACGCCGCTGCATCGCGGTCGCACGGTGACGACCTTCGAGATCCGGATCAGCGACGGCCAGCAGCGCCCAGTCTGCACAGCACGCTTCACGTGCCTGCTACGCGACCACCCCTCCCGCTGAGCACAAACACCCGACCCGGCCCTCGCCTGCTGTCCAGGAGTCATCCACCCTCCGGGGGTCGCCCTGGTGGCGGGGATGCGCCGGTGATGGCTCACTATGAGCACTTGCGCTGACAGCGAGGGTGTTGCACCGGAGACCGCTGGCTGCCGCCGTCGATCCTGCGAGGAGATACACGCCTGTGCGACCACCAGGCCCGGTCGAAGCATCGAGCGGTGCGCGGTCCGGCTATCCCGGATCCACCTACCGGCGGGGGGAAAGGCTGCGCGCGCTGTTGATCGCGCTGATGGTCCCGATGATGACGTGCGTCGCGCTGCTCGGGCTGGCCGCTCCGGCGCTGGCCGGCGATCAGCCACCGCCCACCCCACCGGAGCAGGGCTTACCGGTCAGCGGAACCCTGCGTAACGTCGATGGCACTCTGCTGTCCGGAGTCCGGGTACAGGTTTTCGACACGAGCGGCGCGCTGGTCGCTTCGACCACCTCGAACACCAGCGGTCGCTGGGAGCTGACCGTGCCCAGGCCTGGCCGGTATGCCTTCCGGATCGACCAGCAATCACTGCCTCGTGGCGTCCAGGTTTTGCAAGGGGAGGTGGTCCGCGATGTGGTTCCGGGAACGTTGTCACTGGTCGTGTTCCGCTTCGGCGCTCAGCGGGAAGGCCTGCAGACCTCGGCGAGCGCCACGGCATTGCGGGTACTCGTCGACGGCATCCGGTTCGGTCTGGTCATCGGGATCACCGGGGTCGGTCTGTCGCTGATCTTCGGGACCACGGGGCTGACCAACTTCGCGCATGGTGAGCTGGTCACGATCGGGGCTGTGCTGGCCTGGACCCTCAACGTCGCCGCCGGGCTGCAGCTGATCTGGGCCACTCTGCTGGCGATTGTGGCCGGTGCCGCCCTCGGCGCGGCCAATGACCTGGGCATCTGGCGCCCGATGCGACGACGCCGGGCGGGTCTCATCGCCCAGCTGGTGATCTCCATCGGCTTGGCGCTCGCCCTGCGCTACCTGGTGTTGATCTACCTTGGTGGCCGGTCGGAGTCGTTCGCCGACTACACCAACCAGGTGGAACGCAACTACGGATTCATCAGCATCACCGACAAGGACCTTGCCACGATCGCGATCAGCCTGGTCGTTCTAGTGGGAATCGCGCTGCTACTGCAGCGGACCCGGATCGGCAAGGCGATGCGCGCAGTGGCCGACAATCGGGACCTGGCAGCCTCGTCGGGTATCAATGTCGAGCGGGTGGTGCTCTTCGTCTGGGTGCTGGCCGGTGCTCTGGCGGCCCTGGGTGGCGTGTTGTTCGGTCTGTCCGAGCTGAGCGGGACAGTGCAGTACGAGATGGGCTTCAACCTGCTGTTGCTCATGTTCGCCGGCGTCATTCTGGGCGGGCTGGGCACCGCCTACGGCGCCCTGGTGGGCTGCCTGATCGTCGGCGTGCTGGTGCAGATATCGGCCCAGATCATTCCAGCCGACTTGAAGTACCTGGGCGGGCTTGCGGTCCTCATCATCATTCTGGTGATCAGGCCGCAGGGGCTACTCGGTAGTCGCGCGCGGATCGGGTGAGCTGATGATCGACATGTCGGCCCTGATCACTAATGGCGTCGCGGCGCTGGTCGGCCCATCGGCAATCTTCTTCGCCTTACTCGCGATCGGGCTGAACATTCACTTCGGCTACACCGGCCTACTCAACTTCGGTCAGATCGGCTTCGCGCTGGTCGGCGGGTACGGCATGGGCATCGCAGTGCTGCATTTCGGTTTGCCGTTGTGGGCAGGTGCGCTGGTAGGGACACTCGCGGGGGTTGTGCTCGCTTTGTTGCTGGGCATCCCGACGTTGCGGCTGCGCGCGGATTACCTGGCGATCGTCACGATCGCGACCGCAGAGATCCTACGGCTGATCACCCGGTCGACCTCGTTGACCGACTTCTCCGGGGGAACTCAAGGACTGACCGGCTACGGCCAGCCGTTCCGCCAGCTCTCACCGTTCGACAATGGCCACTTCTACAGTTTCTTCGGAGTACGTTTTCTGGGTCAGGATCTGTGGTCGATCTGCGTGGGTTGGGCGGTGGTCTGCCTATCACTGATCTTGGTGTTCCTCCTGGTACGCAGTCCTTGGGGCCGGGTGCTCAAGGCGATCCGCGAAGACGAGGATGCCGCCAGGGCACTGGGTAAGAACGTCTTCGTCTACAAGATGCAGGCGTTAGCACTGGGCGGGGTGTTCGGCGCGGTCGGCGGGATCGTCTTCGCACTAACCACCCAATCGCTGACGCCCGACTTCTACTCGCCGCCGCAGACATTCTTCGCTTACGCGGCGCTCATCATCGGGGGCGCTGGGCGGGTGTTCGGTCCGGTGATCGGCTCGATGATCTTCTGGTTTGTGCTCTCGATAACCGATAACTTCCTGCGTCAGGCCACCGCGGGTAGTAACCCGCTGATCTCGTTCATCGACAATCAGGATGTCGGCGCGATCCGGTTCATCCTGGTAGGGGTGGGTCTAGTGCTGCTGATGGTCTTCCGACCGCAGGGCATCTTCGGGAAGAGGAGCGAGGTGCTGCTCGATGCGCGTTGAGCGTCCGTCGGCCCCTGATCCGGGCGTCCCTGGTCATCAAGGAGTCACCGTGCCCGCGCAACCGGGTGCCCCCAAGCCGGATCCGGTGCTAGTGATCGACTCGATCACCCGCTCGTTCGGTGGCCTGAGGGCCGTCGACGTGGCCCACCTGGAGTTTCAGCGAGGCTGGATCACCGGGTTGATCGGCCCAAACGGGGCGGGCAAGACCACCCTGTTCAACCTGATCACCGGATTCGACCGACCCAACACCGGATGCTGGACCTTTGATGGAGTGCCGCTGTCCCGGCTCGCCCCGCACCAGGTGGCCCGCCGCGGGGTAGTGCGCACATTCCAGCTCACCAAGGCGCTCGCCAAGCTCACGGTGCTGGACAACATGCGGCTGGGCGCGCCGAAACAGACGGGGGAACGGTTCTTCGGTGCCTTGCTCAGCACGTGGACACGGCAGGAACGTGACATCACCGACAAGGCAATGGAGTTGCTTACCCGGTTCCAGCTGAACGCCAAGGCCGGCGATCTCGCCGGCACGCTGTCCGGCGGGCAGCGCAAGCTGCTGGAGATGGCCAGGGCACTGATGATGGACCCGATCGTCGTGATGCTCGACGAGCCCATGGCGGGGGTGAACCCCGCGCTCACCGAGAGTCTCCTGCAGCACGTCAAGTCGCTCCGCGAGGACGGCATGACCGTGGTGTTCGTGGAGCATGACATGGATGTCATCCGAGACATCAGCGACTGGGTGGTGGTGATGGCGCAAGGCCGGGTCATCGCCGAGGGACGGCCGGAGGCGTTGTCGTCCAACAAAGCGGTCGTCGATGCCTACCTCGGCGCGCACCACGATCAGGCGTTGGAGTTCGACGCTCAGGGTGATCCAGTGGGGCAGACGGCAGTGCTCGTCGCCGAGATCGAGAATGAGCTCGAGGCGGCCATCGAACGCGGTGAGGATCTCTCGGCGTGACCGCTCCGAATGGCAATGGCCCTAATGATAACGGCGTCGCGGTTGATCGATTGTCCGCTGCGGAGCTCGCTGCGACCCCCCAGCGGCATCGCGAGCTGGCGCGGGGCGCATTGCTGCGAGCCGACGACCTCGTGGCCGGTTACCTGCCCGGCGTGAACATCCTCCAGGAGTGCAATTTCTTTCTTCGCCAAGGTGAGATCGTCGGCATCATCGGACCCAACGGCGCAGGCAAATCAACGTTGCTCAAAGCGATGTTCGGGCTCATCCCGGTGCGCAGCGGCACTGTGGCGCTGCGCGACGTCGACGTTACCTCGGCCAAGGCTCACACCCTGGTCACCAAGGGCGTCGGCTATGTGCCGCAAAGCAGCAATGTGTTCGGTTCGCTGACTATCGAAGAGAACATGCAAATGGGCGTATACCTGCGCCCACGCACCTACAATGCCAGGTTCGACGTGGTATGTACCTTATTCCCGTTGCTGGGGGAGCGGCGCAAGACCAAGGCCGGGGCGCTCTCCGGTGGAGAGCGGCAGATGGTCGCGATGGGCCGGGCGTTGATGATGGACCCCTCGGTGCTGCTGCTCGACGAGCCATCCGCCGGGTTATCGCCGATGTTCGCGGACGAGGTCTTCGTGCGCTGCAAGAAGATCAACGCAGCTGGCGTCTCCATCGTCATGGTTGAGCAGAACGCGCGGCGTTGCCTGCAAGTCTGCGACCGCGGCTACGTCCTGGACCAAGGCCGCAACGCCTACACCGACACCGGCTCGGCGCTCATGAACGACCCCAAGGTCGTCGAGCTCTACCTGGGCACCCTCACCGGCACACGCAAAACACCTTAGCGATCCCCCATAGCGACCAGCCCGCTGAATGTGGTATCGGCGATTAGCGGCTGCCGCCCACCGTGCGGTACTGGACGGCGCCCTCGTCGAGCTTGTTGAGGGCGTTGAACTTTAGGATTGCGTAGGAACCGACAGCTCGCTCACCGGCAGGGGTGAAATCCAGCGTGCCCGTGACGCCGTCGTAGTCGGGATTACCACCGCTGTCGATGATGTCGCGGCATTGGCGGAAGCTGATGCACTTCTCGCCGTCTTTGGTGATCCCGTTGATCTCGGAGGCGATGTCCACGCCCTTAGTGGACTTCGCCCGCTCGGCAGCCAGCGCGACGATCATGACGGCGTCATAGGATTCACCGGCGTAGTTGATGTCCACCAATTTCGGGTCTTCGGCCTTCAGTCGTTGCTCGAAGGTAGGTGAGAGTTTGGTCTCCGGCCTGGTGCCCTTCATCCCGTTGAGCAGACCAGGCGGCAGACCCATGCCCAGAGCGTTGCCCATGTTGCCGTCGGTGCCGTAGACGAGTTTCTGACCAGGCCCGATCTTCACCTCGCTCATACGTGTGATGATCTTCTTCGACTCGTCGAAACCGATCACCGCAATCGCATCCGGATTGAATTGGCGAATATCGTCGATCTCGGTGTTGTAGGACGTCGCGTTCGGATCGTAGATGATCTTTTGAATCTGGTTTTGCGGGATGCCGGCCTTGCGCAGGTTCTCCTCCGTATTGTTGGCCAGCCCGCTGCCATAGGGATCGTTGCGGGCCAGAATGGAGATCCGTTGCGCACCATCACCGGCCATCAGTTCCGCTAGCGCCTGCGCCTGGAGCACATCTGGCGGAGCAGTCCGGAAATACAAACCTTTATCAGCCCAGCAGGTGAACTCATCGGAGGTGTTGGCAGGTGAGAACTCGACCACACCAGCGCCAGTGATCTTGTCAATGACAAGCTTGGTCACTCCGGAGGCGGCGGCACCGACAATAACCTGCACACGTTCGCCGAATTCCCGGTCCACGGTCTGGTTGGCCGTGTCGGTCTTGTCGTCACCGGAGTCGCCCCGGGTGTGGGCGACCGGATTGCCCATCACTCCGCCAGCCGCGTTGATCTCCTTGATTGCCACGTTGACAGCCGCGAACTCGGGAGGGCCGAGGAAGTTCAGGCTGCCGGTCTCGGGAAGTAACGTGCCGATCTTCAGCGGTGCCGTGCTCGGTTGCCCGCTGGCCTTGGCTTGCACGGGTTCACATGTCTTCGCTGAAGGGCTGTTACTAGCCGGCGCCCGGGCCGTAGTGGTTCCCCCGCCGCAGCCGGCCACCACGACCGACAGGGTACCCAAAAGGGCTGCCGCACGGAGAACGGTGCGCTGCGCCATGCATCACTCCTCAGAACAGACTTACTGCGGGGCGCCGTGGCCGGTGTCCCGCGATGTGATCGTCAGACCGTAGTGCTGCCTGCGCCGGATGGGCAGGATCGGCTGCTTGTCGTGACGAAGATGTGATGCTTAGGTCAAGCTTTGCAGGACGGCCTGGGCCACCGCCTTCATGGTGGTCCGGCGATCCATCGCGCTGCGCTGGATCCAGCGGAATGCCTCGGGCTCGGTGAGTCCATGGCGAGCCATCAGCAAGCCTTTCGCGCGCTCCACGGTCTTGCGGGTCTCCAGCCGATCGGTCAGCCCCGCGACCTCGTTCTCCAGGGCGACCAGCTCGCGGAAGCGCGAGACGGCGAGTTCCACCGCAGGCATCAGGTCCTTGCGGCCGAACGGCTTCACCAGATAGGCCATTGCGCCAGCGTCGCGGGCCCGTTCCACCAGATCACGCTGGCTGAAGGCGGTGAGGATCACTACCGGCGCTATGCGCCGCTCCGCGATGATCGACGCGGCGTCGATGCCGTCCATCTTCGGCATCTTCACATCCATGATCACCAGGTCGGGCCGCAGCGCCTCGGCCTGCTCGACGGCCTGCTCCCCGTCAGCAGCCTCGCCGATGACGACATAACCGCCTTCGGAGAGCATCTCCACCAGATCCAGCCGGATCAGTGCCTCGTCCTCGGCGACCAGGACCCGGTGCACGGTCGCCTTGCGATCCGCCTCGGCTGGTACCACGCTTGCGTTGGCCTGCGAAGTCACCTTCAGACCTCCGTTCCTCCGGCTTGGCCCCGGATCTCGCACGATAGCGATGTCGGGAGCCGGACGGGGCCATCTGCGGGCAGGTCGTACAGTGATCCCGCCAACACCGTGATCCATCCACCGACCCGCCCCCGTAGCCCAACCGGCAGAGGCAACGGACTCAAAACCCGTCCAGTGTGGGTTCGACTCCCACCGGGGGCACCCCCTCAGGCCAGCCACAGTCGTACGTGACCAGTAGAAATGGGATCCTGTCCACTGCGTCGGCGTCCGGCCATGTCCGACTAACGTCAGCTGCTACCGGTTATCTGTGGTCTATTTGTGGTCCAGCTGCGCCGGAGTCTTCTGCTTGTACCTAGCGCTCACTCGATGCGGCCCGCTTGCGCTGGCCTCCTGTCCGGTGAGCACCTTGGCGTGAGTTATTTGTGATCCAGAGGAAGTAAGTCGTCCGCCCATAAGCCCAGCGCCCGCTCGATCCGTTCGCGTGCGCTGGCCTCCTGTCCGGCGAGCACCTTGGCGTAGATCTGGTGTAGCACCGCGACCGAGTGGCCTGCCCACTCCGCTACCTGGGTGGAGGGCACCCCGCTGCTTAGCCAGGTGGATACGCAGGCGTGTCGGAGGTCGTAGGGGCGCCTGGCCAGCGGTGAGGTGAACTCCTCGGCCGTGAGCGCGCTTTGTCTGGCGTTGCTCCAGACTCGTGCCACGGTGGACTCTGCGAGATCACCCCCGGTCAGGTTGCGGAACAGCCGTCCGTCAGTGGCTGTACCGTGCCGGGCCAGGTGATCGTGTAAAAGCGTCGTCAACGGCGGGGGACACGGGACGGGGCGCACCTCGCCCTTGCCGCGCTGTTTGAGCTGGCGGCGGTCCCGCCTAGCCCCGGAGTCGGTCCACGCCGCCCCCGCGGTAGGTGCGGTCTCTGACAGCAGCAACTCTCCCCAGCCGGACTCCGGCAATTGCAGGTCTGCTTTTCGCAGCATCGCGGCTTCCTCCGGCCGTAATCCGGAGTAGTACATGACGGCGAAGAATGCCATGAGCATTGGGCCGGAGGACCGTCGCGGCTGTCCGTCAATCTGCTGGCTCGCTACCGCGGCGAGTAACGCTCTTGCGTGGTCAGGATTGATCACTACACGTTTGTCGATAGCCTTTACTTCCTTTGGTGCGGTCCACTTGATCTCCGTCAGGCGGTTCTTAGTGATCAGCTTCAGCTCTGCCGCGTGTTCCAGTGCATTGAATAGAACTGCTCGCTTTCGGGAGACTGTCTTGGCGGCGGCTGGCTTGCCGTCCATCTTCACGGCCAACTGTTCGAGCACCCGTCGTACGATGGCGGGATCGTCCAGCCGTGAGACAGACAAGGTGTTTGATGCCAGCCAACGGAGCGCCCGGTCGATCTCCGGCGGTCGTTCGGTGTTACGGCGTTTCGTGTTGAATGCCCAACCGGTCATCGCCTTGCGTAGCAGCGTGTCTGAGGGCTTGCCTCGCGTCGTGGCGAACATGGCGGGGGTCGCGGAGGCCATGGTGTCCGCGTTTCCCGCTCGTGACTTCGCAGCGGCCCTGGTCCACTTCAGATCGACGTAGCTTTGAGCGAACTCAAACCAGCTCTGTTTGACCGCTTCCCTTCCCATCGATACCGGTAGCCCGTCGATGAATCGGAATGCCTCGCCTGCCTTCTGGGCTGACACGAGTTGCGACCGGAAGCTGTCGGCAAGCGCCCGCGTGCCGTAGGTCTTCGAGCGACAATCCTTGCCAACCCGCCAGCGGACAACGTAAGATTTTCTCTTAGCCTTGCCAGTGGTGGTGGATGGCCGAATTTTCTCGCGGATCGACCAGATCAGAACATCAAAGGTTATATCCATCAGGCAGCCTCTTCTAGGGAATCAAGCCAGGCTTCGTAATCAGCGGTGTGGATGCGGATTTCACCGTTGGGGAGTTTGATGCAGCGGGGCGCGCGTCCTTTGGCGCGCCATTCGTAGAAGGTGGATCGGGAGACTCCCAGGTCGTCGCAGACATCGGCGATGGTCAGCCGAGTACGGGCGCGATGGGGCACACGGCGGCGAGAGGTTCCCATGGCGTCAGTCCTCCTGCTCGATAATGGAGCGGGGTTGGCCGGCGGTAGCCGTTACATCCGCGACAACCGCTACATGCTTGATCAGACCCGTAGCGGCTCTGAGGGGTGTAGTGGATATATCCGCTACACGTCCCGCCGCTGGGACATCGAGCGCCCGCAGCGGGGTCACGTTCTCCATCGCCTTCCTCCTCCACCCGTTCATGCGGCTTGATCGCTGGTTGCCGAACGGTTGTCGGGTGGTGGATCACTGGTGGCGAGTTGGGCGGCGGTGTATTCGGCTTTCCATCGCTGTCGTTCGGCGACGGCGTGTAGGAGGAGGACGGGTCGGGGTGGGATGTCGGGGTCGGTGGAGGCGGGCCGTTCCCACCGGTAGGGGCCATCTTGAGGGCCATGGGCGGGTTGGATGCCGGCGGCTTGGAGGAGTTGCCGAACGAATTCCCCGCGTTCTGCGCGGTGATCATCGAGGGTCTTGTTGGACCATTTTCGGGAGACCAGCACACGGCGTCCGGCGATGCCCAGGTGTTCGGGCTGGTGGGCCTTGCCTTTGCAGCGTCCCGGCGTCATGGAGTATCGGGCCCCTTTGGGTTGGACTCCGTAGAGCAACCACACTGGACATCGCGGGGAGCACGGCGTCACCCGGAGTTCGGTGTGCAGCCGGTGGGCGTGATCGCGTTGGGCGTCGGTGGCGTGCTCGTCGAGTCCGGCGGCTTGGCCGATGCTCTTGGATAGGTATTTCGTGAGGTAGCCGATGTGTCGTCCGGCTTCCTCGGTGCCGCCCAGGATGCCTTTGACATGCGCTTGGGCGCCGAAGCGGACGACGTGGGCGGGTTCAGTCAGTTCGGCACAGGCCTGTTCCCAGGTTGGTAGCGGCGCGCCAGTGTCGGGATCAGTGAATTCCTTGGCTCGGGTGTCCCATACCGGGAGCCGCTCGCCGGGGTAGACGAGTTGGTCGTGCGCGGGCCACCACACCTGGTGGTAGGTCGCCGTGGTGATCGCGCGCAGCTCGGTACGGGGGATGGCCCCCCGGATGGCGGCGTGGAAATGGGGAGCACCGCGTTTCTGGGGTTCCACGGTGCCGAAGTACTGCACATCCCAGCCCACACAGCGGCGGGTGTTCTGCCAGAACCGATCGATCAGCGCCGGGAAGTGAATCGCATCCCGCGCCGCGCGCCGGTAGTCATAATGGTCGGGATCGAGAGCTGCTCCTTCGTTGTCGACGCGGCCGTAGGAATCGAGGGTGAGGGTGAGGAAAGTGGAAGGTCGGTAGCGACCGGCGAACACCCGCCCCACCGTTCGTTTCTCGACCGGTCGGCGGGGCAAGTCTGGGGCGTCTTGGCGCCGCCGGGTGGAACGCTTGACGGGCTTGGGTGGTGGATCGAGAGGGGTGAGCCGGCCGCGGACCCCGGCGGCGCGGAGTTCGGTGTCAAGTTCGGTGACCGAGTCGGCGATCTGCTCACAGGTGAGTTCGTCGCCGTTTGTTTTGCATTCGGTGTAGGCGGCGAGGAGATCGGCCCGGGTGGCCATCAGCTCCTTGTGGTCCTCGCTGGGCGTGGCCCGATCGATGACGGGCTCGTCTTCAAGGTGCCAGCCCTGGCGGCATTGGGCCATCCGTAACCGGCGGGCTTTTTCTGCGCACGGTCGGCATTGGTTCTCCCGGGTGGATCCGCAGGGCACGGGGACGATGTCAACCCGGCCGGTGGTGGTGTCGATCCGGCGCATCGCCAGTGGCCGGGTGCACACACCGTGCTGTTCGGCTAAGGCGTGGGCCACGTCGGCGCTGAGTGGTAGCACGACTCTCTGCGCTCGGGTCATCTGCGCGGCATCGGAACTGGTGAGGTTCATCACCGCTCACCGTCGATGCTCACCAGGGTGATCGAGATGTGCTGTTGTTCGGTGCCGTTTTCATTCCGACCGGGGAGGGGGCTTGCGCTTGTCCCGGTGGGTCTGCGTATCCTCACTATTGTTCACTCCTGACTCGGGTGGACAGCGCAGAAGCGGACAAGGTTGGTAGCCAGAGTTCCGCTTCTGCGCGTACGTTGGTCTTGCAGTTGATGAGGGCGCGCGGCATTACCGCGCGACCCGGCGCGTTTAATTTCCTTTATTCTTATCGCCGGTGCGCAGATACGACCTGCACGAGCTGTGTGCAGGTGTGCCGCGTCGGCGAATTCGCTGCATGGAGTTGGCGGTTGGCTGTACTAACACAAGCCAGCCTCCGGTCTCCTACATCACCATGCACCTCCCCTCTTGATAGTGTGACCTTAGGTTGTCGTTACTAGCCGGGTCGTGCCCTTATTCGTTCGGCGATGTTGTCTGCTCGGGCTCGCTCCCGTTGCGCCCAATACAGGGCTTCCCCATCGTGTTTCGGATCGATTTTGGCGATCTGCTCGTATACAGACGCCGACCGCTGGTAATACGCAAACCATGCAGGCAGTGACGCATCCCGACTCGGTCGAATGCGTACCAACGCGTGGTGAGCCTGCATCAACGTCTTGGGCTCGCCTGTTTCGATGGTCTTGTTCATAGTGTTCGTCTCCGGTGTTCACAATGGTGCGTTTCCCTTGGTCTCACTGATCGTTACAGGCGTGGATCTGACCCTTGATCTCCTTTGCGCGCTCGCGCTCGTGGTCGGCCCAATAGAGGCTTTCGTGATGATGACCGCGGTCGATCTCAGCGATTTCGGTATACAGGGCCGCCGATCGCTGGTAATACGCAAGCCACTCCGCAAGAGACGCCTGCCGACTCGGCCGAATCCGCGCCAACTCCTCGTGAGCCTCTCCTAACGTCCGAGGCATCACGGGTTTGGTGGTTTCGTCCTTGGTCATGGTCCCTCGCTGGTGTCGCGGGTTTCGTAGTCGCGTGCTTGGGATTCGAAGGCGCCGGCGGCGGACTCGATGGCCGCCAAGGCCCACCAAGGCAACGTCGTGCCTGAGGCGATTTGTCGCCAAGCCGCTGCGACCGCCCAGGACGCGGCAGCCATCGCTTGTGCTGCAGCGGGGTCTGTCTTGCCGCAGCGAGCGGTCCATTCCCAGGCATGGCCGTACTGCCGGTAGGCCGCTT
>DASYMC010000504.1:0-8111 GCA_036009255.1 Pseudonocardiaceae bacterium
AGGTGCGGAACCTCAAACCCGGCGATCACCATTCCGGCGCGTGGTGCGTCGAAACCGGCCTTCTGCGCGGCGCCGATGTGCTGCGCCACCATCATCAGATGGGTCAGCAGATCTCCTGGCGCGTCGGTCCATTCGTCGATCTCGTGCCGGGGGACAACCAGAGTATGTCCGGGCCGCAGTGGTGCGATGGTGAGAAACGCAACGCAGCGATCATCACGCCAGACGAATCGCCCCGGAATTTCTCCCTCGATAATGCGGCTGAACAACGTCGACACAACTGACCTC
Organism: Pseudonocardiaceae bacterium; assembly: GCA_036009255.1. Taxonomy (GTDB): domain Bacteria; phylum Actinomycetota; class Actinomycetes; order Mycobacteriales; family Pseudonocardiaceae. The sequence goes on from DASYMC010000504.1 coordinate 286, forward strand.
CGGTTCCTCGGGACTCGTTCGGCGTCTGCTGGGAACAGACTGCACTAATCCGCCGGTTACCTACCTGCGGTCTGTCCCCAGGATGCGATCCAGGAGCGAAGCGCTGCGCCGCCGTCAGCAGCCGGGTCGGTGGGGGTGATGCGGGGGCCGGCGAGGGTGCGGGAGCGGCTTGCGGTTCCGCTGACCAGGAGGACCGGACCCGGATGGCGTCGCGCCAGTTGTGCGAAATCGCCGTCGCCGGTGGCCAACAGCAGCGGCTGGTCATCGGCGCGGTAGGCGCGAGCCAGCAGCAGGTCCGCGCCTTGCCAGCCGCTGGCCGGCAGAACCTGAGCGTGTGGGGGCCAGTCGATGGCATCCAGCACGGCTGGCGCCCCGGCGACCACGATCTCAGCGCAGGGGCCTGGGTCCAGTGCCGCGACCAGCAGGCGCAGCCGGGGCACATCAAGGTTGTCCGCGTCGACAAGTACCTGCACAAGCACGATCATGCACCAGCGCCCCTGGGCAGCTTTGGGCGCCACATACGATCTTTTGTGGGAGGCTGCACCGGTGCGGCTTACCGGCTTGGACACGGCCTTCCTGAGCCTGGATCGCGATGTGTTCCCGATGCACCTCGGCGCGTTGGCGACCTTCCGACCCGTTCATCTTGGTGATCCCGGACGAGTGGCCGCCCTGCTGGCGGAACGGGCCCAGCGCCTGCCGCAACTACGGCGGCGGGTGCAGCTATCGGGGTTCCCGCTGCCTGCGGGCAGCTGGGAAGGTGATCTTGAATCTGTGCCAAGGACCCCACATCCATGTGCATACCTCGGCTGTCACGGCAGCCTTGGCTGCGCAGCGCACACTTGCCGGCTCCGGCCTCCCCGCTGGTGATCCAGTCCTCGGGTCGGCGGGCATTGGCGGTGGCCGGACTCGATCTTCAGCAGGTACGCCGCATCCGGGCTAGCTACGGCGGCACCGTGAACGATGTCCTGCTCGCGGTGGTGACCGGGGCATTGCGGCGGTGGATTGTGGCCCGCGGCGGCCAGGCCGGCGGATTGATCCTCCGGGCGTTCATCCCGGTCAGCCAACGAGCCCGATCGGGGGAACATACCGGGGAAACCGGTTGTCGGGCTGCCTCTGCGACTTACCGGTCGGCGAGCCTGATCCTGTTGAACAGCTGCTCATGATCCGGCGGGGGATGGAGCAGAACAGGTCCACCGGCGGCAGCTGCGGCCCCGGTGCGGTACCAATCCTGGCCGACCGGTTGCCACCCTCCGTTCTGCGGGTCACGGCACCGGTTGCCGGGCACGTCGTTGCTGTTCGACCTCATGGTGACCAGCATCCCGGTGCCAAGCATTCCCTACACCCTCGATGGTGCGGCGCTGGCAGAAAACTTCCCGATCGCGCCACTAGTAGCCGGCCAGGCCTTGGTCATCGGGCTTTCCTGGTATCAAGGCCGCGCCTACGTGGCCTTGAACGCCGATCGGGATGGTCTGCCCGACGTGCAACACCTCGCCGAGGCTATCCAGCCTGCGGCAACTGCGCTGGGCAGCCTGAAGGAGTGAACGACTCGGGCCTGGCGGCGCTTCGGGTGAATGCCGGTGACTCTTCGTATCCTGGCGAGCTAGGCTCACCGGGTGCCAACTTTCGACGCTGAAGCGGTGGACTGTCGGGTATCGGTCTTTGTTGACGGAATGGCGAGTTCCTTCGGCCACGACGCAACCCTGAAGGTGACGAGCTTGTCCGTGGACATCGGAGAGGATGACGGGATAACGGCCGACTTCGACGCGGGTTCGTTGCGGGTGATCAACGACATCTCAGATTCGAACCGTAGGGACATCGAGCGCAATGCCGAGAAAACGCTCGAACCCCGCAAGTACCCGAAGATCCAGTTTCGCTCTGTCTCAGTGGTGCGTGACGGCAACCGTGCGCGCGTCGAGGGCGACCTGACGCTGCATGGCGTGACACAACAGATCTCGCTCGACGCGCACGACGACGGTGAGCGCTGGAGCGCCAAGGTCGTCCTGGATCAGCGCAAGTTCGGCATCAAGCCGTTCTCCGCGATGCTCGGTGCCCTCAAGATCAAACCCAACGTCGAGGTGAACGTCACCGTCCCGCATCCCTGATCGCGCCGGCTGCTCCTGATCGCGGGCTGGGCAGGGTGCTGTGCTGGTGGATGAGGTTCACACCCAGCAATAGATCCCGATCAGCCAATGTCTGCTCGGGAGTTCCTTCGGTGACGATCGTGTGGTCTTCGCTGAACACGACGCACCGGTCCGCGATCCTGTGGAGGGCGTTGAGGTCGTGCGTGGCATGCACGATGGTCTTACCGCTTTCACCGAGTTGCTCGATCAGGTCCATCAGCCAGTACTGGGTGCGGGGATCCAGCGCGGCGGTGGGCTCGTCGAAGAGCAGCACTTCAGGGCCCATGACGAGCACGGTGGCGATGGCTACCTTCTTCTTCTGACCCCCGGATAGCTGGTATGGGGCGCGGTCGAGCAGATCGGTGATGCCGAGCATGGCCGTGACGTCCTCGACGCGGCCTGTGGTGTCCTCCCGGGACAGGCCGAGCTGAAGAGGACCGAACGCGATCTCTTCGCGAACTGTGGGCGAGAAAACCTGGGCATCGGAGTTCTGGAAGACGAAGCCGACGCGGGACCGGAAGCCTTCCGACATCTGGACGTCTTCCATGGTGTCTTCGGTGACCTCCTGGCCGAAGGCATAGTAGAAGCCTTTGGTGGGGAAGATGAGGCCATCGAGCACCTTGAGCAAGGTCGACTTGCCGCAGCCGTTTGCGCCGAGCAGCGCCACCCGTTCACCGCGGCGGATTTCGACTGACACATCGTTGAGGGCTGGATAGCGGTCGAGGTACGAATAATGCAGGCCGGTCGCGACCAGGATCGGCTCGGCTGGTTTTGGGGCACGACACGATTCGCTCGCGTCAGGGTTGCCGTCAACGGCCAAGAAGGTGGTCTCCAATCAAGATCGCCGCACCGAAAATGACTACCGCGACCACGTAGTAGGCATCGATAGCGCGCGGCCGGTGGATCTCCAGGGTCTTGGCGTCTCCACGGAAGCCGCGGGCGGTCATGGCTTGGTGCACCTCCTCGGACAGCTGGCTTGCCTTGCCCAGTAATGCGCCCACACTGGCTCCCAGAAAGGCCCGTGCGCTGCGATCATGTTTCGGCGTGCCAGGGGTGCGGGCCTGGCGTGCCTGGTACATGTCGGTCACCGAGGTCAGCAACAGGAAGATATATCGGTAGGCCATACCGATGATCAGGATGAATATCCGGGGGACACCCAAGCTGCGCAGTGCCGCTAGTAACCGGATCCAGGATGTGGTCAGCGTCAGCAGCGCCACCAAAGAAATCGACACAGCGACCCGGGCCACCACCCGCCCTGCCGCGACGAGCCCCTGCTGGGTGAACCCCTGCGGATCCCCGTTCCAGTGCCACAGGGTCAACACGATGTCCCCTGGAGTCACCACCGACAGGGTTGCGGGCAGCACCACAATGCCGGTGAAGATCGGAACGAACAGCCACACCCGTTTGATGAAGAAGCCGACCGGCAGCGCCGAAGCCGACGCGAGAACCACCGTCGCCACGTACATCACCCCGAGGGCGATCATCGAATGGCTGAGTCCGGCGACGATGAGCAAGCCGATCAAGCTGAGCAGCTTGACCCGTGGGTCGATTCTCTGCAGGAGACCGCGCGCGGTCGCGACGTCCTCGCCGAACATCACCTGCTGAAGGAGCTTGGAACCGCCCTGGATGGTCTTGGTTAGGTAGCTGCCCTTCTTGCGCTTGCCGATGCAGCCACAGGGACACATGGCCATGTCTTGTTGCAGTAGCCACTGCGGCACAACGGGGCGATCCCGTTCGCGGGATGCCGCACTGGCTGGCGCATCGGTCACGATCGCACCTCTTCGGAGGTCCTCGGCTCAGGGGTGGCCTCGCCGCGATTGGCCGCCAGCGCAACGAGCTTCGCGATTATCCATACCGCCAACCCGACCACCAGGATTCCGACGACGGCAGAGATGAGGTAGCCCACGACCGGGGTCGCCGCGCCGGCGAAGTCGTAGTCGGGGAAGATCGCCTTCTGCCAGAACGTGCTATATCTGTTCAGTCCCTCCGGAATCGCGGACAGACCCAGCTTTTGCAGGTCCAATTCCTCCGGCGCGTCTTCGCCGAAGGCGGTGCCCTGTGCGAGCAGACCCAGCGGAGTGAGCACTACCATCAGGGCCATCACCGCGCCGGCCACCACGGTGGGGCGCAGCCGCCGCCTGCGAGATCCCTCTGCTGCCGCAGCGTCGGCGTCGACCGGCACCCCAGGATGGTTGACCTGCAACAAGGGCAGGTTCGCCCGCTGTAGGTAGGTGATAACTGCGGCGGTGACGATGCCCTCCGCGATCCCGGCAACCAGTAGATGGGCGAACAACATCGCGGGTACCGCCTGCGATAGGTGATACGGCGAGTAGAGCGGGGCTCCGTTTGCGTCATGGAACAGAGTCGGCTGGATACCCAGCTCGATTCCCACACAGAGAGCGGCGACGTTGAGGCCGACGTAACCGCCGATGAATCCGGCGATCACCCGCCGGCCGCTGGTCAGGTAGGCATTGCCCGAGATCAACCGGTACAGGCCGTAGGAGACGAAGGGCAGCGCGATAGCCATGTTGAACACGTTGACGCCGTAGGCGAGGACCCCGCCATCGCCGAAGAGCAGGGCCTGGAACGCCAATGCCACACTGACCGCGATCACCGCCGCCCACGGCCCCAGCAGGATCGCCACCAGGGCTCCGCCCACCGCATGGGCCGTAGTGCCATCGGGAATAGGTATGTTGAACATCATGATCAGGAAGCAGACGGCCGCGAGCACTGCCAGCGTCGGCACGTTGCGGGTCTTCACTCGCTTGTGGACCTTGGCTGCGGCTGCCGCCATCACGGGGACTGCCACCACGAAGCCCACCAGGCAGGTCTGTGGACTCAGGTAACCATCTGGAATGTGCACTGCACCCCTCCGGTTGTTGCGCCAGATGCCACCCCTCCGTTAAAGCAATTTACGCGCAGCAGCTCCCGGACGGCATATTTCCCGATCGGGTTACACCTGATGGAGTAACGGCTCGTACATGATGTGGTCAGACCGTGGTCGCTCCGTCATCCAGAGCCGATGGATTGCGCGGATCGAGTGCGCCGAGCACCAGCCGTCGGCGTAGCCACCACGGAGCGGCGGCGAACAGCGCGCCCATTGCTGCGGCGCTGCCCTGCACATCTTCGCGGCCGGTGAGATAGGCCCAGCGGTGCCGCGGCGGCAGAGCGAAGAACACATCGAAGAAACTCGGCACCAGCTCCGCCGGGAAGCGCAACAATGACTCCAGGCTGCGACGCCGCAGGGCATGCACCGCCAGCGCGGCCGGACTCCACACCGTGTGCCAGGCGGCGGCGCTGGCAACGGCCGAACCGCCTTGCTGCAGCGCATCGTGGATGGCCACAGCCACCCGGGGTGCCAGCTGCAATGCCGCGGCCACGCTGTAACCGGTGGCGGGGTGTACCAGCGGACTCGCCGCACCGAAAGGCACCACCGGCCCACGCCAGTCCACGGGCGCTGGCAACGGCCGGTCCACCGGGATGCGTACCCGCTCCTCGCCGTCCGAGGGCATCGAGATGCGGTGATAGGCCAAGCGGGCGTGCAACCGGCGGCGCAGCGCCGCCAACCCGAACCCGGGGCGCCGGGCCAGCGAGGTCTCCTCGAGCAGCACGTGATCCGGCGTCACCGGCACGGCGTAGAGGAACGTAGGCCATCCCGTCTCACCGTGGTGTGGGCGCCAATCCATGAACAGCGCGCTGCCCGGGGTCACCAGATTCTGCGCGGCTTCGGCGTCGACCAGCACCCCCACCGCGGTCTGTTCCGCGCTGGCCCGGCGAGTAGCAGAACCGAGCACCGAGCGTGCCGCGCCCGTTGCGTCGATCAGCACAGCGGCCCGCCGTTTTTTGCCGTCCACATCCACGGTGACCCCATCCGGGTCCGGGCGGGCATCCCGCACCCGGCCCTTCACCACGCTGATCGGAGCCGTGGCGAAGCCGTCGCGCAACGCGGTGTTGTTCAGCACCACATATTTCCAGCCCAGCCGATGTGCGGTGGTGCCGATCGCCTCACCATCGCCGGCGGCTGCCACGGCGGAGTCCACGTCGGTGGGTAGCTCTTCCCGCCAGGAACCGTAGGTGGCCCGCCATGGCCGGTCCGGTGCAGGATCCACCAATTCGGTACCCAGACCCAGCCGCGCGCACGCAGCCGCCGCCGCCCACCCTGCAGGACCACCTCCCGCCACCAACACATCGATCACGAGTGCACGCTACGCGGGCCCATGGCCTCGGTGAAGAACAGGAACAGTTCGCCTAGGAGATGCGTGCGGAGAGCGAGCCGACGGCAGGATCACTGGGTGTGGCGCGCTAGCGTGCCGTGATGAGCCAGACCCGGGAGCTCGCCGGTGGTGGGCGCGGGATAGAAGTGGAGCCTGAGCGGCTGGTCGGATTCCTGGAGCGATTTGCTGCCAGGCACGGCGGGGCACTGACGACCATGGCCTCGCCACAGCGGGTGGATGTTGTGGCTGGTGATGGCGCCGTGGCCGCAATTCCAGTGCCCTTCGGTCCGATCTCGGTCCAGTTCGGTGAGCACGCCGGTCTGGCGGTGGACGACCTGGTCAACCACCTCATGGTGCCGCGCACCATCGGGTTGCTGCTGGTGCGTCTGGGCGGCTACAGCGTGGGAATCGCCCGCGCGGGCGTGGTGCTCACCTCCAGCACCGGCAGCCGACTGGTGCACGGTCGTTCCGCGGCGGGCGGCCAATCCCAGCAGCGTTTTGCCCGGCGCCGGGAGGGCCAAGCGCGAGTGGCACTTCGCGCTGCGGCGGACACCGCAGCTCGGGTGCTATTGCCAAGCGCCGCAGCGCTGGACGCCATCGTTCTCGGTGGGGATAGGGCGGCGCTCCGCACCTTGGCCACCGACCCGCGGTTGGCCGCGTTACTGGAGCGCGCCGATCCACGGGTGCTGGACATCGGTGAACCGCGCCGTGCAGTGCTCGACGAGGCCGCGCGCCGGACGCGTTGCGTTGAGGTACACCTCACCTCGCCCTGACGGGACCGGCGACGGCGACAAGCATCCATGTGGTTGTCACCGGAGGTGTCCGGGTGCGGTGGCCGGGTAGTATGGGTCCGTGGTCACGACAAGCTGATGTGCTGCTGGCCCCCCGCGCGCCGCGGCGTGGGGGAACTTGTCCCTGCCGGCGACCACCTTTGGAGTCACCTCACGTGATCACAGCCACTGACCTTGAACTGCGCGCTGGGTCCCGGACCCTGCTCTCAGGAGCAGCTTTGCGGGTGCAACCCGGCGACCGGATCGGGCTGGTCGGGCGCAACGGCGCTGGCAAGACGAGCACGCTGCGAGTGCTGGCGGGCCAGTCGCTGCCTTATTCCGGCCAGATCCGCCACAGCGGGGAATTGGGCTACCTGCCGCAGGATCCCCGCGAGGGCGACCTGTCGATTTCAGCCAGAGACCGAGTGCTATCGGCGCGAGGACTCGATCAGCTGTTGCATGAGATGGAGAAATCTCAGTCGGAGATGGCCGAACTGGTCGGCCGCGACGAGCAGAGCCGTGCCGTGCGCCGCTACAGCCACCTGGAAGACCGGTTTTCCGCGTTGGGTGGCTACGCCGCCGAGAGCGAGGCGGCGCGGATCTGCGCCAGCCTAGGGCTACCTGACCGGGTGCTGACACAGCCGTTGCACACACTGTCCGGCGGCCAGCGGCGCCGGGTCGAGCTGGCCCGGATCCTGTTCGGCGCCTCGGACGGCTCGGGT
>DASYMC010000505.1:0-4333 GCA_036009255.1 Pseudonocardiaceae bacterium
GACCCACACCGCCAGCAGCCCAGCTCAAGCCTCTAACTTAACGGCATTGGGCTGTGCGGTGGTACTTGCGCTATGGGCTCTCGTACCGTGACGTCGAGGAGTTGCTGGCCGAACGGGGCATCGAGGTCGACCACGTCACGATTTATCGTTGGGTGCACCGGTTCACCCCACTGCTGATTGATGCGGCTCGACCCTGCTGGCACGCCCCCGGTGATCGTTGGTTTGTCGACGAAACGTACGTCAAGGTCGCTGGCCGGTGGGTCTACCTGTACCGGGCGATCGACCAGTTCGGGCAGGTCATTGACGTGCTGGTGTCCCAGAAGCGGGACTTGACGGCCACGCGCCGATTCTTCACCCGCGCACTACAGCACAGCCCGCGACCCACTGAGGTCACGACTGACCAAGCACCGGCCTACCCCCGAGTGGTCGATGAGCTGGTGCCCGCCGCCTAATGAGAGCTAGCGGGTCGGCCATCCGGCAGACTCGCGCTTGGTAGCCCGCTGGCAGGTGAGTACTCGTGGCGCCTGGACGTTGAGTTCTGATGACAGATCGTGCCCCTGCCGGTTGGTTGGGAGAGTTGATCGTTGATGGGATGTCGTGCCCGCTGGTGTGTGGCGTGAGCACTGCTTCATTAGGTCGCTGATGGTTCTCCCGCTGGGGGCTGATGATGATCGAGGCTAGGAGGGGAGAGCCGTTGCTTTTCGTGGGGGATGACTGGGCCGAGGCGCACCATGACGTGGAGGTGATGGATGCCGCGGGGCGGCGGTTGGCGAAGGCCCGGCTGCCCGAGGGGGTGGCCGGGATGGCGCGGCTGCACGCGATGATCGGTGAGCAGCTGGGCGAGGACACCGACGAGGTGGAGGTGCTGGTCGGCATCGAGACCGACCGGGGGCCGTGGGTGGCCGCGTTGATCGCTGCCGGGTACACGGTGTACGCGATTAACCCGTTGCAGGTGGCTCGGTACCGGGAAGGGCATAGCGTGTCGGGCGCGAAAAGCGATGCCGCCGATGCGCACACGCTGGCTGACATGGTGTGCACCGATTCGCACCAGCTGCGTCCGGTGGCCGCGGACAGCGCGGCGGCCGGGGCGGTGAAGGTGGTGACGAGGGCGCACAAGACGTTGATCTGGGAACGGACCCGTCACACCCAGCGGCTGCGCCACGCGCTGCGGGAGTACTTCCCGGCCGCGCTGGAGGCCTTCGAGGATTTGGATGCCGCTGATGTGCTGGAGTTGCTGGCCAGGGCACCGGACCCGGCCTCGGCGGCGAAGCTGACGATCACCCAGATCAGTGCCGCCCTCACCCGGGCCCGCCGCCGCAATGTCGCGGAGAAGGCCGCTGGGATCCAGGCGGTGCTGCGCGCTGAGCACTTGGGTCAGCCCGAGGTACTCACCGCGGCGTACGCGGCCACGACCCGCGCCGCGGTGGCGGTGCTGACCACGCTCCAGGAGCAGGTCAAGGTCCTGCAAGGGCAGGTGGATGCGCATTTTGGCCAGCACCCGGACGCTAAGATCATTCTGTCCCAGCCCGGGCTGGGACCGGTTCTGGGCGCCCGGGTGCTCGCCGAGTTCGGGGATGACCCCGAGCGCTACACCGACGCGAAATCCCGCAAGAACTGTGAGGATCACGGCGTGTTGTCCCGTGCCGTGGTCTGACCCGCGCAAGAACTGGCCGTGGTGCCTTGGCGTAGATCTGTCGGCCATCGGTGCGGGGCAATGCTTGCTGCCGCCGGACCGATGGGGTGTGTCTCGATAGGGGCCTTGCCGTGAACAGGGCACCGTCACAGTTCTGACCACCCGCACCGGTCCGGCGACGGCCATCCATTCCCGTGACAATCAGGAGACAGACGACGATGCCCAGCATGCCCCGGTTGGCCCGACCCGACCAGCACAACCACACCGAGGGCCCCACCGGTGAGGTAGTTCTGGGCGTGGACACTCACAAAGATGCGCATGTCGCGGCGGTGATCACTGTTTTGGGAGTGCTGCTGGCCAGCGCGACATTCCCGACGACCGCCGCCGGCTACCGAGACCTGGCGGCCTGGGCACGTACGTTCGGAACGTTGTGGCGGGCGGGGGTGGAGTGCACCGGTTCCTACGGAGCGGCGCTGACCCGGCACCTGCGGGCACAGGGTATCGATGTGATCGAGGTCAACCAGCCCGACAAGGCCACCCGCCGCCGGCGCGGCAAGACCGACACCATCGACGCCGAGGCCGCCGCTCGGGCGGTGCTCTCCGGCCAGGCCACCGCGAGGGCCAAGACCGGTGATGGGCCGGTGGAGATGGTCCGCTTGTTCAGGCTGGCCAAGACATCGGCAGTCAAGTCGCGTACCCAAGCGATCAACCAACTCAAGGCCGTGCTCGTCTGTGCTGATCCCCTGCTCCGAGACTCGTTGGCCGGGCTGAGCACCCCGAGGCTCATTGGCCAGTGCGCTGCACTGCCTACCGACGCGCCCGGCGATATTGCCACCGCCGCGGTGTACACGCTGCAGCTGTTAGCCCGCCGGATCCTTGACCTCACCGACCAGATCACTGACCTCAAGCTCCGGATCACCCAGACGCTCACCACCCACGCCCCACAGCTCCTCGACCGCAACGGGGTGGGACCCGACACCGCCGCCGCGCTGCTCATCGGCGCCGGAGACAACCCCGAACGACTCCACAGCGAGGCCTCCTTCGCCGCCCTATGCGGGGTCAGCCCGGTCGAGGCGTCCTCGGGCAAGACCCACCGCCATCGGCTCAACCGCGGCGGGGATCGACACGCGAACTGCGCCCTGCACACCATCGTTTTGTCCCGGCTGCGCTGGGACGCCCGCACCCGCGACTACGCCCAACGCCGCATCACCGAAGGCAAGACCAAGCGTGAAGCGATCCGCTGCCTTAAACGCTACGTCGCTCGCGAGATCTATCAGCTCATCAAACCCAAACCTGAACCCACCATGCAGCAAGCCTCAGCAGCTTGACATCCATAGGGGCATCTACGCCGGCACCAGCCCGATCACCCGCGCCTCGGGCAAAAAGAAGGTCGTGATGGCCCGGTTCGTGCACAACGACCGGCTCATCGACGCCCTCATGACCCAGGCCTTCGCCGCGCTCAACGCCTCGCCCGGCGCCCGTGCCTACTACGACCAGCTCAAAGCCCGTGGCATCGAACACCACGCCGCACTACGCCAGCTCGCCAACCGGCTCGTGGGCATCCTGCACGGCTGCCTCAAAACCCGGACCTGCTCCGACGAAGCGGCCGCATGGTCACATCGTGGCGAGAAGGCCGCAGCTTGACATCCAAGCTCCTGGGATGTCTCACAGTTGCATTAAGCGATCGGCCTGCTCAACCTGATCCACCTGCTCGCCCAGAAGTCATGCAGCAGGTGTTCGAATGCCCGGTTTGTTACCGTTCTCCACGGCGCTTGAGGGGCCTGCCTCCCCACTTTGGTGCGCGGCGAGGACGCCCTTCGCCTAATGCAACAGTGCCTCTCGGTCGACCCGAGCAGGTGTTCGGGCTGGCGCATCCCGGCCTGCCCGTCGAGTTCCCTTCGCTGCGCTCCCTCGCCAACCTGTCCAACAATGTCCCGCTGAGCTAAGCAGTTTTGTCGGCCGGCCCACGGAGCTGAGTGACGCGGGTACCCCGTCCCCGCGAAGCCGGATGTGTTGCGAGCCACGCTCAGCGGTTGAGGTCATTCAGCAGTGTCGGCAAGAGGACATTGCTCCTGTCACGTAGGTGACAGCGGACCGGTGGGATGGGTTGAGAAGATGCTGCTCGTCGACATACAAAAAAGCCATTGTTGCGCTGGGAGACGCCAGGGCTTGACGCAACCTTTTCGTTCAACAATAGTTGCGGATATGCCGCGGATGGCGTGGTGGGGTCTGGGTCGATGCCGTTGACCGTTGACGGCGGCGCTTTAATTGGCTTACCAGTGGTGTGAAGCATTGTGGTTAATACCGGAACCCAGCGCAGTGATGGCTAGTGGGCGATTGCTGTGCATCATACGACACTTGTGGTGTCGGAGCGGCGTGAGGCTGGGGGTCCAGACAGTCGCTGTGCTGGTTCAGGTGCGCGGGCGCACTGTGCTCAGCGCGGCGAGAAATACAGGAGGCATGCAATGTCCGCAACGTTGACCGTTACCCCTCAGGAAATTGGTCCAGCAGCGAATAGGATAGCCGTGCAGGACGGCGTGGCGCCGGTAACAAGGCACAGCGATCGGGCATCGGTGGGCTTCGTGATTGACGTCCCACCGGCGATCGGTGGTTGGCGGCGATACATTGATTTTGACCATGCGGCGTCTACGCCATATCTCACGCCATATCCGGGGACTACCAAGCAGACGTCTGTTGCTT
>DASYMC010000506.1:0-2331 GCA_036009255.1 Pseudonocardiaceae bacterium
CGAGCGGCTACGATACTACGGTCCGTTTGCGTGGATAGCTCAAAGTTGCGGGCAGCAGCGGTGCTGCGCGGTCATGCCCATCGTCCGTACATGTCAAGCTGGTTACCATGGAGATCGCTTCCTGGGACCCGCCGAGTGCACGCCTACCCGTTGCTTGCAACGCGCTGAACGCCCAGTCCCACCGGGGCACGTCGTTGTCGGTCGCTAGGCACCGCTCAACTTGCAGAGACGCGCTAGCGGTGACCCTCTCCTACGATACCGATCGGTCTCACCCCGTCAACCTCTGTCAGCCCCGTACTTGCGTGCCATGGCCACCCAGCTGAGTCCTCGTCCGCACAGACCCGGATCGTCCTACGACCCGTCGCCGCGCACGGGCACCTGCGGCGTTACCACGCGCAGGCGTAAGCGTCTCCTCTTTGATCCCGCGGTGCCGAATGTGTGCCCAAACGACGCGCGAACCGTTTGCACAGGTCATAACGCTGAAGAGGTGTCGACCGCGTCGGCTCTCAAGGCGGTAGTACAAGCCGAGTCCGCCAGAGGTCGACCATTCAGGGACACCAGGATGCTCGCGCCAATGTGTGCCACCGGCGCAGCCTCCCAGACTGGCGCTTACATGATCATCGTCAGCGAGCCGCCAGCGGAAGCGACGCAACCAGTACGCACGTGCAGACACACACCAGCACCTCGCCGGAATTCAGCGGCACCCAATGACACTTCCAGGTAGTCGGAGACACGGCCGATCAGTGTTCACGCCGAGGAGGTCAACCGATTCGAGATCAGGACAGTCTCGCGCCTCCGGCGGGCCTTGCTCCGGAATGGCCCCCGGGGCTGGGCACGAAAGTGGTGGGATACCCGGAGGCGCGCGGGTACCCCTATCTTGCGGCTAACACCCCGCGTGTGCCATTAGCGTGCTATTACGCCACCGGGACCAGCATTCCAGCCGCGCCGTCGTCGCCGTCCTCTTCCTTGTTCTCAGCCGTGCCGTCGTCCGCGCGACCGAGGTCGACCAGCTCGCTGAGCGCCACCGCCGGGACCGTACTTTCCCGGGGTGGGTAGAGGCGGCAACGCTGCCTCGCGTTGGTCTAGCGCCGCGAAGGCTGTTGGATCGACCAGTGGACTCGGAGCTGGAGCAGGGGCAGTGGTGGCGGGTAGTGGCCCAGATTATCGAGGAGAGTCACACGGCCTCCGGTGATGATCTCCCCCGGGTGATCGCTGAGGCGGTGAGTCTGGTGGGGCTGACGGCGCACATGTATGTGGTGGACCTTGCGCAACGGACACTCTGGCCGATCCCGAAACATCACTGCGAGCCGGTAACCGTTGAAGGCAGCCTGGCCGGGCGCGCATTCCAGTTCGTCAAGGTCCTCGCCGGTACCGATCCTGACGCCGGCGTGGTGCTGTGGGTTCCGATGGTCGATGGAGCCGACCGGCTCGGCGTGCTGCGCCTGGGGTTGCCGAGCGGAACCGACGGTGACGACCCCGGGTTGCGTCAGCGGTGCTCGGTGGTAGCGGGGCTGGCCGGCCATCTCGTGGCCACCAAGTTGGCCTACGGCGATGCACTGAACGTCGCCCGCCGCAGCACACCGCTGAGCGTGGATGCTGAGTTGCTCTGGCAGCTCCTGCCGCCGCTCACCTTCGCCTCCCGCGACTTGGTCATCACCGCAGTGCTCGAACCGCACGACCGGGTCGGGGGCGACGGTTTCGACTACGCCGTCGATAAGGAGGTGGCGTTTTGTGGGCTCTTCGATGCCGTTGGCCACGACCTACAAGCCGGTCTGACCACGGCCGTTGCCCTCGCCGCGATTCGCAACGCTCGTCGCAGCGGTGAGCGCGATCTCAGTGTGATTGCGCGCCGTGCCGACGCCGAGATCATCGCCCACGGTCCGGGCGCCCGTTTTGTCACGGCGGTCCTGGCGCGTCTGGACACCAGCACCGGTGAGCTGAGTTACCTCGTCGCCGGGCATCCCCCGCCGTTGCTGCTGCGCGCGAACAGGACCGTGAAAGCACTTCAGTATGGCCGTCGGGTACCTCTAGGCGTGTCCGGCCGTGACGTCGCAGTCGTACACGAACATCTCGAGCCGGGCGACCGGCTGCTGCTCTACACCGACGGCATCACTGAAGCCCGCGACGCCCATGGTCGTTCTTTCGGAACCGACCGGCTCGGCGTGCTGCGCCTGGGGTTGCCGGGCGGAGCCGACGGTGACGACCCCGGGTTACGCCAGCGGTGCTCGGTGGTAGCCGGGCTGGCCGGCCATCTCGTGGCCACCAAGTTCGCCTACGGCGACGTACTGAATGTCACCCGCCGCAGCACACCGCTGACCGTGGCTGCTGAGT
>DASYMC010000507.1:0-2757 GCA_036009255.1 Pseudonocardiaceae bacterium
GACATCCGGCCAGGTGGTCCGCGCCGAGGGTCAACCGGAGGTCAGCGATGCGGCGGTGAACCAGGCCTACGAGGGGCTGGGCGCCACCTACGACTACTACTGGAAAGTATTCGAGCGCGACTCCATCGATGGCGCTGGTCAGCCGCTGCAGGGCCTGGTGCACTACGGCACCAACTACGGCAACGCCTTCTACGACGGCGCCGGGCACATGTTTTTCGGTGACGGTGACGGGCGGATCCTGACCCAGACCACCGCGGGCATTGACGTGATCGGCCACGAGCTCACCCACGGTGTCACCCAGTACGAGGCCAACCTGGTCTACTCCGGACAGTCCGGGGCCCTGAACGAGTCGATGTCTGATGTGTTCGGGATCCAGGTCAAGCAGATGGTGCTCGGGCACGACGTCACGCAGGCTGACTGGCTGATCGGTGCCGACATCGTGGGCGAGGTGCTCAAGCCCGCGCTGCGATCGATGAAAGAGCCCGGCAAGGCCCACCGGGGCGATGACCAGCCAGCGGACATGGATCATTACGTGCCGGGTGGAGACGTGCACACCAACTCCGGTATCCCCAACCGTGCGTTCTATGTCGTGGCCACCACCCTCGGCGGAAACGCCTGGGACGCCGCCGGCCCCATCTGGTACGCCACCCTGCGCGACTCGCAACTGCGTCCCACCGCGACCTTCCGCGAGTTCGCCAGCATCTCGGTGCGCCAGGCGCGCCAGATGTATGGGTCCGACAGCAAACAGGCGCACGCCGTGGAGCAGGGGTGGGAGGCCGTTAAGGTGCGACTGTGAGACTTCCTCGCAGGGTCGAACCGGCAGAACTGAGCCGTCAGCCACTCCGGGAGTCCCAGTGCGCGTGCAGGTAACACGCCGCGGTGGGATCGCGGGGATAGCGCTAGGAGCCACCATCGACACCGCTGAGCTCCCCCCTGACGACGCCGCTCGCGCCGAGTCAGCGCTGCGCGACTTGCCGTGGGGTCGCCCGCCGCCCGAACCAGGCCTGCCGGACCGGTTCCGTTATGAGCTCACAATCGCCGAGGAAGGTGACGACCGTTCGACAGTCCTTGGCGAGCACGAGCTCCCGGCGGGCCTGCGTCCCATTCTCGACCTACTAGCCCAGCGCGGTGAAATCCGGCCGGCCTCGAGCTGAGTCCGGGCAACTGAACACACGCCCTATGGATGTCAAGCCGCTAACGGCTCAGTTTCAGATGGTGACGTGATGATTTGGTAGACCTCACGGCAGAAGGGTGCCGACATGACCGATGCAACCGCTGGATTGGCTCATTCTGAGCGTAAGGAAATCGCTCGCTACCTTCTCTCCCGCGGTCTTGACCCGGTGGAGCTGATTCCGGCACCAGCTCGGGTAGCCCAACTGCTGGCGGCCACGCCGCATATCGGGTTCCCCGATGGTCTTGCACCGCAGCCGGCACCCATGGACCCCGCGCCGCTACCGGACGACGCGCTTCCTCGGGCCGATGTGGTGGTCATCACCTGGACGGTGGACGAGCTGGCCGGATTGGCGCGCGTGTTCACCCCCGGGGTAACTCCGGAGCGTTGGCACCGATACACCCGCCATTTCGCCGACTACCAGGGCAAGATCCGGCCTCACGCGCCGGCCGCCACCTCCCGCCGACTGGGCAGCTACATGCCCACTCGAATCGGCAGCACCAGTGTGTTGTGCGTCAAGTCGGAGCTGCACCTGAACCAGGACGGGGTCAAGACCGGCGAGGGTACGGCCACCCTCCCGGTCAAGGACTTCTTCCAGCAGATCATCGCTGAGGTGCGTCCGTCGGTGTTTCTCACCATCGGCACGGCCGGCAGCGTGTTCGACGACTTCCAGCTCGGTGATGTCGTCATCACCCGAGCGGCCAAGTTCCGGTTGCAGAACGAGTTTCGCAACGAGCCGTTCAACGGCCAGACCTATCGCAGCGACTGGCCGCTGCCCACCAAGCATCTCGATGACGCTGGGGACCTGATGAAGCGATTCGCGGCGGAGCTGTCCGAGCCACCGTTCGGGCCACCCCATCCGGGCTTCGCCTTCCCGGGACCCCTGATCGGGGCGCCGCGCAACGACCCGGACATCAAGCTGGAGCTGGACGCTCGGGATATGCCCGAGTTCCACCCGATCCTGACCACCGACTATTTCGAGTACGGCACCACCGCCAACCGGCTTGACCGGGAGGGGGCCGCGGTGGAGATGGGCGATGCGGCGCTTGCCTTGGCCTGCGCGGAGCTCGACGATCCGCCCCACTGGGCTGTAGTCCGCAACATGTCCGATCCGGTGATCAACGGTGATCTGCCGGCCAAGCAGTTCCACCTCAACGAGCAGACGACGTGGGCGGTCGGCTACTACACCGCCTACGGGAGCTGGACCAGCACGATAGGGGCAATCGCAACGTGGGCAGTGATCGCCGGACTGCAGGGCTAAGCACACCATCACGATGATCGACGATCGACGCCTTGGGTACGCACGGCCACGGCGCGGATCGGGAAGCTGCCCATGCCGTGGACCCGGGGCGGGTAGCGTGGTCAGCCGGGCGCCTTGATGGGGCAGCCGGTTTGAGGTTGGTCAGGTGTGGGATCAGCGGGATGTCCTTGCCGAGCACAATGTGGTGTACCGGCCAGCTCAGGTCCTCAATGTTGTCGACGTTCAGCGCGTCCACACCGCGCAAATGCGACGTTCGTCTGGGCCATGGCCTCGGTGAAATCCCTTGTCAGGTATGGGGCTTTCGGGCAGGTACCCCGGAGTCCCC
>DASYMC010000508.1:0-6996 GCA_036009255.1 Pseudonocardiaceae bacterium
ATCTCCCCGCTGCATGAGTTGCAGGACACTGACACGCTGCTGCTTCTCGATACCGTCACCTCGCTGGGCGGGATCCCCGTCGAGGTGGACGCCTGGGGCGTCGACGCCTGCTACTCGGCGACCCAGAAGTGTCTGGGTGCCCCGTCGGGAATCGCGCCGGTGACGCTGTCGGATCGGGCGGTGCAGCGAATCCGGGACCGGGAGGCGCCAGTGTGCTCGTTTTACCTGGACCTGAGCCTGCTCGACGCCTACTACCAAGGCCAGCCGCCCCGCTACCACCACACCGCAAGCTCCACATTGATCTCTTCTGTGCACGCGGGCTTGGGTCGGCTGCTGGAGGAGGGATTACCCGCGGTTTGGGAGCGCCATGCGCGGGCGGGCGAGCAGCTACACGCGGCGCTGCCCGAGCACGGTTTCGAGTTGTTCGCCGAGCCAGGCCATCGACTCCCGCAACTCACCGCAGCCCGCTTACCCGACGGCATGTCAGATGCTGCCGCTCGCAAGCGCCTACTCGAGGACTTCGGCATCGAGGTCGGTGCCGGCCTAGGCCCACTGGTCGGCACGGGGTGGCGCATTGGACTGATGGGCCACAACGCCCACGACCGCACCCTCACCACCCTCCTAGCCGCGCTGCCCTGACCTCATTGCGCATTCAGCGGGCGGCACCTGTCCGTGCAGAACGGCCGTGATCGGGCAGGCTCATTGCAGGATGAGAGGCATGCTCCTCGCAGCCGGCTTGGTCCTCGTGGTGGCTGCATTGGTCCAGGGTTCGGTGGGATACGGCATGGCCTTGGTGGCGGCGCCCTTGCTGGCCATGGTCGACCCCACGCTCGTGCCGGTGCCGTTGATCTTGCTGACATCGGTGCATGCGGTGCTCGCGGTGGTCCGGGACTGGCGGCATGCTGACTGGTCAGGCATTGGTTGGGCCATGCTGGGCCGGCTGCCCGGTACGGGGCTCGGAGTGGTCGCCGTGGTGGCGTTGCCCCAGCGGGTGTTCGCCGCCCTTATCGGTTTCTGTGTGCTCGCCTGCGTGGTGCTCTCGTTACTCCGTTGGCGCCCACGACCCCGGCCAGGGTCACTGATGCTGGCCGGGCTCGCCAGCGGGGCAGGAGGTACCGCGGCATCGATCGGTGGCCCGCCCATTGCGTTGCTGTACCAAGACGCGGACGGCGCACGTGTTCGTGGCACCATCGGCGGGTACTTCGTCCTGGGCTCGGTCACCTCGATCGCCGCGTTGGCCCTCGCGGGGCAGGTCACCGGCGAGTCGCTCACGAAGACCGTGCTGTTCGTCCCCTTTCTCCTCGTTGGTTTCGCGCTCTCCGGTCCGGCGCGCCGGGTACTCGACAACGGCTGGACGCGGCCGGCGGTGTTAGCCGTCGCCGCCCTGAGTGCTGTGTTGCTCCTCGGACGCGTGCTCCTTGTAAGCGGATAATGCGAGAGCAAACCGGGGCCGATAGTGAGGAGCGCAGCGTGAGCTCGCAACGGGACCGCGACACCGGGGAGCTCGCCGAGGTCCTGGAGCGCGCCGTGGTGGCCCGGATTCTCAGCGCTGAGCAGGCGCAGGCCGTGCTGGCCGCTGAGCGGGCCCGCCGGGAGAGCTCCAGTGCCGGTCGCCGGTTGCCGGTGACCGAGGCGCTGGGCTACCTCGGTGGGCTGCTCGCGCTCTCCGGTGCGGTGACGCTGGTCCTCCAGTACTGGCGGGAGGTACCCATCGCCGGCCGGCTCGGGCTGCTGGCCGCTGTCGCTGCCACCACCTGGCTGGTGGGGGCTCGGATTGGCGACGGGTCTGCGCCTGCGTTGATCAGGCTGCGCGGCGCACTATGGTTCGCGTCCTCGGCCGCGGTGGCCGCCTTAGCCGGCCAGATCGCCTGGGGCCTCGCCCATGCCGGGGAACCTGCGGTGTGGCTGTCGGCGGGCGCCGCGGCGGCTGTGCACGCGGCGCTGTTGTGGCGGTGGCGGGATCGGCCGGCGCAGCATCTCGCCTGTCTGGCTGGTGTGCTGATGGCGGCGGGTGGCGCGGCGGGCCTGGTCGGCGGCGCGGACACGCTCGGGCTGATGGTCGCGGCGGCGGGAGTCGTATGGGTGGCCGCAGGTTGGCTGAGGTTACTGCCTCCCGAGGTGATCGCCCTGGTCGGTGGCGGTGTTGCAGTGCTCGCCGGCGCGGGGATCACCGTGGGCGAGTGGTCCGACGCGGCTCCCCTGCTCGGTCTGGCGGCGGCGGTCGTGTTGCTAGTGGTGGGAGTCGGAACCGACCGCACGCCGCTGACCGTCGTCGGGCTGGTCGGGGGATTCGGCTACCTGCCCTGGACGGTGGGGCACTTCTTCGCCGACTCGCTGGGCGTGCCACTGGCCATGTTGCTGTGTGGTGTTGCCCTGCTCGTCGTCACCCTCGTCGTGCTCCGCAGGTCTTCACGCGCCGTGCCAGCCCGCTGAGGGACGGTGCTCACGCCGGTGGGGTGAAGTGCACCATCATCCACGCGCTAGATCTCGTGCCGGGCAAGCCGCAGGCTGCCGAGGCCTTCGTTGCCGGTGATTGTGGCTAACGCCGGCACCATCTCGCTGGTGACCACGCCGTGTTCGGTGGTGAGCTTGTCGACGACGTCGAATGAGGCCGCGATCCGGTCCGGGGAATCGATGATGACGGTCACCACCGGAACGTGGCGGCCCAGCTGCAGCAGACGATCGCCGTGCGGGCTGGTCTGTCCCTGAAAACCCCACATCCCGCGCAGCGCGGTGGCCCCCCGGGCGCCGGAGCGCCGCAGCCGGCGTACCAGCGCCCGATGCACCGGCTGACCGCCGTGCAACGCTCGTTCCGACGTGTAGACCATCAGCTTCTGCCACACGGCCATGCCATGCTCGTCAGTGGTCGGCAGAACGTGCGGACGCTCGATGAGCTTGCCGTCACTCTTGCACACCCGGACCCGTTCGAGGGTGATCAGTGGCCTGCGCAGCAACCCACCGAGCTCGGGCAGGACCCGGCCGATCTGGTCACCTGAGCCGACCGCGATGATCATCGTCGGCACGTCGGCGTTGCGCCCGAAGAACCGGGCGCGCCGGCGCTGGCCCTGCACGGTCCCGTCCACGCCGAGCAGGACGGTGGCGCCCGCGATACCGGGGCGATGCAGCAGTTTGCATACAGCGACGTAGGCCGGCACCCGGTATACGCGTTCCAGCCGCCCGACATACACGGTCAGTTTGATGGCTTCGGGCAATTCCTCGGGCAGGGCGACGGCACCGATGTCCTCGCGGAGCATCCGCGCGCGCTCCAGTGTCAGCAGCCCACGGTGTCCGATCCCACGAAGATCATCGAGCAACGCCTCGATCCTCGGGCGAGTGTCCACGGCGACCGATACGACGGGCAGATCTTCGGACAAAGTGAGTAAACGGTCGGTCCGCAGTTGGTGCTTGAGCCCGAAGCCCTCGGCGCCGCGGAGCAGCACACTGGTTGCGATTGCCCGCCGGCCGAACAGCTCCAGCTGGGCGTCGGCCAGAAAGGCTCCGCCGGTGCGGTTCCGCTCACCGAAATAGCTGGTCAGTTTCAGGCAGTCGGCGATCACAGATGGCTCCCGACCAGCCGCCCCAGCGCTGCGGCCAGGAGTCCGGCGGCCATGCTCACCGCCACGTTCGCCACCAGACCCAGCAGCTGACGATCCTCGGCGAGGCGTTGAGTCTCGAACATCCACGTCGAGAAAGTCGTGTACGAGCCGACCGCGGCGGTGCCGGCCAACAGAGCCTCGTCGTGATTCAATGCCAGCCCCGCGGTCAGGCCGAGCAGGGTCGCCCCGGAGAGGTTGACCACCAACGTGCCGTAGGGAAACGAACGGCCGGTCCGTGAGGTGACCGCGCCGTCGATGATGAAGCGGAGCACCGAACCCGCGCCGCCGATCAGCACTACCCCGACCCACACCAGCACAATCATGACCGGACTCCCACCCGCCGGACCATGGCGGTGGCGAGCTGGATCGCGGCATAGCCACCCACCACACTTGCCAACGCGTACCCGACGGCGAGCCGGTAGTCGTGCGCATCGATCATGGTGAGCAATTCCACCTGCATCGTGGAGAACGTGGTGAGGCCGCCGCACAGACCCGTGCCCAACAGTGGCCGCCGGTAGCTGGACAGCGGCAACTGTTCCTGTAGGCGGGTGGCGAAGTAACCGAGCAGGAAGGCGCCACTGAGGTTTACCGCGAAGGTGACCCACGGCCAACTCGGTGCCATTGTGGGATAGGCCTCCGCCAGGAGCGCACGACAGAGCGAACCGATGGCACCACCTGCGAAGACTGCGACCAGCTCCCGACCGTCCGGTGCAGGCATCACGGTCGCCGATTCAAACAGGGCCGCCCGCTGCGGCTGGTGTCGGGCGGTGAATGGCGCAGTCGTGCGGGAGGAGATGACTGGTGGTGACCCGGGGCGGTCGTCCTACCGCCCCGGGTCACCACATTCCCCCCGCGGGACCCCCAAACGAGTAACCCTCTACCGAGGGTCGCAGATAACGGCGATGCCACCTGGCGGAAACATACCAGTGGGTGTGTTTGGGTCGCCACCCAATAGCGTCACCATCCACGAAGCGTCCACATCTCGAAAGTTCAGTGGTTCTCGATGAACCCAGTGCGGGTAGCGTCGAAGCGTCATGTCCAGCACCGGTCCTAGAAGACCCGGAGCCGGCGGCAGCGACGCCCACGCAGGCCGAGCCAGGCTTCAGCCGCGGGCCCGGGCCACCCGGCTGGCAATTCTCACCGCTGCGGCCGAGCACTTCGCTCGCAACGGATACCACGCCACCTCGCTGGAACGGGTGCTGGCTGTCAGCGGCGGCACCAAAGGGGCGTTGTATTTTCATTTCGCCTCCAAAGAGGCTTTGGCGCGAGCCGTCATCGCCGAGATGGTGCAGCGGTGGGAAGATCTTTACAGGCAGGTCAGCGCTCGGGGGCTTGACCCGCTCTCTACCTTGTTGGCCCTGGTTGACGAGGTGATTGCCGGACTGATCGGCGATCCGATCGCCCGGGGTGGTGCGCGCCTGCTCGGTGACTTGCCAATCCGCGGACAGGACTCCCGCGGGCACTATGCCATCGGCGAAAGTCATGTGTCCGATTTCCTGACTCGAGCTGCGCAAGCTGGCCTGCTCCGGGAAGGAATAGACCCAACCGCGGTCGCCCGGCAGGTCGTCGCGATTGTCACCGGTCACCGGCAGATCTGCGATGCCATAGGTGACTGTCAGCATCTCTGGCAGCGCGTCGATGAGGCATGGACGCTCCTGCTCCCTTCGATCGCTACCGAGACCTGGCTGGCTGCGTGGCGCGCTTCCGCACGTCCCCGCCCACCCCGACATGGAGATATATCGGGCCCGGAGAGCCACTAACCGCCCCGACATGGAGACGTATCGGGGTTCGAATACGGAGTGTGCGGACAGATGTGAATTGTCGGGAATGTAAGGGCCCCGGCGCCACGGGGGCAACGCGACGCCGGGGCCATAAACCCGATCCGTCCGGGCGCGGTCGGACAGATCGGGGGTTCATGGCACCAGGGTTAGGCGACCTGGAATCGGCAAGACCGGTCGGAGAGACCGGCCGCCGGCAGCGGCGACCCAACCGGGTGTCGCGAGATCAGTCCGGTGACGTGGACGGTCGTACAGAAAGCGACCGCGGAAGCCCGCTGGTGTCGCGTTCGAGCGGGCCGTAAGGCTGGGTGAGGCCGTCGGTCAGCCAGCCATCGTGTACTGCGACGTCAGCACCATTTTTGCTGCTGGCGCCGCCTCCGGCGCCTCCGATCGTACACAGCGACGTCGTGGTTCCCAGTGGATTCGCCGGCATCGGGGACATCGGACCATCGCCCAGCGCGGGCCCGAGTGTCATGGGCTCCACGGCGGGTTGGGCGAGGGAGTAGAGCATGGTCGGCTTGACGTGGAGCGCAGGAGCAGATGCTGGCGCCGGCGCGGCACTCTGCCCGGCAACGGCGGGTGCGGGCGAAACCGTCGCGGGCTTGTCGGCCTGTGCAGGTGGCGGGATTGTCGCCGTATGCCGTGCGGGGGCCGTGTGCTGTGCGGGCCCGGACAGCGGTCGGGACACCTGGAGGGCCTGGTCCAGAGGCTTGGCGATACCGACGGCATTCACGATGGGTCGCAGAATGCTGACCTGGGCCGGCGGCTGGACAGGCAGTCGCGGTACCGGAGCAGCGGACAACACCTTCTTGACGATCGGCTCGGCCGCAGCCGGCGTGCCGAACCCATCGTCGGGCCCGTCATTGAATGGCATAGATGGCACGGCGTTGGCGACATGGATCAGGCCTGGGCTGGGCTGTCCCAGATCCTCATCCGCGTAGCTGATTCCCGATCCCAGCAGCCAACCCACGGCGACGAGACCACCGAGCAGGACGACCCGCAGCAGCGCGCGTACCACCACGCGGGGCGCATACTTCGCGCCACCTGCGTTGCGGATAGCGGCCACCGGTTTCCCCCTCAACCTTGTGCCCGGTCCGGCCTTGCCGGACATTCACTCGCTAATACTACACACTGTGACCACTTTGCGTAATATCAGTAATAGTGGTTCAACGGGTTCCCGCCGTCACAGCCTGGCGGACGTCACAGCGTGGCCGACGCGAGGCGGTCGATCGCCTCGTCGAGTACTTCATCGCGCTTGCAGAACGCGAAGCGTACCAAGTGCCGCCACGATGGCCGGTCATCGGCGAAGACCTGCACCGGCACTGCCACCACTCCAGCGCGTGCCGGCAGATCGCGGCAGAACCGCAGGCCGTCGGAGTATCCGAGCGGCCGGATATCCGCGCAGATGAAGTAGGTGCCTTCGGACCGGCGCACTCCGAAGCCCGCGGCGCGCAGCCCGCTGGCGAGCCGGGACTGCTTGTCCTGCAACGTAGCGCGCTGCGCTGCCACCCACTGGTGCTCAGCACGCAGCCCGTGGGCAACCGCAGGCTGAAACGGTGCTCCACCGACGAAGGTGAGGAATTGCTTGGCGGCCCGCACGGCCGCCACCAAGGGGGCCGGCC
>DASYMC010000509.1:0-5415 GCA_036009255.1 Pseudonocardiaceae bacterium
GACCGAGCTGTCCCTCATCCAGCGCCAAGTCGGTACGACGTTCGTGTTCGTCACGCACGATCAGGAAGAGGCGATGGCCCTGGCCGACCGCATCGTGATCCTCAATGAGGGCCGCATCGAACAGATCGGGACTCCTGAGGAGATCTACCGGAAGCCGGCAAGCCTTTTCGCGGCCGACTTCATCGGCGAATCGAACATCTTGCGCGGCAAGAAGGACGGAGACACTTTCGTGCTGGAGAACGGCGCCAAGGTGCCGCTTCCAGCGAACGCGCCCGATGCTGTTACCTCGGTGGTGATCCGGCCGGAGGCGCTGCGAGTCGGCGAGGATGGATTCCTTGCCGCACAGGTACTTTCGAGTGCCTACCTCGGATCCATCACCCGCGTGGTGATGCAGCTCGAGAATTCGGAAACACAAGTGGTGTCGTCGCTCAATGACCACGACATGCACAACCTCACCGGAAACGCGCTGGAATTCGGCGAACGCGTGAAGCTTTCGTGGTCGGAAAGTGCAGCCCATCCCCTCGTAAAAGCTCATTGATCAGGAAGTTGGCCATGTCCAGAATCGCTGATAGCAAGCTCAGCCGCCGCTCGTTCGTCCTGGGATCGCTCGTGCTTGGAGCGGCAGGTCCGCTCGCCCTGTCCGCTTGCTCCTCAGGAGGCTCGGGCGGCGGTGGGTCGTCTTCTGCCGGGGGCACGGTCAACTGGCTGACCTGGTCGGATCACTTCTCGAACGACCAGCTCGCAAAAGTTGCGTCGAACACGAAGATCACCGGCAACCCGAAGCTCTTCTCCGACAACGCCGATGCGTTCTTGCAACTCAAGCAGACCGGATCTCAGTTCGACATGGTCTCGGCGGACGCGCTGTGGGTCAAGAAGTACATGGAGAGCGGCCTCATCGAGCCGTTCGACCTGAGTTCGATTGGCGCCAGCTCCGAGCTGTACCCGATGGCCAAGACGTTCGAATTCCTCAACGACCCGAAGGGCGCCATCGGCTACCCGTTCTCGTGGTCCACCGTTCAGATCTACTACAACCCGGCCAAGATCAAGACGCCGCCGGATTCGTGGGAATCATTGACCGATCCACAGTTCAAGAACATGATCGTCGCCGAGAACATCCCGACGGACCTGATGGCGATCGCCGGAATCGCCTCGAGCGGTGCGAAGGATCCGTACTCGTTGAACCCCGACCAGATCAAGTCTGCCTCTGGTTACCTTGCAGCGCTCAAGCCGAACATGGTCAAGCTCGCGACGCAGAACAACGAGATCGTGTCGATGTTGGCCAGTGGCGAAGCCTCGATCGGCATCTCCAACCTCGGCACCGACGTCCGAGTCAAGAACGCGGGTGGCCCCGAGATCAATTCGGCGTACCCGAAGGAAGGAACGATCGGGTTCATCGACTCGGAGATGATCGCTGCGAAGGGCAACAACAAGGAACTGGTCAAGCCCTTCCTGGATGCGATGGAGCGGTCGGAGTTCATCGTGGAGAACTTCAAGACCAACTGGCGCCCGCTGTTCAACGAGGCAGCAGCGAAGGTCTTGCTGAACGATCCGGCGACGGCCGACTACGCCAAGCGCCTCTTCATGGACGCGCCGGAAAAGGCGCTTGCCATGACTCTCAAGGGTCCGGCCCAGGATCAGCAGGCCTACACCGAGGCGTTCAACCAGGTCTTCGGCGCCTGACATGACGGTTGGCTCGACGGCAGGGGTCCGCGTGCAACCCGGCGCCTCGGCACCTCGACGGGCTGACGTCAAGCGGGAGCGGCGAGATTGGCGTCAGTACGTCGGGTTCTACCCGGCTGCAATCGTTTTCGGTGTCTTCTTCGTCGCACCGCTGTGCCTGATCGTCGTCTACTCGTTCTGGCAGACCAAGAACTACGAATTGGTTCCGGCATTCACGTGGGACAACTACCACAAGATCATCGCGACCAATACGTATGTGAAGACCTTTGGCAAGACGGTGGTGATGGCCTTTGCGGCCACGATCACCACCCTCCTGCTGGCGTTTCCGTTCTGCTACTGGCTGGTTCGGTACGTACCCAAGAAACTGCAGCGGGTGCTGTTTCTGTTGGTGATCCTGCCGTTCTGGACCAGTTATCTGCTTCGGGTTTACGCCTGGGTGGCGATCCTGGGCGACAAGGGTGCAATCAACAGCCTGCTCAAAACCGTTGGTCTGACTCACGAACCGATTCGGCTGTTCTTATACGACAACCCCGGCGTGTACATCGTGCTGGTCTACCTGTACTTCCCGTTCGCGGCGCTCACGCTGTACGCGTCGCTGGAGAGGTTCGACTGGCGACTGCTGCACGCCGCCGTCGACTTAGGTGCGACGCCGATGCGGGCCGTCGCGCTCGTCTTGCTGCCGCAGATGAAGTTGGCGATGGTGACGGCCGGAATCTTCGTGTTCATCCCGATTCTCGGTGAATACCTCGCGCCGGCGGCCATCGGCGGCACTCATGGCGTGATGATGGGCAACCTGATTTCGAACTTCTTCTCCGGCTACCTGCTTCCGCTGGGGTCGGCGGCCAGTGTGCTTATCGCCCTGGTGATCCTCGCGGTGCTGATTCTGTTCCGGCGGAGTCTCGACACGAAGGACATCTATGGCTGACGACCTGCGGGCCGTGAATCCCCGGGCACGGCTGTTCCGAACGATCTTGACGGTGTACGGCGTTGGAATTTACATCTTCCTGTTCGCTCCGATCGCCGTGTTGATCCTGCTGTCGTTCAACTCTTCGCCGGTGGTCGGGTTCCCGATGGCAGGCTTCACCACGGATTGGTATGCCAGGCTCCCGAAGGACCGCGTCATTCTCGAGGCGCTGACCCAGTCGTTGGTTGTCGCCTTCTGGGTGACCCTGTTGGCCACGTTCATCGGGACCACGGCGGCATTTCCCTTGGTACGGGCCAACATAAAGAATCGCGGTGGCGTGCGCGTCTTCATCACGCTGCCGATCATGATGCCAGGCCTGCTGATTGGTGTCTCAATCCTGGTACTGGCCTCGAATGTGTTGCACATTCAGCCCTCACTGCCGGTAGCGATCATCGGGCAGACGGTGCTCGCGGCGCCGTTCGTCATCCTGGTGGTGTCGTCCCGACTGGAGGCGCTGGATCGCAACCTGGAGCGCGCCGCTGCCGACCTCGGCGCCGGACCCATGCAACGCCTCGTCTTCGTCGTCCTGCCGCTTGTCTATCCGGGCATCGTCGCGGGCGCCCTGATAGCCCTGACGTTGTCGTTGGATGAGTTCGTGGTCACGAACTTCATCATCGGTTCGGACCAGACGCTACCGATTTACATCTACAGCCAGCTGAAGTTCGGAATCACTCCCGAGGTGAACGCCTTGGCGACGCTGATGCTGCTCGGCACGCTGGCCGTGTGCGCCGTGACATTCCTGGCGCTGCGCCTGATCAAGGTGTTGGCGTTGGCCACCAAGAAGAGAAAACAACTGGAAGCGGTGTGATCGTGCAAACGTGTGATGTCTCGGTAGTGCTCGAGGCCTTCCTCGACCATTCCCTTGACGAGGTCCTTACCTGGCTGAGTTCCGAGGCACAGGAAGTGACAGCCATCGAGGTCGGTGCGGGCGGCTACGCTCCGCACCCTCACCTTGAGCCTGACGAACTGCTGGCTGACGCGTCGGCCCGCCAGGCGTGGCTCGACAAACTCTCAGGTCACGGGATCAAGTTGGACGCGCTGAACGTGTGGGGCAACCCGCTGCACCCGGACAAGACGATCGCCGACGAGCACGACGCGGCGCTGCGCCGCGCCGTGCGGTTGGCAGGTGCACTGGGTACCAACACGATCGTCGCAATGGCAGGCGCTCCGGCGGCTGCCGCGGGTGACCACGCCGCGGCTTTCGGCGCCGGTGGCTGGCTGCCCTATCTGGAGGGCGTCCACGACCGGCAATGGGAAGAGTCGGTCGTTCCGTATTGGACCGAGCTGTCCGAGTTCGTGGCCAAGGAGAACCCCGACGTCAAGATCTGCATCGAGTTGCATCCGGGCACGACTGTCTACAACGTGGAGACCTTCGAAAAGTTCATAGCTCTGGGCGAGAACCTTTATGCCAACCTGGATCCGAGCCATTTCTTCTGGATGCAGATGGACGCCGATCGAATCGTCGAGCGGATCATGCCGCGGATCGGCCACGTCCACGCCAAGGATGTGACGTTCAACGAGGAGGCCCTTGGCCTCAATGGCCTTCTCGACCACCGCTGGCCGGCCAGCCCCGAAAAGATGCCATGGAACTTCTCGGTCCCCGGCCACGGCAAGGACTCCGCGTGGTGGCACCAGTTCATCGCCCGCTTCGCGGGCTCCAATGTCCAGGCGATCTCCATCGAGCACGAGGACCCCTTCGTAGATTCGAAGACCGGGGTGAAGGAGACCGCAGTTCTGATCAAATCCGCGCTCGCCGGATCCAACTAAACCACCGCTATTCATTGCTTCAGCAATACCGAACACAGGAGAACTCCACCATGTCTCGTCGACTCAAGGTAGGTGTCGTCGGTGCAGGCGTCATCGCTCAGGTCATGCACCTGAACTACCTACGTGAACTCGCCGACCGCTTCGAAATCACTGCGCTGTGCGACATCTCGGGCGAGAACGCCGCCAACAACGCACAGCGTTACGACATCGCCAAGACCTTCACCGACTGGCGCGAAATGCTCAAAGACGATGAGATCGACGCCGTCTTCATCCTGACCTCGGGCAGCCATGCGCCCATCGCCATCGAGGCGGCCAAGGCGGGCAAGCACATCCTGGTCGAGAAGCCGATGTGCTTCTCCGTCGCCGAAGGCCTCGAGATGAAGGCCGCCGCCGACGAGGCGGGGGTGACGTTGATGGTTGCCTACCCCAAGCGTTATGACCCGGCGTTCGAGCGCTTCCGCGAGGTCGCAGTCAAGGTCGACGAACCGCGGCTCATGCGCATCACCACGTTCGAGTCGCCTTTCCTTCCCTACATCGGCCACTACTCGCTTGCGCCGGTCGCACCGATCCCGGCGGAGGCGATCGACAACTTCCGTACCGAAACGGCAGCCAGCATCACCCGAGCCATCGGCGAGGCCAACCCATTTCTGCGCGAGGAATACCACTTCGTTCTGCTCGACACCCTGGTGCACGAACTCAACACCGTCCGGGGCGTCCTCGGTGAGCCGACGAGCCTGGAGTACGTCGACATGCAGACCGGTCAGCTGACCGTCATCCTCAAGTTCGGTGAGCTGTCCGCGGCGATCCACTGGCTCGACCTGCCGGGCATCACCCGCTACGAAATGGAGTTCGCGCTCTACGGACCGCAGCAGCGAGTGACTCTGAGCTTCCCGTCGCCGTTCCTGCGCAGCGCGCCGGCCACCGTCGAGATCGTCGAGGGTGAGCCCGGTACGTCCAAGTCGCGTAGCACCAACGAAATCATCTCGTACGCCAGTGCTTTCAAG
>DASYMC010000510.1:0-5772 GCA_036009255.1 Pseudonocardiaceae bacterium
ATCCGGTTGCAACCAATGCAGGTCGTCCAGGACTAGAACGAGGTCCTCGCTCACGACGCTGTGCAACCAGGTGCACAAGGCCGCCACCGAAAATCCCGCCTGGCGTGGATCTACTGCCGTCGTGTCGTGGCCCGGCGTGGCCAGTGGCACGTGAGGTCGCAATGCTCCGACCAGGCTCGCCAGCAGGCCGTCCACTTCGCCGTCGTGGTCCTCATGTCGCAGCCACGCGGTCGGACGACCGCGCGACCAAGTCGCCACCGCCGTCGTCTTGCCCCAGCCCGCTGCGCCGATAATTACACAGATTCGGCGCTTAACGGCGCGGTTCAACAGCTCCTCAACCGAGGGACGCTCGACTCGCTCATCGTCAGGGCCGGGCGGCTCTGACGCAGCAGGCGCCGCCACGGCTATCGCCCCCCGTTGGTCTCCGTGTTCTTCAGGCGCACTCCGCTTAGGCCTGGTGTCGCAACTGAACTCTCGTTCGCCGCACTGCGAGTCCGTTCCCAGGCGCAGCGATGTCACTGCCCGGCGGGGGCACGTCGGTGATCGCCTCGTTGTTCCGGGACGGCGATCGGCGCAACAAGACCTGCTGGATCGGCCTGGACCGGCTGCTGCTGAGCCATGGCATCTCCCTACCCGCAGATGGCTCGCACCCCGTCTGATGTCGCCCGGAGTGCTTTTGGACTCCGTGACTTCACCTAGCTCGTTGATCAAACGCTTGCTGCTAGAGCCATCTTTGTAGTTGTTTGAGTAGATTTTGCCTGTTTGTAACCGAGCATTCTCAGCCGCGGATTGCCAGTCATCATCTGCACGGGTCATCTTCCACGTACCTCTGGAGATGCAGCCCTGGTACATCAGATGGCGTAGAAGCGGCGCGACTCTACATCCGTAGAGTGATTATCTTCACCCCCTTGTGCACCATAGCCACCATCGTGTGACGGCCTCGGATTATTCAAGATCGAATGTGTCCACGCCAGGCTCGGACGTCAGTGCCACGAGACCGCGGGCTGCGAGCCGCGTCGGCCCGATCCGTGAGCAGGATCAGCTCGGCGCGGATCGCCGAGCGGCCGGTGGGCTAGCAGGCGTCGACTCGCTCGGCGCCAACCGACCCAACCCGAGCCGGACCCGCATCCCGACCGGCAAGTCGTGGGGTCCATTTGGTGATCGCGGTAAACGTACGCGCCACAGCGAGCACGGCGCACACCCTGACCGCCAGAATGCGACGAATCCGTGCCGGCCACCGCGCCACGCCCCCGGATCAGGCATCGCCGCCAGCGCCTCGAGCAGCTCGACCGGGGCAGTGACCACCTCGAGTGGCGACGGTGCGAATGGTCGACAACTTTGTGGATCGGCGAAGATAGGCAGGCGGACGGCAGTCGCTCCGGTGATCGTCTAAGCGTAGGAACCGCCATCATCACCGGCGACGCCGTGCCCGTGCCACCTTTGCCGCATCACCGGCGTGTCACCCAGCCGACACGCCGCCCCCACCACTTCATCGAGGCCCTGGCGGCCATCCCACAAATGTATAAAACATCCCCGACTACCTCATCTGATGTAGTTGAATCATACTTCGTTCGAGGTATATAGCGAGATGTCGACATGACCATTTAATAGCTGGTTAGGCTACACCTAAGATCATCAGTAGGTCGCCCTCTTAGTCTTCCGTCCTGCTTGTTCACCCAGGGCAGGTTCCTCGGAGACGGAGGGTACGCGGAGATGACAGGTAGGTGGCCTAGCGAAACGCACATATCACTGGGGCGAGAGCCGCGTGATGTGACCTGATCGCTGTCGATATGCGATGTGAGTCTTCCGTCCAAAGACGGATCTTCGTAAGCAGCATGACCCCTCCACGACCCGATCAAGGCCGGTGGCGCCGACCGATGCTGCACCGAACGCAACATTCGCTCCGACACCTTCGACGCTTCCTCTTCGACCAAGTCAAAGCCATTGCTTCCCCGGGAGTCCTCACCGCCGGTGAACAGGCGCTCGCAGTGCGCGCCTTCACCCGACAACGAACTGTTGGCGCTGAGCTGAACCGACTGAACCGCAAACTGAACACCACTAACGCCGAACGACGCCGCCTCCTCGACCTCTGCCAAGCCGGTCTCCCCGAGCTAACCGGGCTCCAACACCGCGCCACCGCTACGAATGCCCCTCAATGACGACCCCGACAACCAACCACCGCCCCCAGCAGATCCGACCCGGATCCCGACCAGCCTCACCAAGTC
Source organism: Pseudonocardiaceae bacterium (assembly GCA_036009255.1). Lineage (GTDB taxonomy): Bacteria > Actinomycetota > Actinomycetes > Mycobacteriales > Pseudonocardiaceae. Next base: position 2,226 of record DASYMC010000510.1, read on the forward strand.
AACCCAAGACCGTCTGCGTTCCCTTGCTAGGACTCGAAGGTGACAGCTACCGGCTCAAAGACCGAGACCTCGGCCCCGTTCCCACCCCAGCGACCGACGAACCATGACAAGAAAGTGGTCAACTTGTACTCGCCGCCAGTTGGTCAATTTCGCTTGCCGTTGACGGCAGCTCCGAGACGTGTGCATGCGTGTACGAAAAGCGATCATAGGTGTCAGTGCAGATGAATATAAGAGGAATGTAAGGTTGGCAAGGTACTGTCAGGCCGTGGTAGACGTCGACTGTCCCCACGCCGAAGCACGCCTGTGGGTGGGCTAAATGAGCTCAAACATGTCACATGCGTGTAACCTCGACTGCGCGAACCAGCTGGTCGGCTGCGACATTTGCCGTGAACGCGGTCGGTACGGACAAGGTGAGACGGCCGAGAACATTAAGGTGCCGCCGCCTGTTCGGTCAGATCCTCTAGGCCCAGCTGAAAAGCGAATCGAACGTCCATCGGTTGACGGGTCACTTGATTACGCTGTCAAGCACCGGATTTGTGTGGTGATCGGCGCAGCTGGCTGGGGCAAGACCACAGCAGTGGCGACTTGGTCCCGCCATCGTTCAACCGCGTGGTTAGCATACGAGGACTACGAGGGTAACGCGGAGCTTCTTTTGGTCAACCTCGTTAGGGTGTTGTGGGCGCGGGTGCAGGAGCAGGTGTCGGTTGACACATCGAGCCCCGGTATGGCCGAAGTAGACATAGATCGGGTTGCCTCTTCTGTCGAAGCGGTCTGTGCCTGGTTGCATGGTGTTCTGAGTGAAGATCTTGTTTTAGTTCTCGATGACTTGCACGAATTGCAGCCGGATAGCGACGCGACGCGTGTCGTGGAGAAGCTCTGCCACCGGATACCGGGTCAGCTACACTTGGTACTGATATCCCGGCGTGAGTTACCGTTCTCATTGCAACGGTTGCGGGGTCGCGGTCTCGTGGCGGAGATCCATGCGCCAGATCTCGCCTTCGACATCGCCGATGTCGAGGTACTGCTGCGCATGACTGTGGGCGCTGAACCGCCTGGCCTATCGAGGAAGATTTGGGAGCACACAGAGGGTTGGCCTGCGGGGGTGCACAGTGCTATGGAGATGTTGCGTGGCGTCGGGATAGATGAACGCCTGGCCACAGTGAGACGGTCGTCATACCCGGGAGAACGGTTCCATGACTATCTGAGCGAGGAGATCGTCGGTGCCGCACCTGAGTGCATTCGACAGGCACTGCGTAGATTGGCGATCTTTGGTGAGGTGACATTTACTACGGAGATTGATCCGGGACTTGATGATGGGACCACATTACTCACGGAGCTGGGCCGCCAGGGACTTGTCCGACGCAGCGGTGGAGGTGGCGGTTGGACAGTGGTGCGTCCGTTGCGGGATTTCTTTGAGCACGAGCTGGCATCCTCTGCGGGCGAGCGCAAAGCGTTGCATGTGACAGCAGCCAATGAGTGTTCTGAGCGCGGAGCACCGGCTGATGCCTTGCGGCATTTGTTGGCGGCGGGAGATTACGCTAAGTGCGCATCGCTGTTGATTGATCATGGTGATGTGATGGTGGAGCGTGGCCAGCTCGATGCGGTATTGCAGGCTGCCGAATCGCCTGCTGAGTCTCTTGATGATCCGCGAGTCCAGCAGGTTCTGGGGCAGGCGCAGCAGGTGCGGGGGCAGTGGACCCAGGCATTGAAACATTTCCAACGTGCCGGCTTGAATGGGGACGAGCTGGAGCCTGCGCTGGTTTGGCGCGCGGGTTTAGTTGCTTTTGCTCGGGGTGAGTTTTCGGAGGTTCAAGCATTGATTCGACGGACTCGATGGTATCGAGAGGACACGCTGGATGAGACGCGGGTGCTCGCGTTGGCCGCAAGCGCCCATCGAATGACTGGTAATCTAGTAGATCTGCATAAAATGGCGAGTCGAACTCGCGTTGCGGCGCGACGATGCGGTGAGCCCAGGGCGTCTTCCAGTGCTGATCACGTCTTAGCTTTGTTGGCTGCCACCGAGGGTGACTGGCGGCGAGCGGATGCGTATTGCACTGAAGCGCTGCGCAACGCGGAAGCCTGTGATGATCTGCTGCAGTTGACCTGGACTCGAGCTTGTCGAGCGTTTCACCATTTTGAAGCCGGTGCATTCCGACGCGCGTGTGCGGAGGCTGAAATTGCGTTGAGTCTCGGTCAGGAATCGGGAAATCCGTTTATCATTGCGCATGCGTTGACCACCCGCGGTCGGGCCCGCGGGCGGCTCGGGATGTTGGACGCGGCGGCGGAGGACTTCGCAAAAGCGATCGACTTTTTTCAACACATCGGCTCCCGATTTCTGGCCTGGTCGCTATGCGGCCTTGGTGATCTGTATCGAACCAGGGGTCAGCTGGTTCGGACCCGGGCGGTTTATGAAGAGGCTCTGGTTCTGGCTGAACCTCACCATGACGTATTCGGCCTCAGTTCGGCCTTAACCGGTCTGGCGCGGATCACTGCGGCTGATGACCCGAAGACCGCTTCAAAGTTTGCGGACCGGGCCGTGGATTTGGATGAGGGACTTCGTAAGAACCCAGCATTGTTGACCCGTGGGTGGGTCGAATTGATGGACGGTGACCGCCAAGGCGCCTCTGCGGATGCTAATCGCGTAGTGGGGGCTGCGAGGCAACAGAAGGATGACCCGGGGCTAGCTGAGGCCATCACCCTGGGTGTGCTGGCCTCTAGTGACCCTACGGCGGATTCTGCCTTACTTCGGGAGGCCATCGACATTTGGCAGGAGGCGGGCTGTCGTTTGGAGGAAGCCGTGACCAGAATCGTGGCTGCACGCATCGGCGCCTCCATTCCCGGCCTCCAGGCCGACCTCGCCGACCAGACGCTGAGGGAGCACGGCGTCGACCTCGAGTCGCGGTGCGCCGCCGGGCCGCTCGGTGTGCTGTTCCGTTCCGCGCCCACGGTGTTTATCCAGACGCTGGGGGTGTTCCAGGTGATCCACAACGGCGTCCCAGTTCCTACCGCTGCGTGGAAGTCAAAGAAGGCTCGAGACCTATTGAAAATCCTGGTCGCTCGTCGCCGACCGACACCCCGGGATCAGCTGATGGATCTGTTGTGGCCGGAGGTGAGCCCGGCTGTGGCCAGCAATCGGCTGTCCGTGCTGCTGTCCACTGTCCGCGATGTGCTGCAACCGTACCCGGTAGGCGACGGCTCATTGGTCAGCACTGGAGGAGTGGTGTGGTTAAACCGCGCCAAGGTCAGCGTCGACGTCGATGAGTTCCTCACTCAGGCCGCCGCCGCTCTCGACGCCCACCGGGCAGAAGCACCGGATGCCACCGCGCGGCTCACCGCCGCCGTCACCGCCCATACTGGAGATTTTCTCGAAGACGATCCTTACCACGAGTGGGCCCTCGGGCTAGCCGAAGAGGTCAGGGCAACCTATATCGCTTTACTTCGAGCATTGACGGCACGACTACGCAAAGCTGGCGACACCGACGCAGTCGTACAATACACGCTGCGCCTGCTTGAAGAGGACCCCTACGACGAGGAAACCTACCTCATC
>DASYMC010000511.1:0-4690 GCA_036009255.1 Pseudonocardiaceae bacterium
ACCGACCGCGCTGGCCGCCTCGTACCACTGGGAGAACTGCGTAGATCATCTCGTGATCAAGAGCTGTGACCGGGTCGCCGCGGCGCGGGTTCCCAAGCTGGGCCGGGTGGACGTGTTCGCACCTGAGGTCGTCGTTTGGGCCTACGAAGGCCCCGCGGAGTGCACCATGCGCGCACTGCTCAACCTGGTGCACCCGCAGCACCCCGATGCCCCGGCCGATGTCTACCCAGCGCCGCGCTCCTTACACATACCCAGGCATCAACAGCGCCCGATGTCGATCCAGCTGCCTTCGGCGACTCGAGCTGGCGCGCGCGCGGCCCGGCTGGAGGGTTTACGAGGCCAGGCCAGGCCATGATCACCGGGGCGTCCCACGCTGATGGTGAGGGTCGCCACAGCAGCGCTCTGGCTAGCTACTACCGAGTAACCAGCCGTAGTGTGCGACTAGGAACACGCAGGAGTCGCCAGCCAGCGTGCAGGTAAGGCTGGCACCGCGGGGAGGTGGGATACCGTGATGGCAGCGCGGCTGGTGATCGGTCTGGGGCTGACTGTCCTGACCCTCATTTTCGCCGCCAGACGGGTGCGGTGGCTGCAGCGCCTGATCCGGGCCGGGCAGCCGACGAGCGATCGAACCTCCGACCTGGGCGGGCGCCTCAAGACCCAACTGGTCGAGGTGTTCGGGCAGCGCCGGCTATTGAAATGGACGATCCCCGGACTCGCGCATTTCTTCACCTTCTGGGGCTTCGTCGTCCTGCTCACCGTCTATATCGAGGCCTACGGGGTTCTGTTCAGCGAGAACTTCGCCATCCCGCTGATCGGGCACTGGACCGTGCTTGGATTCATCCAAGACGTCATCGCGCTCGCCGTACTCATCTCCATCGTCACGTTTGCGATCATGCGGGTCCGGCAGGACCCGGAGCGCAGGCAGCGGGCGTCACGTTTCTATGGCTCGCATACCGGCGGCGCCTGGCTCATCCTGTTCATGATCTTCAACGTGATCTGGACCCTGTTCCTGTTCCGCGGAACCGAGGTGAACAACGGCACCTTCCCCTACCGCTCCGGCGCGTTCGCCTCGCAAGCCGCCGGTGCACTGCTCGCGCCGCTGGGTGCGGGAGCCAACCAGGTCTTGGAGACGGTGGGGCTGCTGCTGCACATCGGCGTCATGCTGGCCTTCTTGATCATTGTGTTGTACTCCAAGCACCTGCACATCTTCATCGCGCCGATCAACGTCGCCACCAAGCGGATGCCCAAAGCGCTCGGCCCGCTGCTGCCGATGGAGTCGGGTGGCAAAAAGATCGACTTCGAGGATCCGGACGAGGACGACGTCTTCGGCCGCGGCAAGATCGAGGATTTCACCTGGAAGGGCATGCTCGACTTCGCGACCTGCACCGAGTGCGGCCGCTGCCAGAGCCAGTGCCCGGCGTGGAACACCGGCAAGCCGCTATCCCCCAAGCTCGTGATCATGGATCTGCGGGACCATCTGTTTGCCAAGGCGCCGTATCTCCTCGGTGACCAGCCGGTACCCGAGGACGTCGACGTCTTGGCGCTGGCCGCCAGCGACGGGCACGTTCCCGAGTCGGGTTTCGGCCGGGTGACCGGGTCGGGACCCGAGCAAGCGGCTCGACCGCTGGTGGGCACCGCCGAGGCCGGGGGTGTGATCGACCCCGACGTGCTGTGGTCGTGCACCACCTGCGGGGCCTGTGTGGAGCAGTGCCCGGTGGACATCGAGCACGTCGATCACATCGTCGACATGCGCCGCTACCAGGTGATGATCGAGTCGGAGTTCCCCTCTGAGCTGGGCACGCTGTTCCGAAATCTGGAGAACAAGGGCAATCCGTGGGGGCAAAATCAATCCGCCCGGATGGACTGGGCGAAGGGCCTGGACTTCGAGGTCCCGCAGCTGACCGAGGAGACGCTGCCCGACGATGTGGAGTACCTGTTCTGGATCGGCTGCGCGGGGGCGTATGACGACAACGCGAGGCGGACGGTCCGGGCCACCGCCGAACTGCTGCACCGCGCCGACGTCAACTACGTGGTGCTCGGAGACGGTGAGACCTGCACCGGTGACCCCGCCCGCCGCTCAGGCAACGAGTTCCTGTTCCAGATGCTCGCCCAGCAGAACGTCGAGGTGCTCAATACCGTCTTCGACGGTCGCCAGCCGGGTCGACGCAAGATCGTGACCACCTGCCCACATTGCTTCAACACACTGGGCCGGGAATACCCGCAGCTGGACGGCCACTACGAGGTGGTGCACCACACGCAGCTGCTCAACCAGCTGGTACGCGAGGGAAAGCTGGTGCCGGTCGCCCCTGCAGACGGCCCCACGGTGACCTACCACGACCCCTGTTACCTGGGACGGCACAACGAGGTGTACTCGCCGCCGCGCGAGCTGGTCGGCGCCTCAGGTGCCCAACTCGCCGAGATGCCCCGGCACGCCGAGCGGTCGATGTGCTGCGGCGCCGGGGGAGCCCGGATGTGGATGGAGGAGCGCATCGGCAAGCGAGTCAACCTGGACCGGGTAGACGAGGCGATCGCCACCGGGAGCGCCGCGATCGCCACCGGGTGCCCGTTCTGCCGGGTGATGCTCACTGACGGCCTCACCACCCGCGAAGCCGAAGGCACCGCCGCCAACACCACCGAAGTCATCGACGTCGCCCAGCTGCTGCTCACCAGCGTCAAACGCACCGACCCTGCGCCGCCGATCGGCTCCGAATAGCAGGTCAGTCCGCCGATTTGAGCGCAGTGAGGACGGTCTCGCGGAGCTCGTTGAGGTCGGCTCCGAGCGTGGTGAGCACCCGAGTAGCCACGCCTTCGCCTTCCCGGATGAGTCCGAGCAGGATGTGCTCGGTGCCCAGATAGCTGTGGCCCAGGTGGATGGCCTCGCGCAACGCCAGCTCCAGTACCTTCTTGGCCCGCGGCGTGAACGGTATGTGACCTCGCGGCGCTGCCTCACCACAGCCGATGATTTTCTCAATCTCGGCACGGGCGGCGTCCAACGTGACACCGGCCCGCTGAAGAGTCTGTCCAGCGACGCCCTCACCCTCGGCAAGCAGGCCCAGGAGGACGTGCTCTGTGCCCATATGATCATGCCGAAGTGTCCGGGCCTCCTCCTGACCGAGCACGATGACCTGTCGGGCCCGGGTGGTGAACCGCTTGAACATGGGCCCCGTGACCGACCCGACGCCGCCGACGAACTTGCTGATCAGCGAGCGCAACGCGGAGTGACGCTGCTGAGCGGCCTGCTTGCTGACGCCGAGCGCCGTGCCGATCTGGGACCACGAGCAGCCGGCGGTTCGAGCCTCCTGGACGAAGTGGTCGAGCAGCTGCTCGCCCAACTCGGCTAGCTCCTGCTGCTGGCGCGCCGCCGTCGCCAGCAACGCGAGCGGTTCATTGCTGTAGGCCTGCCCCGGTGTTTGAGAGATGAGTTCATCGAGCGTCATACCGTCAACTATCACTTGACGATGTCTGCCCGTCAAGAGTCTCTTGACGCATCGGGTTCCCACCGGTCTCTGTCACCAGCGGGCAGAGGCGTCTCGGTGCCGCTTCTACTTTCCCCATCGAGGTCATCGCGCCGTCCACACCCACGGCGGGTGTCGATGCGCTGAAAGTTGAGAAAGGCCCGGGACGGCGTGGGCCCGCGCTGGCCCTGGTAACGAGAACCCACACCAGCACTGCCGTACGGATGCTCAGCGGGGCTGGATAGGCGGAACAAGCACAGCTGCCCAATCTTCATCCCCGGCCATAACGTGATCGGCAAATTAGCCACATTCGACAGCTCCAGGGTGATGTGACCAGTGAAGCCTGGATCGATGAACCCCGCCGTGGAATGTGTGAGCAAACCCAGCCGGCCGAGGCTCGATTTCCCTTCCAGCCGCCCGGCTAAATCATCGGGCAGGGTAATCTGCTCAAATGTCGAACCGAGTACGAACTCACCAGGGTGGAGAACGAAGGGCTCGTCACCTTGCGGCTCCACCAGCGAGGTGAGCTCGTCCTGCTGGAGCGACGGGTCGATGTGTGTGTAGCGGGTGTTGACAAATACCCGGAAGAAGCGGTCCAGCCGCACATCGATGCTGGACGGCTGGAGCAGCTTCTCGTCGAACGGCTCGACGCCCAGGCGCTTGGCGTCGATCTCGGCCCGCAGGTCACGGTCAGACAGCAGCACGGCGTCACCCTAGTCGCAGGCAACTCGTCACGGGTCCTCTAGCTGCGGGACCCAGGAACGGCACCCAACAGTCACACCAGCCCCACCAGCCAGTGAAGAGGCGTGGGGATTCACTTCGGGTGTGCCAGGGGCGGCAACTTTGGTCCGAAGTTGCCGCCCCTGGCACACCCTCACATGACAACACCTTCTCCCTGGAGGTCACCGATAGTGACGCCAGGTGCAGGCTGGGCGGGCACCGCATCCATGCTAGGCTCAAGCATCACTGCGGGTGTAGTTTAATGGTAGAATGAGAGCTTCCCAAGCTCTAGACGCGGGTTCGATTCCCGTCACCCGCTCCAACACAAAGGCCCAGGTCACAGGCTGATTTCTGCGATCTGGGCCTTTGTGTCTAATGCTTAGCACTCCCCGCGTGCTGTCTATGTGCTGTTAGCCGATCGGCACCAAAACGCCCGCCGGACCGCCCTCACCTCCGTCATCCGGATCTTTCGCTGTGCTGTCGATGCCCTCGATGAGCGCGCTCAGCTTGTCCGC
>DASYMC010000512.1:0-2076 GCA_036009255.1 Pseudonocardiaceae bacterium
TCCTTGGAGGCCTGATCAACGAATACGAACGCGCAGCCTAAAACCGCAGGTCAACCCCGACAGCCGAGTTCTGGAACCCGACAGGCCAGACACCCCCGGTTCCACATGCACTTCACCCCGACCTGATCGTCGTGGATCAACCAGGTCGAACGCTAGTTCGGATTCCTCACTGAGCAGAAGATGCGGCGCGGAGCCCACAAGAGCGTGCGCGCCCTGGAGAACGACATCCGCGCCTGGATCGCAGACTGGAACACCCATCCGCGGACGTTCATCTGGACCAAGACGCCGAAGAGATCCTCGACTCACTCGCACAATTTTGTCGGCCAATTTCCTGCGCGGGACACTAGCGTTATCCCGCCTTTTCGTCGCCGGTGTCGGACTCGTCCGGGAATAGCAGCCCTAGCGCCAGCGCACGGTTTACCCGAACGTGCTCGGCCGAGGCAGCACGCGCCAGCTCTGGATCCCCGGATGCGATCGCCTCGTACAGGCGCCGGTGCTCCTGCAGCAGCCGGTCCCAGTCCTCGTTCTGGCGGAACAGCCAGCGCAGCCGATCTTCAAGCTGGTGCAGCATCGACAAGAGCAGCCCGTTGCCGGCCAGCGTGACGATCTCCAGGTGGAACCGGAGGTTGGCTTCCGCCGTCTGGGTGATGTTTCCGGCCGCACGGGCTCGTGCGGCTTCGGTGACCGCGCGCTTCAGGCGGCGCAGTGCCGGCGGGTCCATGCGCTGGCAGGCCAGCCCGGTGGCGAGTACTTCCAATGCCTCCCGCACATCGAATAGTTCCTCAACGTCAACCCGGGACAGCTGCCGGACCACCACCCGTCGCGGGGATTGCACCACCACGAAGCCGTCCGCCTCGAGGCTGCGGATCGCTTCGCGCACCGGGACCCGGGAGACGCCGAGGTCTTCGGCGAGATCGCGTTCGACCAGCCGGTCACCCGGGCGCAGCACACCAGTCACGATCCGCTCGCGGAGCTGCTCGCGCACCCGCTCCCGCACGGCGGCGAGCGGGCGCCGAATCTGCTCACTGTTCACCCGTGCTACTCCGTCTCACTGTGTGGGTTTCCTGTGAGGATACCGTTCTCCGTACAGGTAGCCGCCGCTCGGCGGTGACGGGATGTTACCTGGAATTAGCGTCTCGGCCTTGACTGCGACAGTCCCCTTTCGCGAGTCTCTGGGCACTACTTTTGGGATACCAAACTGGTCGAAAGGGACTTCAGCGATGACAGAGCCGGCTCAGACGGCCACTGATCGACCAGCCGATGGCCCACCTCCCGTGGCAACCGGCCGGCGAACCCGGGTGCGCTGGAAGATCTTCGCCATGCTGCTCGGGCTGGTCACACTCAACTACGTCGACCGCGGATCGATCTCGGTGGCCCTGCCACTGATCACCCAGGAACTGCATATCTCCAAGGAGGCGACCGGCATCGCCCTGTCGGCCTTCTTCTGGAGCTACGCGCTGATGCAGATCCCCGGGGGCTGGCTGGTCGACAAGCTCAAGCCTCGGATCATGGTCGCGGCATCGGTCACCGGATGGGGTATCGCCCAAGCGCTCACCGCCGGCACGTCGAGCTTCGGCAGCCTGATGGCGTTCCGACTGCTGCTCGGCGCGACCGAGGCACCGATCTATCCGGCCGGCGGCAAACTGAACGCGACCTGGATGACACCCGGCGAGCGGGGACGCGGCGGGGTGCTGTTGGACGGCGGCGCCCCGCTCGGCGCCGCGATCGGCGGCGTCTCGATCTCCTGGCTGATCGCGCTGACCGGCGGCTGGCGCATGGCATTCGTGATCACCGGCGTAGCCACCGTCGTGATCGGGCTGATGGCTGCCTGGTACATCCGCAACTCCCCCCGAGAGCACCCCGGCACGAACGCCGCCGAGGTCGAGCACATCGAGGCCGCGCACACGCAGGAAGACTCCGAGTTCCCCGAGCCCAACCAGCGGGTCAGCCTGCTGCGCTACGCCAGGTTCCGGTCGTTCTGGGCGATGTGCCTGGGTTGGTGCGGCTTCAACGGCGTGTTCTACGGCCTGCTCACCTGGGGCCCGCTGTACCTGTCGGAGACCAAGCACTTCAACA
>DASYMC010000513.1:0-6243 GCA_036009255.1 Pseudonocardiaceae bacterium
CCATCCACCACCGACAGTCCCCTCCCCGCCGCCGGCATGGAGACATATCGGGGTCACAACGGCGTCGGAAACCCCGACATGTCTCCATGTCGGGGAGCGGCATACCGTGCGTGGCATGGCAGTGGCTGGGGTGCGTTCGGCGACTCGGGAGGATGCGCCGACGCTGGCGGTCCTGCATCGGGTGACCTGGCGGGCTGCCTACTCGGAGCTGTTGCCGGCCGGTGCCCTCGATGCGCTGGAGGCGCCGCGAGTGCAGCAGGCCTGGGCCGACACCATTGAGGGCGGTGCGACGGTGCTGATCGCCACCGAGGGCGCCGATCCGGTCGGATTCGTGGTCGCCGGCCCGGCACCCGAGGAGGACGTCTCCGCTGCCGATGGCACGTTGCCCTCCGACGCTGCGCGCACCGTGCTGGTGAGCACCCTGCTGGTCGAGCCGAGATGGGGGCGCCGGGGCCACGGCGGCCGGCTGCTCGGCGCCGCGGCAGCCGCACTGCGTGATGCCGGCGCCACCAGGGGCATCGTCTGGGTACCAGCGGAGGACCCGGCCTCGCTGAGCTTCTACCGGCGTGCCGGGTGGAACCCGGATGGCACCGTACGAACCCTCGACGCCAACGGACGCCCCCTACGCGAACTACGCCTCACCGGCTCGCTCAACCTCGTCCTGACCGATGCATAGCTGCATTCGTAGCGGGCCGTGCGCCATTCGGTGCCGAATGACGGTTCACACATCCCGAGAGGTGCTATTCGGAGCCGAATGACCGGAGCACGAGTCCGGGCTGTGGATAAGTCAGGTTTCCTGTGGATGGACGTTTGAGTGATAGGGCGCGTAACGGCACAGTGCTGCGTATGGCAAGAGAGCTCGCACTCGGAAAGTTGGCACCGGTATTCAAGGCACCGATGCGATGGCGGTAGCGGCCAGCCGGCTACAGATCGAGTAAGGGCTCCAGACCTACGGTGAGGCCGGGGTGGTCGAGTACTGAGCGGACGCCGAGCAGCACTCCGGGCATGAACGATGAGCGGTCCAGCGTGTCATGTCGGATGGTCAGTGTCTCACCCTCGGTACCGAGCAACACCTCCTGGTGCGCGACGAGGCCGGTCAGCCGTACCGAGTGCACCCGCACCCCATCGACGTCAGCTCCTCGAGCGCCGGGCAGGGACCGGCTGGTGGCATCCGGAGGCGGTCTCATCCCGGCCACGGCCCGGGCGGCCGCGATGAGCTCCGCCGTACGGGTTGCGGTACCGGAGGGGGCGTCGGCCTTGCGGGGGTGGTGCAATTCTATGATTTCCACCGACTCATAGAATCGAGCGGCCATCGCCGCAAAACGCATCGAAAGAATCGCACCGATGGCGAAATTGGGTGCGATCAGCACCCCGAGGTCGGGCTTGGGTGTGAGCCATTCGCGGACCTGGACCATCCGGGCCTCGGTGAATCCGGTGGTACCCACCACGGCGTGAATTCCCTGATCGACGCAAAAACGCACGTTATCCATCACCACATCGGGATGAGTGAAGTCGACGACCACCTCGGCTCCCGCGTCGGCCACATTGAACATCCAGTCACCGGCATCGACCATGGCGACGAGTTCCATGTCCGCAGCGGCGTCCACGGCCTTGCACACCTCGGTGCCCACCCGACCGCGGGCCCCGAGCACCCCGACCCGGATCGGGTTCTCCTCCGAGCGATCCGCAGCAGGGGGCGTCTGCTCAGCGGGTGTCATGCGATCAACTCCGCTATCTCCTCGGGCAGGTGATCCGCATCAGGGTATGGGCCGACCACTGCGGCGGTGAGTGGCCGGCGCAGCAGCTCGCACGCGAGCTCAGCGACCTCCTCCGCGGTCACCGCGTCGATCCGCCCTAGCTCGTACTCGACGGTGTGGTGCTCACCATGATCGAGTTCGGCGGTGCCGATCCGGGTTATCCACGACGGGGCATCCTCCAGACCCAATACCAGCCCGCCACGCAGTTGCCCCTTGGCACGGGCCACCTCACCGCCGGACAAACCGTCACGGGCCAGCTCAACCAGCACGTCACCGATCACCACCGCTACCTCACCCAGCCGTCCAGGTGAGCAACCGGCATAGATCGACAGGCTGCCGATGTCAGCGTACGAGTCCACCGCGGAGTACACCGAGTAGGCCAGCCCACGCTGCTCGCGAACCTGCTGGAACAGCCGCGAGCTCATCCCGCCGCCCAATGCAGCGTTGAGCACCGCCAGCGCGTAGCGCCGGTCGTCATAGCGGTCCAATGCACGCACGCCGAGCATGACGTGGACCTGTTCCGACGAATCTGGGCACAGCGCCAGCGCACACCCCTCGGTGACCTCCGCCCGGCCATGGCGTAAGGGCACGGGCCGCCCGCAGCCGGTCAGATGATGTCCGAAACTGCGCGTCACAGCAGCCATTACCGCGTTGTGCGACACGTTGCCGGCCACCGTCAGCACCATCCGATGCGGCGTATAACGCGTCCGGTAGAAGCGGTGCAACGCCTCCCGGCTCATCCTGGTGACGGACTCTTCGGTTCCCAGGACGGAACGCCCCAGAGGATGCGATCCGAACAATGCGGCACAGAACTCATCGTGCAGCGCCTCCTCCGGGTCGTCATCGCGCATCGCGATCTCCTCGAGCACCACGCCACGTTCGAGCTCAACGTCCGAGGGATCAAGCAGCGCGTCACCCAGCACATCACAGATCAGGTCGACGGCAAGGTCAAGGTCGCAATCAAGCACGTGCGCGTGATAGCAGGTGTGCTCCTTGGTGGTGAACGCGTTCAGCTCACCGCCGACCGCGTCAATCTCCTCGGCGATCGCCGCTGCGGAACGTCGGTCGGTGCCCTTGAACAGCAGGTGCTCCAGGTAGTGCGCCGCGCCGGCAATCGCAGCCGGTTCATCACGCGAGCCCACAGCGACCCACATTCCAACGGCAGCCGAGCGCGAACCGGGCAGCTGCTCAGTCACCACGCGTAACCCCGAGGGCAGGACACTGCGTTGGAGTGTTCCGCCCTCGGGGTGTTGCGGTGGGGTCACGTGCCGGCCGGAACCTCAGCGGTGTCCGTGGCGGCCGCGCTATCTGACGCAGAATTGTCGTCTTCGCGGACCGGGACCAGGCTGATCTTGCCGCGGTTATCGACGTCGGCCACCTCTACGCGCAGCTTGTCACCGACCTTCACCACATCTTCGACCTTGCCGATGCGCTTGCCGTTGCCCAGCTTGGAGATATGGACCAGGCCATCCTTGCCGGGTACCAGCGAGACGAAGGCGCCGAATGCGGCGGTCTTCACCACGGTGCCGAGGAACCGCTCCCCCACCTTGGGCAACTGCGGGTTGGCGATCGCGTTGATCCGGTCGATGGCGGCGTCCGCGGACGGGCCGTCGCTGGCGCCGACGTAGATCGTGCCGTCGTCCTCGATGGAGATGTCCGCACCGGTCTCCTCGGTGATCGAGTTGATCATCTTGCCCTTCGGGCCGATCACCTCGCCGATCTTGTCCACCGGGATCTTGATGGCGGTCACCCGTGGCGCATGCGGACTCATCTCGTCCGGTCCGTTAATGGCTTGCGCCATCACCTCAAGAATGGTCAGCCGGGCATCGCGGGCCTGGGACAACGCGCCGGCCAGCACGTCGGATGGGATCCCGGTCAGCTTGGTGTCCAGCTGCAGTGCGGTCACGAACGTACTGGTGCCGGCCACCTTGAAGTCCATGTCACCGAAGGCGTCCTCGGCTCCCAGGATGTCGGTGAGCGCGACGAAGGTTTCCTTGCCATCGACCTCGCCGGACACCAGACCCATCGCGATACCAGCGACCGGTGCCTTGAGCGGCACACCCGCGTTGAACAGCGACATCGTGGACGCACACACCGAGCCCATCGACGTGGAGCCGTTGGAACCCAGTGCCTCGGAGACCTGGCGGATGGCGTAGGGGAATTCTTCACGGCTGGGTAGCACCGGGACCAGCGCCCGTTCAGCCAGCGCGCCATGCCCGATCTCGCGCCGCTTGGGTGAGCCCACCCGGCCGGTCTCACCGGTGGAGTACGGCGGGAAGTTGTAGTGGTGCAGGTAACGCTTGGTGGTCTCCGGGCCCAGCGAGTCGATCTGCTGCTCCATCCGCAGCATGTTCAACGTGGTGACGCCGAGAATCTGGGTCTCGCCACGCTCGAACAGGGCCGAACCGTGCGCCCGGGGGATCACCTCGACTTCAGCGGACAGCGGCCGGATATCGGTGATGCCGCGCCCGTCGATGCGCACCTGCTCTCGCAGGATGCGCTGGCGTACCGCCGACTTCGTCACGGCCCGGAAGGCGGCGCCGATCTCCTTCTCGCGCCCTTCGAAGCGTTGACCCAGATGCTCCACAGCGCGGGCCTTGAGCTGGTCGAGCCGGTTTTCCCGGTCCTGCTTGCCCGCAACGGCCAGCACCTCTGCCAGCTCCTCGGCGACCGCCTCGCGGACGGCATCGAGGACGTCGGGCTGGTAGGCGGGGAAGGTGGGGAAGTCCAGCTCCGCGCTGCCTGCCGCGTCGGCGAGATCCCGCTGGGCATCGCACAAGGCGCGGATGAAAGGCTTGGCGGCCTCGAGCCCGGCCGCCACCACGTCCTCGGTGGGGGCCTGGGCGCCGTCGGCAACCAGCGCGATGGTGGCCTCGGTGGCCTCGGCCTCAACCATCATGATCGCTACGTCGCTGGTGTCGCCATCACCAACTACCCTGCCGGCGACGACCATGTCGAATACCGCTTGGCTGAGTTGCTCGTAAGTGGGGAAGGCGACCCACTGGTTGGCACCCTCGTGACTCACCAAGGCCATCCGGGTAGCGCCGACCGGGCCGTCGAATGGCAGGCCGGACAGCTGCGTGGACGCGGACGCGGCGTTGATCGCGAGCACATCGTAGGGATCAGCCGGATTGAGGCTGAGCACCGTGACGACGACCTGAACCTCGTTGCGCAAGCCGTCCACGAAACAGGGACGCAGTGGCCGGTCGATCAGCCGGCAGGTGAGGATCGCGTCAGTGGACGGGCGACCCTCGCGGCGGAAGAACGAGCCCGGGATGCGCCCGGCCGCATACATCCGTTCCTCGACGTCCACCGTGAGCGGGAAGAAGTCGAACTGGTCCTTGGCCTGCTTGGACGCCGTGGTGGCGGAGAGCAGCATCGTCTCGTCGTCGAGGTAGGCGACAACGGCTCCGGCGGCCTGCCGGGCCAGCCGGCCGGTCTCGAATCGCACGGTCCGGGTACCGAAGGTGCCGTTGTCCAGCACGGCGGCTGTCTCATGGACCGGGTTGGCGGCGGTGCCCGTGGAATTAGTCAATGTTGAGTTGGTCATCGTTCTCCTCCTCGCAACACAGGCCAGAGCTGGCACCATCGGCGTGGGAGGCAGGACGACGGCCGGTCTTCGATCGAAGCGCCCGGAGCATGATGCCCGCTCTCGGGAGCCACTACCGAGGACCGGCGAACGACGGTCCTGACGCCGGTGACGAGGCGGCTCGTGCAGCGATCTGTGGTTGTGTATCTAGCGGGCCCAGAATTACAAGCCCAGGGTCAGCGGCGCAGGCCGAGGCGCTCGATCAGGGACCGGTAACGTGCGATGTCGACCTTTGCGAGGTAATTCAGCAGGTTGCGTCGGCGGCCGACCATGAGGAGCAGGCCGCGCCGGGAATGATGGTCATGCTTATGCTGCTTGAGGTGCTCAGTAAGGTCCATAATACGCTTGGTGAGCAGGGCAACCTGCGCCTCAGGAGACCCGGTGTCCCTCTCACGCAGACCGTACTCGGCCAGAATTTCGCTCTTCTGTGCAGTGGACAGCGCCACGGGTTGATCTTCTCCTGTCATCTCGTACCGTGCGGGCCGCGAATCACGCGGTGTACATCGACATGGTATGTATCGACACTGGGTTGCATCGATACGTCCGACCGCCACGGACCGCAGCCAGATCCTCATTCAGGTTACCAGTGGGCTAGCCGGCGTCCGGCGGCGCCCTCGATCACCTGACACTGTGGTACGTGGCTCATCCCCATCCCCCATCGAGTTCAGGTCCGACTTCCTGGTCAGGTCCAGCCGCGCGCCGCAACAATCCGGCGAGCAGCGGGAATTCCTCTCGAAGCAGGCGTGCCGCGGCGGCCAGGTCGGCCTGTGGCGCTAACGCACGCAGCGCCGGGACGAGCACGTCCTCACCGTGCTCCCCGACCGGCAGTTCCTCCCTACTGCCGGCCGGCCCACCGCCAGCCGATCGGCTACCGGTGGGCCGGCTTACGGTGGGTCG
>DASYMC010000514.1:0-8967 GCA_036009255.1 Pseudonocardiaceae bacterium
GGCCGGGGCGCAGCAACGCGGGATCCAGAATGTCCGGGCGGTTGGTCGCGGCGATGAGGATGATGCCGCCACGGGCGTCGAAGCCGTCCATCTCGACCAGCAGCTGGTTAAGGGTCTGCTCGCGCTCATCGTGCCCACCGCCCAGGCCGGCCCCACGCTGCCGGCCCACGGCGTCGATCTCGTCGACGAAGATGATGCAGGGGGAGTTCTGCTTGGCCTGCTCGAACAAATCCCGGACACGGCTGGCACCCACCCCGACGAACATCTCCACGAAATCGGAACCGGAGATGGAGTAGAACGGCACGCCGGCCTCACCGGCGACCGCTCGAGCCAGCAGCGTCTTGCCGGTGCCGGGCGGCCCGTAGAGCAGCACGCCCTTGGGAATCTTGGCGCCGAGCGCCTGGTAGCGGCCCGGGTTGGCGAGGAAATCCTTGATCTCCTCGAGTTCCTCGACAGCCTCATCGGCGCCCGCGACGTCGGCGAACGTCGTCTTGGGCATGTCCTTGCTCAGCTGTTTGGCCTTGGACTTACCGAAGTTGAGCACCCTGTTGCCGCCGCCTTGGACGTTATTCATCATCCACAGCAACAGCAGCAGCAAAAGACCCAGCGGAATGAGGTAGATCAGCACCTGGAACAGCAGGGACTGCTGGGTTACCTTGGTGTCCCAGCCGCTGGAGATCTGCGCATCGCGGAGAGCCTGAGTGATCTGGTCGGTGCTCTGCGCGGGGTACTGAGTGAGCACCTTGGTGCCCTGCACTCCCGCGACCGGGTGGTCCAGCGTCAGGCGCAGCCGTTGCTCTTTGTCCTCCAGCGTCGCCTGCTTGACGTTGTGGTCGGCCAGCTGTGTCAGCGCCTGTGAGGTGGTGACCTGGCTGTACCCCCGGGTGTCGTCCAGCAGGAAGCCGAAGGCGTAGTAAAGGAGCAACCCGGCTACCACCCACAACAGCGGGTTGCGAAGTATTTTCTTGCGGTCCATTCGGCTGCGGCCCTCGGTGGCCTCGACCCTCCTGAGCTGATGTGCTATCGATGCTGCCCGTGCTCAGCTTCAATGGTGTTGGCATCCATCGAAGGACAGCAGAGCACTCTCGTTGTCCCCCACCCTACCCGGCGGGTCGGACTGCCGGTTGGTGGATGAAGCGGAGTTGACGCTTCGCCAGCAGCGTAAACCTCCCCCGTATCGGTACCGTTCCGGCGCTTGGCGTCCCGGCTTACACCACCGATCGATACCGGGGGAACCGCTAATCGGCGTAGACCTCAGGAGCCAAGGTACCGATGTACGGCAGGTCACGGTACCGCTCACCGTAGTCCAAGCCGTAGCCGACGACGAATTCCTGAGGGATGTCGAACCCGACATAGCGCACCGGCACATCGATCTGGATCGCGTCCGGCTTGCGCAACAGCGTGCACACTTCCAACGTTGCGGGATGCCGGGTCGCCAGGTTGCGCAGCAGCCAGGACAGCGTGAGCCCCGAGTCGATGATGTCCTCTACGACCAGCACGTTCCGGTCGGCGATATCGCGATCCAGGCCCTTGAGGATGCGTACGACCCCAGAGGAGGAGGTCGCCGAGCCGTAGGAGGACACCGCCATGAACTCCAGCTGCACCGGGATAGGCAGCGCTCGAGCGAAGTCGGTCATGAACATCACTGCGCCTTTAAGGACGCCGACGAGCAGCAGCTCGCCTTTGTCCTGTTCGACCGGAAAATCGGCGGCGACCTGCTGCGCGAGCTCGTCGATGCGGCACCGGATCTGCTCAGCAGTGACGAGCACCGACGCGATGTCACCCGAATACAGCGCTGCATCGGGACACCGGTCGGCACTGTGGCAGGCGGCGTCATCCGGACTGTGCGCGTCACCGTGATACATGGAGCCTCCCCTGTGCCCGCACCAGCTCCACAGCGCCCGGCAAGCGCAGCGCGCCCTGACCCGACCATCGACCGATGAGGTCGTCGGCAGCGCGAAGGTGAGCGTCGGTCAGCTCGGCAACCCCACCGTCAAGCAGCCAGCGACGCAATACCCGGCGGCGCAGTGCGGCCGGCGCCCGGGCAAGCGCAGCCACATCCAAGGCCGTGACATCTGAACCGGTGACATCCAAGCATGCTCCGGCACCAGGCTTGCCCAGATGAGCCTCCGGATGTCGGAGTGCGGCCGCCAGCAACTCGCCCGCCTGCTCATCAAGTACGTCGAGATCCTCCCGTAGCTGCTCAGCGGTGCGAGCCAGGGCCTGGGCCACCCCACCGGCCAGCACGTTCTCCAGCAGGGGCAGTACCTCGGTACGTAACCGGACCCGCCGGAACCGGGGGTCGGCGTTGTGCGGGTCAGCCCACGGAACCAACTCCAGCGCTTCACACGCTGCGGCGGTGACAGCTCGGGGTATCCCGAGTAGTGGCCGGCCCCAGGGCGGGTCAAGTTCGCGCATTCCCGCCACTGATCGGGGTCCTGAACCCCGGCCCAGCCCGAGCAGCACCGTCTCAGCTTGATCGTCCAGGGTGTGGCCGAGTAACACCAGCGCCCCGGGCGGTGCAGCGGCCCGCAGCGCCCCGTACCGAGCCCGGCGGGCGGCCGCCTCCAGCCCACCCGGACCATCCACGGTGACCGGCAAGACCCGCACTTGCGGGCAGCCCAGGTCCTGCAGCGCCTGGGCTGCGGTGCCCGCCACCCCCGCCGAGCCCGGCTGCAACTGGTGATCGACGACCAGACCGTGCACCGTCACCCCGAGCCGCCGGGCGCAGTGCACGGTCGCGGCGGCCAGTGCGAGCGAGTCCGTACCGCCGGAACACGCCACCGCCACGGCGCCCGTCTTGTCCGCGACCCCGTGGGCGACCAGGAACCGGCGAACCGCAACGCGCACCTGGCTGAGCGCACGGTGTGACTGGTCGCTGTGTGTTTGGGCGCGGTGTGATCGGTCGCTGGGTGATTGGGCGCTGCGCGGGGGGATCAGGGGGCCATGCGATACAGCCACGCCGCCGGATCTGCGATCTCGGAGCGGGTGGGCAGCGTTTCCGGGGATGTCCACACTGCATTGAACCCGTCCATGCCGACAGCATCCACCACATGCCGGGTGAACGCGGCTCCCTCGGCGTACTGGCGCAGCTTCGCATCGATCCCCAGCACTGCCCGCAGCACTCGCTCAGCCAGCCCCCCGCCCTGCCTGCGGGCGGTGAACCGCTGGCGGATCAGCCGTACCGAGGGCACCACCGAGGGCCCGACCGCGTCCATGACATGGTCGGCGTGCCCCTCCAGCAGCGTGGCCAACGCAATGAGCCGGTCCAAAGTCGCCCGCTGCTCAGGGTTCTGCAGCAGGGTCAACATGCCCAGCGCGTCTGACGCCTCACCTTTCCGGGCTCCACGCAGCGCCGCGGGCAGCCGGCCGATCATCGTGGCCACGGTGTCCGGGTCCTCGGTGGCGGCCACGAAAGACCTCACCTGGGTGGAGAAATGTTCGCGGATCCACGGCACTGCGTTGAACTGGAGCCGGTGAGTCGCCTCATGCAGGCATACCCACATCTGGAACTCATCGGCCGGGACGTCCAGGCTCTTGCCTACGGTGACCACGTTGGGGGCTACCAGTAGCAACCGCCCAGGATCTTCGGATGGGCCGCCGAACGGGTCGTACTGCCCGAGCACCCGGGATGCCAGGAACGCCAGCGCGACTCCCACCTGCATACCGGCGGTGGTGGCCAGCATCCGGCGGGCCCGGCCCTCCGGGATCCGGTAGTCAGCTAGCAGGCGGCACAGACCTTCGGTCGCCGCATCGACCCATCCGGGCCGGTCCACCACCTCGGCGGCCAGCGGCGGCTTGCCGTCGTCCAACCCGGTCAGCTCCCGCACATGGGTCTCAGCGGTAATTGACATTTCCCGTAACTGGCGCACCGTCGCCGCGGCCTGCTCGGGGGGTACCGCAGGACCGGCCGGCAGCAGACGTTGCGCTGTCACTGCAGCGACCGCCCAGTCGATCGTGGCGCCAGATAGAGCCGTCCTGGGTGCCTGTGGTGCGTCGAGCGCGGGTTGTCCCATACCCACGACGGTAACGCGGACTAATGACAGCCGCATGACCTTAGTGCCGCAGCCAGCGTGTCCAACCGTGGTCGAACCGAGACAGGATTGGGCCCATTGGACAGCAACGCGAAGACCAGCACTCTTCCTTCGGCATCCAGCACGGTGCCGGCGAGGCTGTTGACGCCGGTCAGAGTGCCGGTCTTGGCTCGCACCCAACCTCGGCCGGTGCCGCCTGCCGGGCCGCGATAGCGGTCGGCCAGCGTTCCGCTGCCGCCGGCTACCGGCAGGCCCACCAGCAGTGGCCGCAGGGCGACGGTCGGCCGCTGCCGGGCTGGGCCGGCGGGGGGCTTGACCGTGTTGACCTCCACCATGGAGTCGATGGGGGCGGCGGCTGCGCCCAGTAGTCCGGTGAGCAGGGTCGACGGGACGGAGTCGCTGGTCGACAGCCCGCTGCCATCGACCAACGTGGCTCCGCTGACGTCGAAACCGTGTCGGCGCAGCACGTCGAGGACTGCCTGCGATGCCCCGGAGAACGACGTTTGCGCACCGGTCTGGCGCGCCACCTCCCGGGCCAGTGTCTCGGCGAGCACGTTGTCGGATCGCCGCAGGGCGGTGGCGACCAGGTCCTGCACCGTCGGGGAGGACACGTCGCCGAGGACCGCGGCGCCGGGCGCGGCGCTGCCCACGGCCACCGTGTCTGGGTCGGCACCCAGCCGCCGGGCCAGCTCCGCCGCTGCCGCGGTCGCTGGTTTGGCGGCTCGCGGTGACACCTCCTGAGCGGGATCCGCGCGGCCCCCATCGAGCATCACCGGCTCGATCGGCGCGATGTATCCACCGGCGACGTCGGCTGCAAGCCAGCCGGGCGCCAGCGCGTCACCGGTGTAACGGCTCACGTCCACCAGGACTCGGCTGATCGGGCCGCGGGCGGCCGCACGGACCTGGCTCACCAAGTCATCCAGCCGGGCAGCATCTGGGTAGCCGGTCGCCGTGCTCTGGCCGGCCGCGGACAGTGTCGGATCGCCCCCACCGCGTAACACGACAGTTCCCGGATCGGTCCCTGCCAGGACGGTGGTGTGCAACCGTGCCTGATGGTCCAGCGCCAGCAGCGCGGCCGAGGCGGTGAGCAGCTTGGCAGTCGATCCGGGTACTAACGCAGCGCTCGGATTCCGTTGCCAGAGCACTGCACCGGAGGCGGGATCGACCACCTGGCCGGACAGCGCACCGAGGCCGCCGGCCGCCACGAGAGGGTCGAGTACCGCACTCACCCCGGCGGGCGTCGGGATCGGACCATCGACAGCGGCTGGACGCAGCCCTGGGTGCAGCGCCACGGGCGCAGGCGGCGGCACGATGTCCGTCGCCTCCTGGGCGGCCGCGAGCCGGTTGGTCAGCACAGTGACCCCCAGCCCGACGCCGATCCCCGCGACTGCCGCCAGCAGCAGGACAGCGACGATTACTGCGACCCGCTTACCGCGCCGGGCGGGCAGGCGCAGCACGGCACCGATCCGCCCACCGAATCCCAACACCGAGCGTCTCTCCTCACCGCTGCGCCCCGGAGAGCAAACTAGAGGACTCCAGGACTGCCGACCGGGATCGGGTGGCTAAGCCTTGGGATGCTGCCGGTGGAGTGTCAGCACAGTGGAGTGTCAGCAAGCCAACGATGGCGGTTGAGGAGCGGGTGCGCAGTGGAGTTCGACGTCACTATCGAGATACCCAGGGGTCAGCGCAACAAGTACGAGATGGATCACAGGTCCGGCCGCATCCGGCTGGATCGCACACTGTTCACCGCCACCCAGTACCCGGCTGACTACGGTTTCGTCGATGACAGTCTCGGCGAGGACGGTGATCCGCTCGACGCGCTGGTACTGGTCCAGGAGCCCACCTTCCCGGGGTGCCTGATCCGCTGCCGGACGGTCGGCATGTTCCGCATGCGGGACGAGAAGGGTGGCGACGACAAGGTGCTGTGCGTGCCGAGCGCCGATCCTCGGATGGAACACCTCCAGGACATCCAGGACCTCGATGAGTTTTACAAACTGGAGATCCAGCACTTCTTCGAGGTGTATAAGGCGCTGGAGCCCGGCAAGAGTGTCGAGGGCGCGACCTGGGCGAACCGAACCGAAGCAGAGCAAGAGATTCGCATTTCCTGGCAACGGGCCCGCGACGCGGAGGCAGCCGGCAGCGAGCCGGAACAGGATTCCGCATCGTGACCTTTCGGCTCCGCAACGGTACCCACTACTCGCGGATCAGACTCAGCGGCAGTTCGGATTCCCTGGTGCCGACGCCGATTCACCCAGACTCAGGTCTTTCCGGAAGCGCCGAAGCAACAGTATCGCCGTCGCCCCGAAGCCTGTGCACAGGCCTATCCACCCTCCAGGTCCGTGGAGACCCAGCACGTAGCCGAAGAGCAACGTTGCTGGGGTACCGACCACCCAGTAGCCAATCAGGGTGATACGGAATCCGCTCTTTGTATTACCGAGGCCCCGCAGCAATCCCACACTGATATTTTGTGTCCCCTTCAAGAACTGCTGAGCCACTCCAAAGAACAGGAGAGTCTTCGCCAAGGACTCGACTGTAGGATCGGCATGCAGGTCCAGGAAGAGCCGCAGCACCCACGTTGGCACGGTCAGGTACACCAACCCTACTAAAGACATCGCCACGACTCCCAGGGTGAGGGCTGTCCGCGCTATCTGACCGGCTTCCGTCCGATTCCCTTGTCCGAGGGCCCTGCTCACCAGGATCGACGAGCCGTGGGAAAGACCGATATTGATTTGATAAACGATGTACGCAAGTTGGTTCACCACGTTGTGCGCCGCCAGCGCAATCGGACCGAAGCTGCCCATTATCAGTGTGGCGACAGACGTGATCCCCGCCTCCGAGCCATAGGTCAAGCTGATCGGAATACCAAGCCGGAGAATGTCGCGGACGGTCACGGCATCAGCTTTCCAGCCCTGAATGGAGAGCAACGGTGCGAGCTGCTCGTCACGGCGCAGGATCGCAAGAAATGCAAGGAAAGTGGCGCTACTTCGTACCCGTTCAAGTGGAACGAGAATCCTTCCATGATCACACATCCTCGCTCGGCGACGCACCGCTCCAGCGCGCGGTCGAGCTCCGTGACGCGCAACCCGAAACGGCTGTGCGGATTGATGTCCGGCAGAACCCGCAACAGGATGCGAACCGCCATGTTCAAGCGCGCCGCCGCGATCACCCGCTCCAGCTCATCCAGAGCGTCGACCGCAATCAGGCACCGATGACGGGCTGCGAGCCAGAGAGCTCTTCACTTTTGGCCGCGCCGGTGACCACCACATCCTCGCCTCGAACACCACGGCCGATGGCGTGCACCAACTCAGGCGCGCTGCCCACATCGACCCCAGCGCTAGCGATGGCACAGATAGACAACCAGCACGCGGCCTTATTGGCCTTCTTCCCGAAATAAACCTGGCCATCAACGCCCGCCCCGACCAAGGCATCCTTGAATTCCGTGAGATTCTCCGCGAAATACGCTGGGTAGAGCACATGGAACGGCCCTCGCACGGCATAGGCCATATCGGCCAGCAGATGAGGGTCAGCCCGAACCTGTTACACCCAAGACGGTTCGATTGCCACGTTGAATCCCAGCCGCACCGTGGGCGCGACACCGAGCCGGCCGCTACGCCTGTACCGGAAGGTCTCGGCGCGCGAGCTCCCCACCCAGATCACCGGCCTGCTCGACACCGTGGGGCTCGCCGAGGAGTTCAGCGAGCGCTATCCCCACGAGCTCTCCGGCGGCCAACGTCAGCGCGTAGCTATCGCGCGCGCCCTCGCGGCCGACCCGGACGTCCTCATCTGTGACGAGATCACCTCGTCGCTGGACGCCTCGACCACCGAGGACGTCATGAACATGCTCGGCGAACTCCATAGTCGACGCGACCTGGCATTGATCGTGATCACCCACGACATCCCGCTCGCAATCCGGCACACCGGCACCGTGCTCGTTCCCGAGGAAGGACGCGTTGTCCAAGCCGGCGCCACGTCAGTGGTGCTAGGGAGATCCCACCGCCCGTCGATGACGCGTCCCAGCTGGTAGGTCAGTTCCGAGATGCGCCCGGCCGGCCGGTGCACCAGTTCTCCTCGTAAGCGGCCGTGAAGCGGTCGATCAGGTCGGCGAATTGCGCGCGCTCTGCGGGCGGCCACGAGTCGATGATCGCCGCGATCCGCTCGTCACGGCGTTGCCGGGCGCGCTCTAACAGATCGGTTCCCGCATCGGTGATGGCGAGCAACGACGCACGGCCGTCACCAGGATCAGCCCGCCGCTCCACTAGCCCCAGACCGACGAGATGGGCGGCCTGCCTGCTCACCGTGGACGGGTCAGAATGCACCGCCGCGGCCAGTGCAGTGACCCGCGAGAGCCCGGCGCAGTCCAGCGTGTGCAACAGCGTGAGTGACGGACGATCGAGATCGTCCCCGGGTACGACCGCGGTTCGTTTGACGAGGCGGATCAGCCGACCCAGCCCCGTGCCGATGCGGTTAGCGACCCTGAGGTCATCGGCTACCGGTAGGGAACCAGCCATTGAGGCCACCTTCACTGCATGCCACAAACAAGTATCTGTATGGAGTCAATCATTCACTCATGTGCAGAGGTCGGCAAGGATATTCGCCTACCTGTCCCGGCGTGGGTGAAGGTGCGATCGCTGCTTGCCCGCCGGCGGTGAGTGCCGAGCCGGGTCCGCTGTCGACCCGGGGTTCCGCGCCGAGGTCGGTGCTGCCGCGTTCGGCGACTGTGACGAACGCGTTGGGGACCAATGCGCTGGGGACCAATGCGTTGGGCGAGTAAGCCAGGGCGGCAACTTTGTGCCGGCATCGCCGCCTGCCCCGCCGAGTTGCGATCGGGTGAGAAAAATACTGTCGCTGAGGTCGGCACTTCTGAGATCGGCACCCCGGAAGTCAGCCCCGATGAGATCGGCCACTCTCAGATCGGCATCCCTGAGGTCAGCTC
>DASYMC010000515.1:0-11137 GCA_036009255.1 Pseudonocardiaceae bacterium
ACGCCCGCGACATCGCCAGGAGATCGGGCTCGTCGTCGATCAGCCCGATAAGGGCACGCCGACCAGGCCCCTTGTCAACGTTGCCACCATCGGCGGCGTTCTCAGCGGCGGATTCCATGTGTTGATCCCACGTTGAACGATCAGCTATGTCCTGATCATTTCGACAAGTTATCAATAAAACTGAAGAGCGTTTCAGAGGGTAGCCGACGGGCCAAACATCAAGAAAACGAATAAAGGGGCTAGAGATGATCTCGCGAGGCACCAAGTTGCGAGCGTGCGCCAGCAAGCAGGCATACCAACGGCA
The DNA here is from genome assembly GCA_036009255.1 of Pseudonocardiaceae bacterium. Classification (GTDB taxonomy): domain Bacteria; phylum Actinomycetota; class Actinomycetes; order Mycobacteriales; family Pseudonocardiaceae. Next base: position 305 of record DASYMC010000515.1, read on the forward strand.
GCGTGATGCTGCGTCTCACCTGCGCGAACCTGGGGCCGCTGGGTGCTCCCCACCGTCTTGCGCAGCTACCACTGCCGCCTGGCATGTCGGGCATTGGAACCAGCCTCGGACGGCATCAATAAGCACACAGAGTATGCAACGATAACCCTGCGCGTGACTCCCTTCCTGCCTATAGCCTATTGAGTCTACAGCGAGCACTGCGGCGCCAAGTGACACCCCGGTAAACAGATTCCCCGGTATCCCCTTGCGATCGATACCGGACGGGCCAGGGCGTCGCGTTCCCTTGATCCATCTTTCCAATCCTCCCTAACCAGTCTCAGCCGGCGGTGACGGGACCTCCACGAGAAGAGTTATCGATGCGAACGAGAAATATTAATCGGATGCACCGGAGTGCACTGGTTGTGGGAGCTGGCGTCAGCGGGCTCACGACAGCTCTGTGTTTAGCTCGTCGAGGGTTCCGGGTCACGATCGTGGCTGACCAGTTATCCCCGGGAATTACCTCGAACGTCGCCGGGGCTTTATGGGAGTGGCCCCCCGCGGTGTGCGGACGCCACCACGACGAGGTGCTCTTGGCGCCCTCCAAAGCCTGGAGTCTGACCTCTTACCAGCGGTTCCGCCAACTGGCCACGGTGCCTGACCGCACCGGAGTGTTCCTCCGCCCAGCGTACTTCTACTTCCGTGAACCGGTAGAAGACAACCCAGTCGAGCTGACCAAGATGAAGGAGCTGGCAGATCACGTACTCGGTTTCGTCCACCGTGCCGATTTGATTGAAGACAATGGAGTGAATCCCGATTCCGGAATGGTGGATGCCTACACCTTCTTGGCGCCCATGGTGGACACCGACCGCTACCTGAGCTGGCTGCACCGGCAGGCCGCCGTGACTGGGTGCTCACTGCTTCGCAGGCATATCTCCGGTGACCTACGCAGCCAAGAGCAGCACCTGCGACGGACGTTCGCTGCCGATCTCATCGTCAACTGTACGGGCCTGGGTGCCCATGAACTCGCCGGTGACAAGGATCTGTCTCCCCATCGGGGAGCGGTGATCCGGGTCGAGAACACCGGAGAAGTCATGCCCCGGATCACGGCTGCGCACTGTGTCGCCAACAACCCGTCGACCGACCACCAAGACATGATCTTCATCGTTCCCCGAGGCGAGAATCAACTGGTGCTCGGGGGTCTGGTAGAGCCTGGCGAGTGGGACATCAACGTGGGTCTGGACTACGCACCCATTCGCGACCTGCTCCGGCGCAACGTGGATTTCTTACCGATGCTGGCGGCCGCCCAGCTCGACCACGCCGACCCTCTTCGCGTGGGGTTGCGCCCGTTCCGCGGGCAAAGTGTGCGCGTCGAGCACGAGCCCGGCACCGGAATCATCCACAACTATGGCCACGGTGGCGCCGGAGTCAGCCTGTCCTGGGGCTGCGCAGAACACGTCGCTAAGCTCGCTTCACGGCTGCTCGATGACCCACCGCTGTCCACCCGGACACAATCCGCACGCTTGAGGCAACGACGCAAGCCGTACTCGGCCGCGGATTTCCACGTGTTGATCCGACGTTGAAGCACCAGCTATGTACCGATTATCTCGACAAGTTATCACTAATGAATGGCATCTCAGACCTTGCGGAGGATAGCCGATGCATCCGGTGTTGAGGAACAGGGAACGGTGGCTTTGACCTCACGAGGCACCAAAATGCGAGCGCGCACCGGAAAGCAGGTACGCCAACGGCAGCATGACGCCACCTGTGGACGGCGCCGGCTCTTGTCCGTGGAGAGGTCCCGCTACAGCGAGGCCGCACAGTGGGCGGCGCAAGCGTTCGAAGCGGCGGCTGATCATTACGATGATCCGGCGTTGGGGTTCTGGCGACGTTTCGGGAATAAGACCGTGGAGCGACTCGGGCTTCGATCTGGCCAGCAGGTACTCGACCTGTGCTGTGGCAGCGGAGAATCCGCGCTGGCCGCGGCCCACGCGGTAGGGCCGTTGGGTCGGGTGCTCGCGGTGGATGCAGCGGCGCCAATGCTGGAGTTAGCTGCGGCGAAGGCCACAGCTGCCGGCCTGAGGAACGTGGAGTTCCGACAGGCAGATGCCACCTGCATTGGCTTGCCCGATCGGCTATTCGATGCCGTCATATGTGTGTTCGGGGTCTTCTTCGCAGAAGATATGCGGACATTCACCGAGGAGATGTGGCGAATGGTTGCTCCTGGCGGGATGCTGGCGGTGACCAGCTGGGGGCCCGAGTTGTTCGAGCCTGCCAACCGAGAATTCTGGGACGCGGTTAAAGCTGAGGACCCGAAACTCTACCAGAATATCAATCTTTGGGACGAAATCATTACCCCGCATCGGCTGTGCGAGCTCCTGACCCGCGGTGGAGTTTCTGACCCACAGGCGGACAGCGTTTCCGTACAGCAGAGGCTGACCTCGCCTACGGATTTCTGGCACATCGTGTGTGGTTCCGGGTACCGAGTCACGGTGGACGCGCTGTCCGTCGAAGCCCGCTCCCGGGTTCGGCACCGGGTTCTCGATCGGTTGCGCACGAACCAGATCACAACTGTACGCACCGACGTCATCTATGGCATAGGCGTCCGGCCGCCGCTTCCGCGTCGGGCCTCCATGATCTAACCCGAATCCGCGAGTAGCTTCACGCGATTGCCAGTGACCGCTCTTGTCGGCGCGATCGCTCCTATCCGGCGAGCGCTGCGGTGTCAGGGCTTTGGTCGGGAGTCGGTGCGCGTCCTGAGCGTAGAAATATCGCAAGGACCACTCCGGCGGCAGTAAGGATTGCGACGATGATGAACAACCAATCCACAGCATGGGCAAAGGTCTGCAGCTGGGTCCTCTGGTAGAGAGCCCACGCACTTAGCCAGTCGGGGATCCCCGGCGGGCCGAGGTGTGGGATGGGGGTGTTCGCAGGCAGCAAGGCGGCCCGGTCGGTGAGCTGCTGAGCCTGCTGGCGGGTCAGCAGCGCGGTGAACGCGGCCACGCCCAGCGCCGACGACGTCTGCCGTACCACGTTATTGAACGCGCTGGCCTGGCTGACCTGGGCTAGCGGAACGCTAGCGATGCCAGCGGTGAAGATCGGCATCATGGCCAGGCCCAGTCCCACTGCACGAAAACCAAGCAACCACATGATCTCTGCGCGCGAGGTGTCCAGGGTGATCTGGTGCAGCTGGTAAGTACCCAAGGTCACGATCAGCAACCCGATGACGGCCGGCCACCGGGGACCGATGCGATCGTACAGCCGTCCGGAGATCGGCATGAGCACCGCCATCACCAGCGCCTGTGGCAGCAGCGTCAGGCCCGCCGGAAACGGTTCCAGCATCAAGCCTTGCTGTAGCAGTAACGGTATGTAGAACAACACCGCGAACAATCCGACCGACAGCACCGAGATCAACAGTAACGAGTTGGTGAACGGCCAGTAGCGGAACACCCGTACGTCCAGCAGCGGCTCGGCCACCTCCAGTTCGATCACCACGAACAGGACCAGGCTCAGCACGCTCACGGTGAACAGCGCCAAGATCGGGTACGAGCTCCATCCCCACCTCTGTCCCTCCGACAGCGCCAGCAGCAGGGTGAACAACCCGGTCGCCACGGTGAGAAAGCCGAGCACATCGAAGCGGCCAGCACGCCCCCCCGAGAAGTGGGGGAGCACCATCACCGCGGCAATGGCACCCAAGATTGCGATGGGCACATTGATGTAGAAAATCAGCCGCCAGCTGACGTACTGGACAAGGTAGCCGCCCAGGCTCGGGCCGATCCCCGGGGCGAAGACGACCCCTAGACCGTAAAGGCCCATCGCGGTGCCGATCTTATCCCGCGGAACGATCCGGTAAAGGATCGACAATGTGATTACCGGCAGTATTCCCCCGCCGATGGCCTGCACGATCCGGAAAGCCACTAGGGTGTTCAAGCTCCCTGCCAGGCCGCACAGGGCTGAGCCGGCTCCGAAGCCGAGCAGCGAGATGATGTAAAGGCGGCTGAGCCCGAAGCGGACGCTCAGCCAGGCGCTCAGCGGCACCACCACGCCCAGGGTGAGCGTGTAGCCGTTGGCCACCCACTGGACCTCATCGGTGGTCGCACCGAACTCGTTTTGGATGCGGGAGATGGCGACGTTGACGATGCTGGTGTCCAGGACCGACATGAAGCTTCCGACAATGAGCACCACCAGCGGCACCAGCCATCCCTGGATGGGAGCAGGGCTCGCGGAGGCTGAGCCAGGGCCGTGCGCGGCCTGGGTACCATTGCCGGTAATCGTCTGCTGTGGTGTGACAGTATTCGCCATGAAGATCAGTGTTTATGGATTCGAACGGACACGTTCATGCCCGGGACAAGGTCGAGGTTGTTAAGGGTGGTAATGTCCTCGAAGCTGATTCTGACCGGAATGACCTGAGTGACCTTCTGGAAGTTGCCCTGGGTGTTGGACTGGGGGAACAGCGAGAACACCGCCGCGGCGCCGGGTTGGATCTTCTGGACGCGGCCGGTGATCCGGGCATGGGGATAGGCGTCGACGGAGATGTCGACTAGCTGGCCGAGATGGACCTCGTCGATGTCAGTTTCGTCGACGCGGGCGGTGACGTAGATTTTGGCCAGGTCATAGGCGATGGCGAGTTGGCTGCCGCCGGTGACATACGTACCCACCACAACGTTGTCCATTGCCACGGTGCCGTTGGCTGGTGCGCGGATTTTCAAGCGAGGTTGGGCGAACGCTTGCTGGAGCTTGACATGGCCGACGATCTCGTCCTGCTTCAGCGCGGTGTCGAGCGTGGCGCCCCAGTCGTCGATGGTGCCGCTGGCGGGGGCGTTGATCTCGATCTTGTCACCGTCGACCTGAGCGTTGTCGGTGCTGACGTAGTTGCGGGCGTTGAGGAAGTAGCTAACAGCGAAACCAAGTCCGGCGATCACCGCCACGATGAGGATCACAATCAGGGCGATACGAGTGGAGCGTTTTAGCCTGCGCCTCTGTGGTGTTGTGGTGGCGATGCCCTGAGTGGGTAATTGGTCGGCTGACGCGGGTGGCGCCGGTGTAGGGCTCCCCATGCGCAACACCTCCGGAGCCGCAGACGCCCGTGCAACCGAAAGGACCACACTCCTCGGTGTGAGCGGTGACCTCGCCTCGAGGGTGGCAGCCGGCTCGGCGACCCGCGTAGGTCTCGCATGTCGAATTGCAGGCGGCGATTCGCACCGTCAGTACAAGGGCGTTCAGGGGATGACCTGTGATCCGCAGATCTATCTCGGTGCCGACCCGGCTCGGCTGTGGGCGGGCAGGGTGAGAACCATGGTGAGACCCCCGCCGGGGGTTTCCTCAGGGGCGAGGCTGCCTTGCATGGCTTCGGCCAGCCCGCGGGACAGTGCGAGTCCGAGGCCGACGCCGGTCGTGTTGTCGCGGTCCCCGAGCCGCTGGAATGGGACGAAGATGGTGTCGTGGGCTTCGGGCGGGACGCCGGGTCCGCGGTCGATGACGCGGAGCTCGACCCGGTCGCCGAGCGCGCTGGCGGTGATCAGGATCGGTGTGGCCGGCGGTGTGTGCTGCAGCGCGTTGTCGGTCAGGTTGGCAATTACCCGTTGCAGGAGACCGGGATCGGCGATCACCTCGGGTAGATCGCTGGGCACGTCGAGCTGGATGACGGGGGTGTGGGCGCCGAGCTCATCCAAGGCGAGGGGAATGACCTCGTCGAGGGCTAGCGGGCGGCGAAGCACGGTCATCGCCCCAGTCTGGAGCCGGCTGGTGTCCAGCAGGTTGGTGACCAGCGTGATGAGCCGGTCGAGGGATTCGTCCGCGGTAGCGAGTAGTTCAACCTGGTCTTCGGGCGACCACTTGATGGTCGGGTCGCGCAGGCTTCCCAGGGCGGCCTTGGCTGAGGCAAGCGGAGTGCGCAGATCGTGGCTGACCGCGGCTAGCAGCGCCGTGCGGAACCGGTCGACCTCGGCGAGCGGTGCAGCCTGGGCGGCTTCTTCGCTGAGTCGCCGCTGTTCCAGGGCGGTGGCCGCGCGGGCAGCGAAGGCGGCCAGCACCCGCTGGTCAGCGGCTGGGAGGGCCCGCCCGCGTAGTGCCAGCATCGCTGTCTCGCCAGCCGGGACGGTGACGTCCGCGGCGTCGGGGGAGGCGCATGGGTCGAGCCCGGAGCAGGCGACGACACTCCACGCGTCCGCTTCGCCGGGCAGGGGGGTGTCCACGTCGCGGTGCAGCAGGGCGGCGGAGTCCATGCCGAAGGTTTCCCGCAGCTTGTCGAGCAGGGCGGGTAGCGCGTTGTCGCCACCTAACACGCTGCCGGCCAGCGCCAACAGGGTTTCCGCCTCGGCGGTGGCGCGGGCGGCTTGGCGGGTGCGGCGGGCTGCCAGGTCGACCACAGAGCTGACGGCGGCGGCCACGATGAGGAAGACGACCAGGGCCACGATGTTGTCGTGCTCGGCGATCGTGAAGCTGTACATCGGTGGGGTGAAGTAGTAGTTGATCAGTAGGGACGCGGCTAGCCCAGCCGCCAGCGCCGGGTACAGGCCGCCGATCAGGGCGATCGTGACTACCGCGATCAGGTAGCAGAGGATCTGGCTGGGCAGGCTGAGGCTGGTCCGAAGTTGGGCGAGTCCGACGGTGAGCAGCGGGAGCAGCACCAGTGCGGTGATCCCGCCGGCGAGGCGGCGGCGTAGGGACAGCGCACCGCGCAGCGCCGGCAGCCGGCGTCCGTGTGCCGCCCGCTCGTGGGTGACCAGATGTACGTCGATGTCGCCGGACAGGCGCGTCACGGTGGCGCCGATCCCCGCTCCGGTGAGCAGCTGAGTAAGACGGTTGCGCCGGCTGACTCCGAGGACGAGCTGGGTGGCGTTCTCGGCCCGCGCGAAATCCAGCAGAGCGGTGGGGATGTCGTCGCCGATGACGGTGTGATACGAGCCGCCGAGGAATTCCACCAGCTGTTTCTGCTCGGCGAGAGCGGTCTGCGAGGAGCCGGTCAGCCCGTCGCTGGGTGTGACGTGCACGGCGAGGAGGTCTCCGGCGCCGGTACGGGCGGCGATCCGCGCCGCTCGCCGGATCAGGGTGGTGCCTTCCGGGCCGCCGGTCAGGGCTACCACGATGCGTTCTCTCGTCTCCCAGGTTTCGGAGATCTGGTGCTGGTTGCGGTAGCGCTGCAGCCCCTCCTCGACCCGGTCGGCCAGCCAGAGCAGGGCAAGCTCGCGCAGGGCGTTGAGGTTGCCGGCGCGGAAGTAGTTGGCCAGGGCGGCGTCCACCCGATCCGGGGGGTAGATGTTGCCGTGGGCCATCCGCCTGCGCAGCGCCTCGGGACTCATGTCGACCAGCTCGATCTGGTCGGCGGCGCGGACCACGGCGTCGGGCACGGTCTCCCGTTGGGCCATGCCGGTGATTCGAGCCACCACGTCGTTGAGTGATTCCAGGTGCTGGATGTTGACGGTGGTGATGACGGTGATGCCGGCCTCGAGCAGTTCCTCGATGTCCTGCCACCGTTTGGTGTGTCGGCCGCCGGGGATGTTGGTGTGGGCCAGTTCGTCGACCAGCGCGACTTGCGGCCGGCGCGCCAGCACCGCATCGAGATCCATTTCGGTGAACTCGATATCCCGGTATTCCCGACTTACCCGTGGCATGATCTCCAGCCCGGCTAGCTGCTCCTCGGTGCGTCGTCGGCCATGGCACTCGACGAAGCCCACGACCAGGTCGGTGCCTCGCTCGGCCCGCCGGCGGCCTTCACCGAGCATGGCGTAGGTCTTGCCCACTCCGGGTGCGGCGCCCAGGTAAACCCGCAGCTGTCCCCGCCGATCCGTCATCTCGCCTGCCTCCAGCCCTATCTAGCCTTGTCCGGCCGTCGGTGAAGGGCGAGCCCGAGTAGGCCGCAGCTGAACGTGATGAAGTCCAGCTCAGGGTCGGCCGATCGGCTCGCGGTCATCGACTGCACGTCGTCACGGCCGGTACCGGTAGCCGTAGCCCGGTTCGGTGACCAGGTGGCGTGGGCGCGAGGGCTCCGGTTCGAGCTTGCCGCGTAATCGTGACATGTAGAACCGCAGGTAGTTGGTTTCGCGCTGGTAGCCCGGTCCCCACACCTGGGTCAACAGTTGCCGGGAGTCGACAAGCTTTCCGGCGTTGCGCAGCAGTACCTCCAGCAGGTTCCACTCGGTGCGGGTGAGGTGCACGGTGTCTTTTCGGGTGGTGGTGTCACCCGTGGCCGGTGCTGCGCCGGTCACCTCGGGACGGGAGACGGTGTGCGCTATGAGATCCACCACCCAGTCCCCAATGTGGTAGGTCGCCGCCGGCTCCGGGTTGTCGTGACGGCGTAGGGCAGCCCGGATCCGCGCGTGTAGTTCTTCCATGGAGAAGGGCTTGGTGACGTAATCATCGGCCCCACGGTCCAGCGCATCGATCTTGTCCGCGGAGCCCGTGCGGCCGGACAGCACGATGATCGGCACGTTGGTCCAGCCGCGAAGCCCACAGATGACCTCGGTGCCCCCGAAGTCGGGAAGCCCCAAATCGAGGATCACCAGATCGGGCTGCTGGCGGGCCGCGACCGCTAGCGCGGTGGATCCGGTGGTGGCGATATCCACCTCATAGTGCCGACCGCGCAGGTCGATGCTCAGCGCCCGTAGGAGCTGAGGTTCGTCGTCGACGATGAGCACCCGAGCCATCAGGCCACCTCAATGTCGGTGGGGGGATCGCCGCGTGCCGAGGTCGCTGCGAGCGAGGTCACCGGGCACCGCCGAGTACATCCAGCCCCAGGTTGAGTTCGACCACATTCACCCGGGGTTCGCCCAGGATCCCCAGGACCCGGTTCTGGATGTGGTCGGTGACGAGGGCGCGGACGGCTGCCGGGGCCAGGCCGCGAGCTGTGGCGATCCGGTTGGTCTGCTGGTAGGCGTAGGCCGGTGAGATGTCGGGGTCCAGGCCCGAGGCGCTGGCGGTGACCGCATCCGGCGGAACGTCGCGCGGCGCGACGCCGTCGAAGGCGGCGATGGCGGCGCGCCGGTCGTTGATCTTCTTGATCAGGTCGGGATTGGTGGGTCCTAGGTTGGAGGCGGCGGAGAACAGCGGGTTGTAGCCGGGGTCGTTGCTCTTGGAGGGATCGACGGCGGCGGAGGGGCGGGGTTGGAACCATTGGGGTAGGGGATCGCCCTTGGCGTCAGCGAACGGTTGGCCGAGCAGGCTGGAGCCCACCGGGCTGCCGCCGTGTTGTACGAGGGAGCCGTTGGCCTGTCTTGGCATGACGGCTTGGGCGATGCCGGTGATGACCAGAGGGTAGGCGATGCCGACGACCACGGTCAGCACCAGCAGCGCCCGCAGCGCGGCGAGGTGTTGCCGGACCGGGACGGGCAGGCGGGAAGAGATAACCATGGGTGTCACCCGATTCCGGGAATGGTCGCGACGATCAGGTCGATCAGCTTGAGCCCGATGAAGGGCACGATGAACCCGCCCACTCCGTAGATCAACAGGTTGCGGCGCAGCAGCGTCGAAGCCGAGGCGGGGCGGTATCGGACGCCCCGCAGGGCCAGCGGGATCAGCGCTACGATGATCAAGGCGTTGAAGATGATCGCCGAGGTGATCGCTGAGGTCGGACTGTGCAGGCCCATGATGTTCAACTTGCCCAGTCCGGGATAGACCGAGGCGAACATGGCCGGGATGATCGCGAAATACTTGGCGACGTCGTTGGTGATCGAAAAGGTGGTCAACGCGCCGCGGGTGATGAGTAGCTGCTTGCCGATCTCCACGATCTCGATGAGCTTGGTCGGGTTCGAGTCGACGTCGACCATGTTGCCGGCTTCTTTGGCCGCCGAGGTGCCGGTGTTCATCGCCACCCCGACGTCGGCTTGGGCCAGGGCCGGGGCATCGTTGGTGCCATCCCCGGTCATCGCGACGAGCTTGCTGCCCTCCTGCTCCTTTTTGATCAGCGCCATCTTGTCCTCGGGGGTGGCTTCGGCGAGGAAGTCGTCCACACCGGCCTCCTCCGCGATCGCTTTCGCGGTCAGCGGGTTGTCCCCGGTGATCATGACGGTGCGGATGCCCATGGTGCGGAGCTCCGCGAACCGCTCGGCGATGCCGTCTTTGACGATGTCCTTGAGGTGGATCACGCCCAGCGCCTGGGCGGTGCCGTTGACCCGTTGGGCAACGACCAGCGGGGTACCGCCAGAGGCGGAGATCACGTCGACCACCCCTGTCAGCTCCGGGGCCAGCAGGCCGCCGTGTCCGTGGATCCACTCCCGCACCGCGCTCGCGGCTCCCTTGCGGACCTGGTGGCCATCGGCCAGGTCCACCCCGCTCATCCGGGTCCGGGCGGTGAACTGGACGAACGTGGCGCTGGTGAGTTCCCCCTCGGGGCGTTCCCGCAATCCGTAAGCGGATTTGGCCAGCACCACGACGCTGCGGCCCTCCGGGGTCTCATCAGTGAGGCTGGCCAGCTGCGCGGCGTCGGCGAGCTGATCAGCCGTCACCCCGGGCAGTGGCACGAACTCGCTGGCTTGCCGGTTACCCAAGGTGATCGTGCCGGTCTTGTCCAGCAGCAGGGTGTTGACGTCGCCGGCGGCTTCCACCGCGCGACCCGACATCGCCAACACGTTGCGCTGCACCAGCCGATCCATGCCGGCGATACCGATGGCCGAGAGCAGGGCGCCGATCGTGGTGGGAATCAGTGCGACCAGCAGGGCGATCAAGATGATGATGCTCTGCTCGGCGTGGGAGTAGATGGCCATCGGCTGCAGGGTGACGACCGCGAGCAGGAAGATGATGGTCAACGAGGCCAGCAGGATGTTCAGCGCGATCTCGTTGGGGGTCTTCTGCCGCGCCGCGCCCTCGACCAATGTGATCATGCGGTCGATGAAGGTCTCGCCCGGTCGGGACGTGATCCGC
>DASYMC010000516.1:0-4677 GCA_036009255.1 Pseudonocardiaceae bacterium
CTGGAGAACCACCAGCAGCCCGACGGTTCGGTGCGGGTGCCCGAAGCCTTGCGGCCCTCGCTGGGCGGCCTCGAGCTGATCACGCCTCGCTGAAGCGGTCCGCGCTCCCGCCTACGGCCGGAGCCGGTACGGTGGTCTTCCTCGGCGATGGCCCGGATTTCGGCGTCGGGTTGAGGATGACGATCTAGCCATGTCGGCTGGCTAGGCGGCTACGTCCTGCGCCTAACCGGAACAGCTGAGATAGCGGAGCAGGACCACGTTACCGATTTGTCGAGTCTCCGCGAGTGTCATCGGATGCTCGGCATTCTCGGGGAATCGCCCGGGATACACGAAGCGAGGGGCAGCGGCGTCACCGACGAAGAACGGCGCGATCACGAGGTGGATCTCGTCCACGAATCCAGCAAGGAGAAACTGGGTATGAATGGTGCCGCCGCCCTCGACCATCAGGCGCTCAACCTTGCGGTCGGCGAGATCGTTGAGCAGGACAGCTAGGTCGATCGGGTCTCCGGCGCCGACCACGGTCCCGGCATCGCCCAACGCTTCACGAAGCGCTGTCACTACCGGATCACGGGTATAGACAAGCTTCTGACTGTTTCCAGCGGCGAAAAACTGTGCGACGACATCGAGATCACCGCGACTGGTCAACGTCACCTTCGTCGGGTGTGCAGCCGCACCGCGCCGCGTCCGTCCCTGCTGGCGCGCCACGGAGCGGATAAGCAAGCGGGGATTGTCACGGCGGATCGTGTTCGCCCCTACCAGAATGGCGTCGACGCCGGCCCGTACCTCATCGACCCGATCGAAGTCCTCCTCGTTGGACAGCATCAACCGGGCAGCACGCGTGTCAGCGATATAGCCGTCGATGGACATCGCCACCGAAAGCAGGACGTACGGGCGTGATGTCACGAGGCCACCCCTTTGCCGATTTTCGACCATATTTCTGATCATCTCAACGAGCTGCTCGGCGGAGGACCTTCTGCTGCCGCCTTTTGCCGAGAGTGCACTGAAACCGACACACCGAGCAGGACAGCGCGACACACCGGGCAGGGCTGGTTCGTGGTGGTACGACTGATCGCGGCTGGTCTGCGACATCAGTCAGTCGGTGCGATGATGGCGGAATCAGATGGGCAACGAGGTGAGGTGAGCCCTATGAGCGTGCCGGGGGATCTGTCGGACGGCCAGCAGCGGAGCACACAGCGATACGGGCCCGCGACGCGGCCCCGCAACGGCTTCGGCGTCGCCGCCCTCGTGCTCGGTATCCTTGCGCTATTGCTGTCCTGGACGATCATTGGCGGTGTCCTCTTGGGGGCTCTCGCGCTGATCTTCGGGGTGCTCGGGCGGAGTAGAGCCAAGCGGGGTGAGGCGACCAACGGTGGCGTATCGGTGGCCGGCATCGTGCTTGGGATCGTCGGAGTCGTCATCGCGATCGCGTTGATTGCGTTCGGGCTGTCGCTGTTCAACTCACCCGTCGGCCGGAACTACCAGCAGTGCCTCCAGCAAGCAGGTGGGAGTCCCGCGATGATCCAGCAGTGCGTCGACGAACTCGGTCGCCAGATCAGCGGCTGAGCGCGCGGCTTCGCTGACCTGATGGCCGCCGCGGTCCCGAGATCCTCGGCAGCCGATCGGGCCCGCCGGCTGGTACCCGGCGTATCGCGAGACCGGCGGACGCCCGCAGATTGCAACGTCTAGCCGCACAGCTGCTACCCGCGAGGTGCGGCTGCGGGTCCTCGGTTCGCGTGTCCCCAAGCCGTGCAGGGAATGTCGTGTTGGGTCTCGTGCAGAGTTGCACACCGGCACCGCGCGAACCGCCCGTCCGCAGCGAGAAACGTGGTTCATCCGGACCGCCTGTGGGTACTCAAGAGTAGCGGGATGAGAGTGAGCTGCGATTTGGGAGGTAGGAATTGCGTAACGAAATGGGCGACTTTTCATCGCCGCCGCGGCCTGGATCCGCTATGCAGTCGGATTCGCCGTCAACTAAAGAGAAGGTACGAGACCAGGCCATGGGGGTAGGGCAGTCAGTTAAGCAGGCAGGTGGCGAGGTCGTCGGGACGACGACCGAGCAGGCGCGGGGAGTGGCCGAAGAGGCTGGCCGCCAAGCGCGCGACCTGCTCAACGAGGCCCGTGACCAAGTCCGGGACCAGGCCCGCGCCAGCCAGCAAAAGGCAGCGGGTGGGCTCAGCGGGATCGCGAAGCAACTGGACGGAATGGCGGAGATTGCGGATAAGTTCGGCGACGCCAGCATCACCAGCGAGTTGGTGCGGCAGGTCTCTGGTCAGATGCAGAACGTCGCGTCCTGGCTCGAGCAGCGGGAGCCGGACGATCTGCTCCATGAGGTACGTAACTGGGCGCGACGACGTCCCGGCATGTTCCTTCTGGGCGCAGCAGTCGCCGGCATGGCGGCAGGACGGCTGACCAGAAGCGGTATCGCGGCGCAGACGACATCCAGCGCTGACTCAGCTCCGGTGCCCCCACCCGTAGCCGTCAGTCGGCCACCTCAGCCGGTATCCGAAGAGATGCCACCGCCGGTGCGACCTACTGCGGAGGTCCCGTCTCCGGCCGGTCCTTTGCCACCGTCAGCAGCAGAAAGCATGCATCCGGCACCACGCATGGTGCCGCGGGCCTCCGTGCTGGGTGAGGAACCGGACGAGGCAGCGGTGGGCTACCCGGATGGACGGGTGACGCCATGACCAGCCTCACGCCAGGTGCGGTCGAGTCCGGGATGCCCGCACCGCGGAGACCTGACCCCGCTGACGTCTCAGTCGGTGAGCTCATCGAGGATCTCACCCGGGACCTCTCTACCCTGGTGCGCCAGGAACTTCAGCTTGCCAAGGCCGAAGTCAAGCAGGAAGCCGTGAAGACCGGGCGGGCCGTCAGCAAGCTGGGGGCAGCTGGTTTCGCCGGTTACATGGCCTCGCTGTTCTTGTCCCTTGCAGTGGCGGTAGCGCTGGCCCACGTGATCGACTTGACCTGGGCCATGTTGGTCGTGGCTGCGATCTGGGCGATTGCTGGCATGCTGCTGTATTCCACCGGACGGCGCCAGCTTCGCGAGGTGAATCCCAAGCCGGAACGAACGGTCGAAACGTTGAGAGAAGTGCCGGCCGCCATGAGAGGACGGTGAGCACACGTCATGACGAGTGATCCAGAGCAGATCCGCCGTGAGATCGAAGACACCCGGCGAGATCTAAGCGTCAAAGTCGATGCGTTGAACGAGAAGGTCAATCCGAGCCGTGCTGTACACCGAGGGATGGCTCATGCCCGGAGCTCGATGAGCAACATTAAGGACAAGATCATAGGTACTGCGGAGGACGTGAGCTCTTCGGCAGCTGACATTGCCGGTTCGGCTACCTCGGATGTCGCCGAACGCGTCTCTTCGGCCGCCTCAGAGGCCACTGACATGGTCACCTCCATGCCGCAAGCCGCTTGGCGGCGAGCTCAGGGTAATCCACTGGCTGCTGGGCTAATCGTATTCGGGGCGGGCTGGCTGGTGTCTTCATTACTGCCTCCTAGTCGCAAAGAACAGGAGATGGCCAGGCGGGCCACGAATGCGGTGAGCCAGCAGGTGCAGCCACTCGCGCAGCAGCTCGGTAAGGCGGCCCAGCAGATGACGGAGACACTACGAGAGCCGGCGCAGGAAGCTGTGGAGTCCGTTCAAGCAACCGCCACTGAAGCAGCATCGACCATCGCTGAGAGGAGTCGCTCCGCGGCGGAGAATGTCGCGGAAAGAACCACGCGGGCCAAGGACACCGTTGGTGAGGCCATGAGAAGTTCTAGTCCGTAAGCCGGCAACAGTGCTGGACGACTAGTTCGGCTTAAGGTAACGAATCCAGATCTGGGTGCGCAGCACGTCGGGGTGCTTACGCCCGAGGATTCGCTGCTGATCGGACAACAACTGCTCGAACAGCTTCAGGGCCGCGCGGGCGTTCCCCGCCTCGGCAGTCCGCGCTGCCATGTTGAAGCGGGTAGTCAGTATGTCGGGATGGTCCGGCCCCAGAATCCGCTGCCGCAGCGGCAATACCTGCTCGAACACGTCGAGCGCGCCACGGGGGTCGCCGGCTTCTCCGGTCCAATGCCCGATGTTATGCCGCGTGGTCAGCACATTGGGGTGGTCGGGGCCCAGCAGCCGCTGTTGGTCCGGCAATAAACGCTTGAACGACTCCAGCGCCCCACCGGCATCGCCGGCCTCTCCTGTCCAGTAGGCGATGTTGCCTCGGGTGGCCAGCACGTCGGGGTGGTCGGGGCCCAGTACCCGCCGCTGGTCGGGCAGCAACTGCTCGAAGCGCTCCAGCGCCCCCCGGGCATCTCCCATCTGTCCGGTCAGGACCGCGATGTTGCGGCGGGTGGCCAGCACGTCGGGGTGGTCGGCTCCCAGCGCTCTCCGTTCATCCGGTAATAACTGTGTGAACAGCTCCAGCGCCGCAGGGACGTCGCCCGCCTGCTCCGTCCAGTACGCGATGCTGTGACGGGTGCTCACCACCTGACGGTGGTCGGGCCCCAGCACGCGCTCCTGGTCGGGCAGTAGCTGGTGGAACAGCTCCAGCGCCGCATGGGTGTCGCCATTCTGTCCTGTCCAGTACGCGATGTTGGCTCGGTTGGTCAGCACGTTGGGGTGGTCGGGTCCTAGTACGCGCTGTTGGTCGGGCAGTAGCTGGTGGAACAGCTCCAGCGCCGCACGAGTGTCGC
>DASYMC010000517.1:0-8689 GCA_036009255.1 Pseudonocardiaceae bacterium
ATCCGACACATTCGCCGGCGCCGCGCTCGGTGCCACGGTAGGCACCGGTTCGGCCGGCAACGGGTCCCCGGGAAGCGTCCCGGTGACCCCGAGCCCGGCCGGATCCTCGAGGGAGCCGACGGCATGCCCATCGACGGTGGGCGCCGGGGCGCTGAGCACCGCGACCGGCACCCCGAGGCTGAGCAACAAGCCGATCAAGACCGCCACCATGCGAGTGCGGCGGCCATGCACCGGCCAGCGCCACTCGCCCTGCGCGTCCTTATGTACGATGGACGTCTCCTGATCTGCTGGCTGCGCGTCAGCCGAAGCGGCCGTTGACGTAGTCGGCGGTGCGGGGATCCTTTGGCGAGCCGAAAACGGTGGCAGTGGGCCCGGCCTCGACGATCACGCCCGGTGTGCTCTGCTCGGCGAGGAAGAATGCGCTTTGCTGGGAGACCCGTTGGGCCTGTTGCATGTTGTGGGTGACGATCACGATGGTCACCTCGTGCGCGAGTTCGGCGATGGTCTGCTCGATCCGCCGGGTCGAGGTGGGGTCCAGCGCGGAGCAGGGTTCGTCCATCAACAGCACCCGGGGGCGCACCGCCAGCGACCGGGCAATGCACAACCGTTGCTGCTGGCCACCCGACAGGGCGCCACCAGGTTGACGCAACCGGTCCCGGACCTCTTTCCAAAGCCCGGCCTTGGACAAGCACTCCTCGATCAAAAGGTCCTTGTCGTCTCGGGAGGCCTTGATGCCGGTCAGCTTCAGTCCGGCCGTGACGTTGTCGGCGATGGACATCGCCGGAAACGGGTTCGGTTTCTGGAAGACCATCCCGATCGCGCGGCGGGCATCAGTGAGCTTCCAGCTCGTGTCATAGATATCCGAGCCCGACAGCAACACCTCACCGGCCAGTGTCGCCGAGGGGATCAGCTCGTGCATCCGGTTGAGGATCCGCAGAAAGGTCGACTTGCCACAGCCCGACGGCCCGATCAACGCGGTGACCGATCCCGCCGGCATGTACAGCGACACCCGATCGAGCACCTTGCGCTCACCGAACCACGCCGAGACCGCCCGTGCTTCCAACGCGGCCAACTCGGCGGCCACCGCAACGGCCTGCGGCGGAACGGCAGGCATGATCGTGGTCATGGCGTCGGAGATCATGGCATCAGGGCTCCTCGGTTCCGGGTTGGTCACAGCAGGTTCGGTAGCAGGGCGGCGATCTGGTCAGCCAGTGTCAGCCCGAGCGTGACCAGCACCGGTAGGCCGATCACCCAGGCCTGCCACCACCCGGTGCGGAAGCGGACCCACACGGTGGCCACGCCGGCGGCGACTAGCAACACCGCCCACCCGACCGCGCCCAGCAGCGCTGATCTGTCGCCGGCCATCAGCGCGTCGGCGGGTGGCACGGCCTGGGAGCTAAGCTGCGCGGGCCGTGGTTGGGCGGCACTGGTCAGCGCCGCGTCGACCCGAAGCACGTCGGTGGGCTGCAACGCCAACGGCAGAAACGGCAAGGCCTTCGCCGGCAGGGCAGTGGTCACCAGGGTGAGCTCGCCCTGGCCGCGGGACAGCACCGGTGGCACCGGGTCACCGGCGTGACGCACATCGAGCACCGTGAAGGACTGCTTGCCCTGCCCGGTGGTCACCGTGATCGGGTCACCAGCGCGCAGCTGATCGATCGACCCGAACGGTCCCCCATAGGTAGCCCGCCGCCCGGCGATCACGCTGATACCGATCTGACCCGGCAGCGGGGTGTCGCGCCGGTGTCCCGGTCCCGACATCGTCGTGCCCGACGACGTCCCCTCCCCCACGACCTCCCGCAAACCCAACTTCGGGATCTCCAACAGGGCCACCGGCGCACCAGCCGCCACCGGCTTGCCCTCGTCATCGAACGGACCGACCGGCGCCACCGGGACACCAGAGGCCTGGGCAAGCTCATTGCGAAACAGCTCGGCGAGCTGCGCCTGATCCCGGTCATGACGCAAGTTGCCCAACACGGTCAGCTCAACCAGGAAGGACAGCGCCAGCATCGCCACAATGCCCAGTACCTGACCGGCCAGCTGGAACTCCTCCCAGCGGCCCGGCGCCCTGGCGGCTACCGGCGACCGGCCGCGCATGGCCCGCTGCTCGGCCCGGTCACCGTCATCCGGCAACGACACGGCAGCGCGGTGCTTGGCGTGCTGGACCCCGAGCTGCCGGTAGGAACCGTCCGGAGCCTCGGGTAACAACGTGACCTCGCCTCGAGTACTCACGACCCAGGGGTGGGCGAAGAGCTACTCATGTGGGCGGCCCCTCCCGGCTGCGCATCGTGCGCGCAACCAGCGGGGGGCCCAGCACCAGCGCGAGAAGCAGGACGGACGCGAGAATCGCCAGCACCATCTGCCGCCGGTTGTCGGCGGAATCCACCGACACCGGCGCAGCGACCACGTCAGAGCCGGAGCCACTCGTCCCTGACTGGCCGATCACCTGGCCGGTATTCGGGTCGATTGCCCCTGCCGTATCACCGCCGGCGATCGTCCCGTCCGCGGCAGTCCCGCCGCCGGCGTTCGTCGTGTTGGTGGCTCCCCCGTTGGCGCCGCCAGTCGTGTTGCTGGCTGACCCGCTGTTGCCCGCGCCGCTCTTGCCAGCCGGGCTGTTGGCGGTGATCGGCGTATCGTTCTTGGCCCCGGCGGTGCCGGTGGTGCACTGGGTCGGCGCTCCCAATTTGTCGCACGGGCTGGGCTGCGGCGCGTTCTTGGCCACCAGGTTTCCCCCGTCCGGCGACACCGTCGGGTTGTTGCACTTCGCCAGATTGTTGCGGTCGAGTTTCTTCGTCGAGCCGGGGATCTGATTGATCTGGTCGACGCCGGCCTGCACCAGGTTGATCGGAAGTGGCGAGTAACCCAGGGTGTCGGCCTGCTGCTGGCCCTCGCACAGGAAGTAGGAGGCGAACGTCGACAGCGTGGCGCCCTTGTCATTAGTGAACCCTGAGGTGGTGTCCTTCGGCAGGATCATGTAGCTGTAGCTGGACATCGGGTAGGTCCGCGGATCCGTGTCGACGTAGACCTTGGTCAGGTCAGAGGTGAGGTCGGGGTTGATCTTGGCCTGGAGCAGCGCGACAGCGACACTGCCGGCGGTGGGCTCAACAAAGTAGTTCGCCTTGTTGAGGATCTTGGCCACCGGGAAGCTCGCGTTGCGGGCGTAGGAATACTCGACGAAGGTGATCGCGCCCTCGCTGGTGTCTTGGGCGACGAACCCGGCCACACCCTGGGACTGCGCCTTGGCCTCCATGCCGGGGCCCAGCGGGTAGAAGGAGGTAAACCCGCAAGGCGTGATGTTGCGGCCGTTGCGGTGGCAGTAGTCGTCCCACAGCGCCGGATACTGGTTGGCCATCCAAGCGGTGAACTGCGCGCTAGTACCAGAGCCGTTGGAGTAGACCACCGGCACAATCTTGCGGGCCGGCAGGGTCAACCCAGGGTTGTCCGCCTGGATCGCGGAATCGGACCAGTTAGTGATCTGCTGGGTAAAGATCTTGGTGAGGGTCAGTCCGGACAGCCGCAGGTTCGTCACCCGCTTGCCGCTGATATGAAGGTTGTACATGAACGAGGTACCACCCGCGACGATCGGCATGTACCCGAACTTCCGGCTCGGGTTCGGGTCCAGCACGCCCCCGTCGGACAGCCCGAACGGGATCTCCGAGACGGCGTAGTCGACCTGGCCGTTCCGGAAGTCATTGCGGCCGCTGGTCGAACCGTTCGGCGAGAAGTTGACCGTCATGCCGTAGAGGCTCGCCACGTTGCGCCGCCACTGGTCCTGCGCGTTGGAGCTCCAGGTCGAGCCGGAACCGCTGATCGGGACGAAGCCGGCCGCGGCGCCGGCACTCGGCGCCAGCCCCGCCAGCATCGCCGCTGCGATGACCAACGCCGCCAGCAACGCGGCGTGGCGGTAACGACCGGGTGCCCTACGTCGCATAGCTGCTCCCCAGCCGGCGGGCGTGGTCCCGGTCGATGAAGCGGTTGTAATCTTCCTGGGACTGCCGGGCTCGGCTGCGCTGCGCCCGGGGAGACAGCTCACCGGCCGCCCGCCCACCGAACACCCTGGCCAGCGCGAACAGCACGAACACCAGGGCAAGCAGGGTGGCACCAGCGCCGAACGCTCGGATGACCATCGTGTGCTCCGGGGAGTGCGACAGGACGAAGGTGAGCAGCGGCAGCGACACCATCGGGCCCTTCGTGGGGTCGAGGTTGAGGCTGGCGCCGTACCCTGCGGTGATCAGCACCGGCGACGTCTCACCAATCCCGCGTGCGGTGGCGAGCAGGACCGCGGTGGTCAGACCGGAGCGTGCGGTCGGCAGGACGACGTGCCACGCGGTGCGCCACCGTGGCGCGCCCAGTGCAAGTGAGGCCTCCCGCAGCGAGCCGGGCACCAGCCGCAACACCACGTCGGAGGCCCGGACGATGATCGGCAGCATCATCACGCAGACCGCCAGCGCGGCGGCCAGCCCGGACTTGACCAACCCCAGGGTGAGGATCACCGACGCAAGAATGAACAACCCCGCCAAGATGGCCGGCAGCGCGGTCATCGCCTCGACGACGGTGCGCACGAATTTGACCAGCCGGCCGGTGGCCTCGTTGAGATACACCGCGCCGGCGAGCCCTAACGGCACGACGATAAGCAGCGCGATGGTGATCTCGATGAGGGTGCCGACCTCGGCGTGCAGCGCGCCGCCGCTGGTAAGCGGGTCCAGCGGGCCGGTCAACTGCAGGTCATGGGTGAAGAAGTTCAGGTGCACCAGCGCCTGGTGGCCTCGCCAGAATGTGAAGACGACGACGAACGACAGCGCGACCAGCGTGACGACCGCCGCGCTGTGCATGGCAACGGAGGCAAGCCGATCCCGGACCTTGCGGCGGTCGTGCTCCAGCGCCACCAGCACCCCGTACAGCACCAGAAACAGCGAGTAGGCGATCACGACGAAGCCACCCAGGTTGGCTGCCGGGATCATGCGGGTGACCAGCAGCGCCGCCAGGCTCAACGCGGCGACGGCCGCACCGGCGAGCGCAATGTGATCAGACAGACCACGGGTCGAGGTGGAACGGCGGGGCTCCGCGGCGAGTGGCGTGTCCGGGTCTGCCGTCCCGTCGAGCACTGCATGAGTACGTGGGGGGAAGGTCGTCGTCACTCAGGCCTCGCTGAGCTGGCCGGAGCGGGTGCGCGCGATGACCGCCGACGCGCCGAAGTTGACCAGAAGCGTCAGAAAGAACAACGCCAAACCGGCGGCGAACAAGGCCGACAGCCCGAACGGGCTGGCCGCTTCGAATTTCAGCGCTATCAACGGAGCCACCGCGTTCGTGCCACTGCGCAGTATCTCGGTCTGGAGGTGGAAGACCGGGGTCATCACCGAGTACACGGCGATCGTCTCACCCAGAGCGCGGCCGAGGCCGAGCATGGTGCCGCCGATCATCCCGCCCCGGCCGAACGGCAGCACGACGTTGCAGATCATTCCCCACCGGGTGGCACCCAACGCGTAGGCGCCCTCGCGTTCACCGACCGGGGCCTGGAAGAAAGACTCCCGCATCACCGAGCAGATCGTCGGCGTGATCACCAGTGCCACCACGACCCCCGCGACGAATGTCGAGGACTCGTAAATGGTTTCGGTCTGCAACGGGTCGTTGGCGTTCGCGTCGTGGATACCGAGCAACGGGAACCAGCCGAGATGCGACGAGAGGAACCTGGCCAGCGGGATGATCGTCGGGTTGAGAAAGTAGAAGCCCCACAGCCCGTACACCACGCCCGGCACCGCGGCCATCAGGTCAATGATGTTCACCAAGGCGCGGCGCAGCCGGCGCGGCGCGTACTCAGAGATATAGAGCGCCACCCCGGTGGCCAGCGGTACCGCGAAGATCACCGCCACCGCGGCGATCAGGATCGTCAGGGGGATCACCGTCGCGATCCCGAAGTTGTGAGAGTCGGGTTCCCATGCCTGGGTGGTGAGGAATTTCCAACCGGATTCGCCGAGCGCCTGGGAACCCTGGAAGAACAGGAACAGCCCGATCGTTCCCATGATCAGCAGAACCGTGAGTCCGGCACCCCGAAGCGACAGCCCGAAGACTCGATCCGCACCACCGGCCGCGGACCGCACCGTACGCGCCACCTCCGGTGAACCCCCCGGTCCCGGCGATGGCGCGGTCACGACGAACGTCACCGGTACATCACCTGCACCGGAGTCGAGCTAGGAGTCGTCGCGACGAGCAGCAGGAAAGCGTCACATGTCATCCGGGCCCGGATTTCCCGTGGGTAGCTGCGGGCCGCGGTGACGATCACCTCGTCGCCCAACCGGATCCGCCAGATCCACTGCCCGTACCCGTTGCGAGACGTCTCTCCGACCGCGTGCGACAGGCCTTCCCGCAAGATGCGGATCGTCTCCAGACAGGAGTCCACGTCCGGAGCGATCTGTGCCGACTTCGCCAGGCTGCGGTTGTTGGCGGACATGAACCTCCAAGTGAAGCCCGGCTCCCGGGCCGGCGGAACCGGTGCACGCGATCCGCCGTCGGCGTCCGGCTCACGGGGCGCGGGCACGCGCACCGAGCGCGTCGCCGACACCACTTGGAACCGAGCTGCTGCCATCAAGCCCTCCCGTGCCGCGCCGATGTGACCGGGGGGACGTTCCCCCCTGCAGGTGAACGGAGAAGGTCCAGCAGACGGCAAGACGATTGCTACATACCCCACAGAGGACAGCTACCTATCGTTACAACTTGGCTTTGTCATCACTCGAATAGAGCATTTAGATCCACTTTTAGGGCACGAGGCATGACGAGCTCATATCAACTCAAGTTGCGGTTGTCCCCTTGCACGCCCTGCGGGTCTGGCCGACAAGCAGGCGTTGTTGCGTCAAGTTCGTCTTCGCGTCACCTGTAGTTCGCACTCGCACCAAACACGTAGCCGTTGTCGCCGACGCGATAGATCCGAATGGGCGACACCGGGCTTGGCGCTAGACGGCGCTGCAACCGCCGCAACAACCGGTCCAAGGCGCTGGAGCGTGTGCAGCCCGTTCCCCATGCTGCCGAAAGCAGCGCGCAGCGGTGCACGACCTGGCCGGGCCGAGTCATCAGCAGGCTGAGCACCGCGGCCTCCCGGGCAGGCAGGTGTACGAGATAACCGTCGACCTGAACTCGCCGCCGTAGGCCGTCGAATATCACCCCGTTGGCCTCTATCTCCCACCCAACATCAGCGACCCAACCTGGCTGACTCGAGCGGCGCCGCAGGACGTTCGACCACGTCAGCATCATGAGGTGCAAGTGGCGGGCCCGCTGGCACCCAAAGGATCCGGCACGGATATCAGCCCGGTGGCCAGATAGCAGACCTGCTGAGCGATAGCTACCGCATGGTCGCCGAAACGCTCGTAATAGCGGCCGATCAGAGCCGCATCCACGGCCTGCTCCACGCCGTCTGACCAATCCTCGGCGAATAGGATGCCGAGCAGGTGGCGCAGCAGCGCGTCGACCTCATCGTCTGCTATGGCGAGCCGGCACGCAGACAGCGGATCCTGGTACTCCACGGCGGTCGCGGCATCTTCGGCGAGTTGGCTGGCGAGCAGGCTCATCCGGGCGAGCACCGGACGGACTTTGCCTGAGATCATCGGGTTCGGGTGCTTGAACTGGGCAATGATGGCAATATGCCTAGCAAGGTTGCCCATCCGGTTCAGGTGACCCACTGAATGCAAAGCCGCGACCACCAGCCGCAAGTCCCCGGCAACCGGCGCCTGCAGCGCCAGGAGAGAGATGCAGCGCCGCTCCATATCGCCGTGCATCGCATTCATCTGGTCACAGTCCGCAATGACCAGTCCCGCGAGCGGCAGGTCAATCTGGTGGAGTGCGATCGAAGCATTGGTCATCATCTGGCCGGCGAATCGGGCCATCCGGGCGATGGCGGCCACCAGTTCGTTCAGCTCGGCGTGGAACGCGGCCCGCATGGCACTCACCTTCTTCGTCCCATGTTGCCCACATCAAAACATCTGTCACACTTGTACCGCAAGTGATCATTTCCGTATCTGCGTAAAGTCTTAACTTCTGCTTCGGCAGATGCGGAGTGTTGACGGGGAACAGCACGCTCGACCGGGGAACAGCACGCTCGACCGGAGCTACAATGCGTGACGACAGTCCAGTTCAGCGAAGCCGGCTGCAGGTCTCCAAGCCGTGGGACTCGGGTAGCCGGCAGCTGGTGAGGTAGCGCGCCTCCGCCGCAACGGCCACCGCATGGTCGGCGAAACGCTCGTAATAGCGGCCGATCAGGGCGGCGTCCACGGCCTGTTCCACGCCGTGTGACCAATCAGCGGCGAACAGGATGCCGAACAGGTGGCGGCGTAGCGCGTTCACCTCGTCGTCCGCCTCGGCCAGCTGGCTGGCAGACACGCAATCATGGCGCTCAATCGCGCCCGCGGCGTCCTCGGCGAACTGGCTGGCGAGCAGGCTCATCCGGGCAAGCACCGGGCGGACCTCGCCCGCAATCATCGGGTTAGGGTGTTTGAACCGGGCAATGAGGGCGATGTGTCGGGCAAGGTTACCCATCCGCTTCAGATGACCCACCGTGCGTAGAACCGCAACCACGGCCCGCAGGTTCCCCGTAACCGGTGCCTGGCGGGTGAGTAGGAGGATGCAGCGCTGCTCGGCCTCATCGAGCATCGTGTTCAACTGGTCCCGCTTGGCGATCACCACGGCAGCGAGCGGGGCGTCAGCC
>DASYMC010000518.1:0-2009 GCA_036009255.1 Pseudonocardiaceae bacterium
CGTCAGCGTCGACGACATCCGCGCCGTCGTCGGCGAGTGTTTGAGTCATGGTTGCAGCACAGGGCCCGCATCAAGAAACCGTGACCGCACTCGTCCGCAGCGTGCCTGCCCAAACGCTCGGGCACCGTGAGAGTCGCAGGCGCGTCATGCTTGCGGCCGATCAGGTGCGCGCCCGGGTGCCGGTCGGCCTAGCCGGTGTCCCCACTATCGTCGCAATCGGTCCATTCGACGACCAGGCATACGCCCGACAACTGGCCGCCGCATTCATCACGGTGCGAGAGCACTGCGATGCACGGCTCGTGCTCCTTGGATCCGGTGCCCAGCGCACCGCCGTGACCCGGCATGCCTCTGCGCAGGGGGTTGGGGACAGCGTGCAAGTGGTGAGGGACTCCTGCGACACCCGATGGTCGGAAGTGGTTGCGGCGGCGGATCTCGTCGCGCTCAGCAGTTCATCGGAAACTGCCACCCTGCTCGACGTGTTGGCGGCAGGACGGCCTGTGGTCGCCCCGGCCGACCCGGCCACCGTGCCGCTGGTCGTACCCGGCATCGCCGGGCTGGTCTATCCGGCGGGAGACGTTTCGGGGATGGCAGCGGCGCTTCTACGTCTATTGACCACACCCGCGCTGCGTCGCGGAATGGGCGGTCGGGCAAGAAACGTCGCGCGACGACATCGCCTCGAAGTCGACATTCGGCATCAATCCCTCACGGACACCCGCCCGTGACCGCCTCTCGATTCATCCCCCACCGAAAGGTATCGAGATGAGCGACCCGCAAGCACTACCCACGACGACCAATGCCGGCATCCCGCTGGAGAGCGACGAGCATTCGTTGACGATCGGTCCGGACGGACCGATCCTGGGGCTTCTGGACCTCGTCGCCGGAGTCGCCACAGCAGGTCACGTGGCTGATGGGCGTCAAAGCGATCCGCGTGACGTACAACACCGTTGATCGCAATCGCGCTAGCTCAGTGTCGGGTGCCGAATCCCGGTGAGCTCGCAGACACTCGACGACTCGCCGGTCCAAGGTCACGACAACCCAGCAAAGAGATGCCGTCAACGACGTATGTGACGAGTTGCCCCTCGATGGCCGATCTCCGAGCGGCGACCGCGCCGCCGCGGCGTCGTCACCGGGCCTCGAGGAAGGTGATGACCGCGCGTACGCGGCGGTGGTCATCACCGGTCTCCGGCAGGCTCAGCTTGCTCAGGATGTGCCGGACGTGCTTTTCGACGGTACCTTCGGTGATCCAGATGCGATGGGCGATACCGGCATTGGATCTGCCCTCCGCCATGAGTGCCAACACCTCCCGCTCACGCTCACTCAACAGCGCCAGCGGGTCATCGCGGCGGCGGGCCGACACCAACTCGGCCACCAGTGCCGGGTCCACCACTGACGCTCCCTTCGCGATGCGCTGCAGGATGTCGATGAAGTCGGCCACGTCGGTGACCCGGCTCTTGAGCAAGTAGCCCACGCTGCGGCCAGAGGCTAAAAGCTCCATCGCATGCTCGACATCGACGTGCGCGGACAACACCAGAATGCCGGTGTCGGGCAACTCATCTCGGATGACCCGCGCAGCGTCGAGCCCCTCGGTGGTGTGCGTCGGTGGCATCCGAATGTCGGTCACCACCAGTTCAGGATGCAACCGACGAACCATCGTCAGAAGCTCCGCACCGTCACCAGCCTGGCCCACGACGTCGAAACCCGAACGATCCAAGAGACTGGCCAACCCCTCCCGAAGCAACACATCGTCCTCGGCGAGGATTACCCGCACCGGACTTGCCACGGGTTCGACGCGAGGAGCCGGAGCGGGGCTGAACTCGTCCGCCCGCTCTCCTCGCTCCGCTGGGGGCACGGGCATCTGATCAACCGTCAGGCCGTGGCGATGCTGCGCTTGTATCAATTCGACTCCTAGTTCGGCTGCGCTGGCCGGGCGATCGGCGGGAACACCTGACATCGCATGCTCGATGGCGGCTCGAACGTCGTCCGGGATGTGTTCGCCCGGCAGCGTCGGA
>DASYMC010000519.1:0-3062 GCA_036009255.1 Pseudonocardiaceae bacterium
GCGCGTCCGAGAACTGCGGCCGCCGTCGTCAGCGAGCAGAGCCCACAAAATGATGTACCCGCTGGTCGGTGACCTCGCCGCCGACCAGATCCCTGGCTTCTCCGAGCAGGCGTTCTACCGGTGGAGGGCCGACCCGGTTCAGCCGGCGCGACGGGGACGACGCGCACCTGACCGACGCCGCGGTCGACATCCACCACGACGACCCCGAGTTCGGCTACCGGTTCATCACCGACGAGCCCGGCGGTCACGGCGGCCACGTCGGCAGCCGCCAGCAGGTGCAACTGCCCATCGACCGGGCAGCGCGCCCACCGCGCCGCCGGGACTGGCTCGGCGCCAGTGGTGGGATCCGGCTGGCCGCCAGGAACCGGTACGGGACGGTTCAACCGACGGCCAGCCGGGGTCTTGCACGAGAACAGCGGCGGCGGCACAGTCCAGCTCACCCCAGCCACTCCCCGAGCAGATCAAACAACGCAGTCGCGGCCTTCTCGTCCAGCACGATGACGCAGGCGCCAGTGACGTGCGGGTCCAACACGATGTCACCGCCGTGGCGCCGGACACGCAGATTGCCGAACCCCCTGCACCCGCCGTGGGTCTCACAGGTGACCGGGATCGTCCGGCCCTGGGCACTTGCGGGCTGGCCTTCGCTGGTCGGTTCGCCGGGCATCTCGACCACCTTCACTGACCCCGCACCTTCGCTGTCCTGGAGCGCCGCCAGGAGCGCCCGGTCTTCTCCGATCACCAGGCTCCATCCCGACCATCGCCGAGTCCACGCACCGAACTCCTCAAGGCCGTTGCCAGCTCTCCTCGCAGCCCTACGGCCGGCCCCGGGGGCCTGGTGAAAGCCAACCGTAGGAAGATCGTCCAGAACAGGGCAGGTCAGCGGCAGTACTGATGCGAAACAGCAGGATCGGCCTCCATGCGCAGCGTGTACCGTCCGATACGTCCTTTGAGGGGGGCGAGAGCATGGCAGGCAAGCGGCACCGACTGGTCCGCACACGCAAGGCAGCCGGTTTCAGCCAGGAACGGTTGGCCGAGGTAGTTGGTGTTGAGCGCTCGACGGTCATGCGTTGGGAACGTGGCGAGACGTGTCCGCAACCCTGGGCTCGACCGAAACTCGCGCGTGCCCTTGGTATCTCGGATCAGTCACTGTCCGAGCTGCTGGGTGAATCCGCCGAACCAGAAAGCGTGGCGTCGGCACCTGGACCGATCGCTAAGGAGGGGGCATCGGTGCATCGCCGGGACTTCCTCAAGCACAGTGTCGTCTTTCCAGCGCTCGGGTTCGACGAGCTGCGGCACCTCGGAGCGGCCTTTGACGACGCTCGGCGCTACCTCGATATCAACGTTGTGGGATATTTCCGGCAGCAGCTGAACAACTGTGCCGCGAACGACGGGGCCCATGGTCCGGCACAAGCGCTTCCGCGGGTGCTCGGCATCGTGGCCGCTATTGAGATCCATGCCCGAGAGGTCAAGGCCAGTGTGCGGCGTGAGCTACTGGCTGTCGGTGCTCAAGCCGCTGAATTCGTCGGCTGGCTCTACCGCGACGCACGTCAGCCACGTCTGTCGGGACACTGGCGGGACCGTGCCACGGAGTGGGCTCAGGAGGCTGGCGACTGGCCCATGCAAGGCTATATTCTGCTCAAGAAGAGTCAGGCTGCCTGGGATGAGCGTGATGGCCTGCGCATGCTGACCCTTGCTCAGGCAGCCCATGACGGGCCATGGCAGTTGCCGCCGCTAGTGCAAGCGGAAGTCGCTCAGCAAGAAGCCCGTGGTCTGGCGATGACTGGTGAATCCAGTCCGACTGTTGACGCCAAGCTCAACGAAGCCTGGGAGGTATTCACCGGGGCTGAAGCGACCATGAGTGAGTTGGGCCCTCACTACGATCGCGCCCTGCTGACGATGCAGACCGCCATCTGCTATTGCGAAGCCGGGCGACCGGGACAAGCGGCCCAGTTGTACCGCGAGCACTTGGACGATGAGCAAATCTCGCACCGCGATCGGGGCTATTTCCTCTCCCTCATGGCGAGCGCTTTGGCATACGCCGCTGAGCCAGACAATGCAGCTTCGGCGGGACACGAGGCCCTCACCGTTGCCGTTGACACACATTCTCTGCGGACAATTCACGAACTCAAGCGTGTCTGCGCACTTCTTGAGCCGTGGCGGTCGCAACCAGCAGTGCACGAACTGCGCGAGGCTGTGTTGCCGCTTAGTGGCAACTGATCCAGTCCGCCACGGCACGAATGACCCCGGCCTGCCACTGTTGACTCTGCGGATTGGCGTAACTCGGATCGTCGTGGACAGCAAAACCGTGCTGAGCGCCCTCGACCTCAAGGAACCTATGCTCGGTCGTCAGCTGCTGGACTGCCCAGCGGGATGACTCCACCGGAATGAACGTGTCCTTGGTGCCATGCACAATAAGCGTCGGAGCCTGAATGTCGCCGAGCACGGTGTGCGGCTGGAGGTAGAAGACCTCGTTCAGCAACGGTCGGCTGAGCTTAAAGGTCGGCGAGTGGACAAGATAACCCTGATTCAGCAGCTCGCGCCCTGCCTCGTCGCTGATTTGCCCGTTGTGCCAGTAGGGTTTGTCGTCGATGAGGCGCTTTCTGTAGTTGAGCAGCGGGTTGAGCATCACCAGGCTGGCCAGCTCAGCCGGGTGCTGGGCGGCGTAGTAGGCGCAGATGCCGCCGCTGAAGCTGGTGCCAAGCAGGGCCACACGATCGGTACCGACTCGGGAACACACACTTGCGATGGCGGCGCGGATGTCGGCGAGAATGCCAGCGATCGTGAGGTCCTCCTGACGCCCTTCGCTATCCCCGTGACCACGCAAGTCACAGCGCAATGATGCGATGCCGGCCTCGGCCAACCCGGCGGCCAGTCGAGCGAAGAAGCCGCCCTCCTCCCGCGTCACGCCCCCACCATGCACCAGAACAGCCGCCTGCCCAGCGCCGTCCGGCAGGACAAGCGTGCCCGACAGGTGCAGGCCGTCGCAGGTGCGGACGGTCGTGATGGCGGTCTGCGCCGACACGCAAACTCCTCTTGACATCATCAGCTTGTCGCCCATGTTC
>DASYMC010000520.1:0-1781 GCA_036009255.1 Pseudonocardiaceae bacterium
GACCCATCGGAGAAGCGACCGTTGGACCTGAGCGGCCCGTGCCGTCTACCTGCGCAAACGCAACAATGCGTGGGTGGAGTGAGGGTTGTGCGCTACCCGGCCAACAATGCCGGGTGAGTGCCGCGCGCCCGTGACCAGAGCTGCCCCGTCAGGGGCCTTCCCTTCCGAGCGCAGTCTAGGAG
This sequence comes from Pseudonocardiaceae bacterium, assembly GCA_036009255.1. Lineage (GTDB taxonomy): Bacteria > Actinomycetota > Actinomycetes > Mycobacteriales > Pseudonocardiaceae. The sequence continues at coordinate 183 of DASYMC010000520.1, forward strand.
GGGACGCACGGGCGTTCCAAGATCGAGTTGGGCTTGGTTGGTTCCCGCGGGGATGATGGCAGAGATTTAGTGATCTTCGGCGTGTCGCGCCGGTAAGGCGAACGAAGCTCCGGTAGGACGAGCGGTCCTCTCACAGACTCCTCGGCACCACACCGGAGCTTCGTTGCTGGTTCATCCTGTCATTGCCGAGTCGTACGCGACAGCGCTTGACGACGCGGTGTTGGGCGATTCGCTTGACCCCGACCTGCCTTCGGCTGCGCTGGAAAGCGCTGACCTGCTGCAACGCTTTGCTGTTGTCTCCGATGGGCGCTCGGATCAGGGCCGAGATCACCCGGTCGCGGTGGTGCTCACCCTGTGCGCGGCCGCGGTGCTGGCTGGTATGCGCTCCTTCACCGCGATCGCCGGGTGGGTCGCCGACGTGCCCACCGAACTGCTTGCCCAGCTCCATAACCGAACCCCCGGATGCCCGTCGAGGACAACGTTCCCTTCGAAGACCACGCTGTGGCGGGTGCTCACCGGGGCCGACGCGACCGCGGTGGACGCCGCAGTCGGCGCTTGGCTGAGCGCGCAGGCCACCGCCCGGCAAACCACCACCGATCACGGTGCCCAGGGTGAGCAGCGCAGTGAGCCGGCGGAATCGGCGCTGGTCGCAGTCGCGGTGGACGGCAAGACCGTGCGCGGAGCCATCGATTCCCAAGGCAATCAGGTGCACTTGCTGGCCGCAGCTACCCACGGCGAGCAGCTGGTCCTGGGCCAGGTCGAGGTTGGCGCGAAGAGCAACGAGATCCCCATGTTCGCCCCGCTGCTCGACGGCCTCATCGCCACCGGGGTCGACCTGCGCGGGCTGGTCATCACCGCCGACGCCCTGCACAGCCAGCGCGCCCACGCCCAGTACCTGCACTCCATCGGCGCCGAGTTCGTGCTCACCGTCAAGGGAAACCAGCCCCGACTCTTCGCCGCCCTCGACGCGCTGCCGTGGGCGCAGACCCCGATCGCCGCCCGTGACCTCAACACCAGCCACGGCCGGGTCACCACCCGCACCATCCAGGTCCTGCCCGCACCAGCGGAGCTACCGTTCCCGCACGTCAACCAGGTCTGGCTGATCGAACGCTACGTCACCGACCCCGACGGCACACCCCGCTCCGCGGTCGCCGCTCTCGGCGTGACCAGCCTGCCCACCACACGCGCCACCCCCACCGACATCGCCACCCTCGTACGTGAGCACTGGGGCATCGAGTCGCTGCACTGGCTACGCGACACCGTCTACCGCGAGGACAACTCCACCGCCCGGACCGGCTCAGGCCCCCGGGTCATGGCCGCCCTGCGCAACCTCGCCATCGGCGCCCTGCATCTACTCGGCCGACGCGACATCACCGAAGCCACCCGGTGGGCAACCCGTGCCATGGACCGACCATTCAAGATCCTCAAACTCACCATCATGATCTTGGAACGCCCGTGACCCAGGACTGCCTGATCGCGGTCTGCGACGGGCTGAAGGGCTTACCCGAGGCAATTACCACGGTCTGGCCGCAGACCATTGTGCAAACGTGTATTGTGCATTTGTTGCGCAATTCGTTCAAGTATGCCTCGAAGAAGGAC
>DASYMC010000521.1:0-2228 GCA_036009255.1 Pseudonocardiaceae bacterium
AGAAGTTGTCGGCGTCTGGCACCCTGCCGCCATGACCACGATCGCTGTGCTGGGCGCTGGCAAAATCGGTGAGGCGTTGCTGTCGGGACTGCTTAAAGCTGGCCGCAGTCCGAAGGATCTGATGTTCACCGAGCGCTACCCCGAGCGGGCTGCTGAGCTAGAGCGCACCCACCAGGTCCGGGGGGTTGACACATCCACCGCCGCGCGCCAGGCCGACGTCCTCGTCGTCGCGGTTAAGCCCCAGGACATCGACCCCCTGCTGGCCGAGCTGGCTGGACTGATCAGCTCGAGCACCTTGATCGTGACTCTGTGCGCCGGCCTGCCCACCGCGCTCTACGAGCGACGACTCCCCGACGGTGTGCCGGTCGTGCGGGTAATGCCCAACATTCCGATGCTGGTCAGTGAGGCGATGAGCGTGGTATCCGCTGGCCGCTTCGCCACGGATGTGCATCTGGAGCTGACTGAGGAACTGCTGGGCAGCGTGGGCAGGGTGGTCCGGGTGCCGGAAAGCCAGCAGGACGCCGTCACTGCGCTGTCCGGGTCCGGGCCGGCCTATTTCTTCTACCTGGTGGAAGCGATGATTGACGCAGGGATTCTGCTCGGACTGCCCAGGCCGCTGGTGACCGAACTGATCACTCAGTCGGCCGTCGGCGCGGCCAAAATGCTTCGCGAGACCGGTGATCACCCGGTGCTCCTGCGCGAGGCGGTGACCTCTCCGGGAGGAACGACAATCATGGCGATCCGGGAGTTGGAGCGGCACCGCGTGCGCGCGGCGTTACTGGCCGCCATCGAAGCGGCCCGGGACCGGTCGGTCGAACTCGGAGCTGCTCACCTTTACTGAGCTCACACGTCAACGGTCACTATCAACGGATGGGAGTCGCACGGCCACCACCAGTCCCGCTACTCTCATCAGAACAAATGCGTCACGGACCGCGGGAGGGGAAGCCCAGCGGCGCGCGACGTGGTGAGGACGCGATGACCCATGCTGACTAACGAGCAAGCCGGGCCGACCAAGGTGCAGTTCCTCACGGTCGCCGAGGTAGCTGCGATGATGCGGGTATCCAAGATGACGGTCTATCGGCTGGTACATGCAGGCGAACTGCCTGCGGTAAGAGTCGGTCGATCCTTCCGGGTGCCGGAAGTAGCTGTGCATGGTTACCTGGAGAACGCCTACTTCGATGCGGGATGAGATGATCGGGTCGGGTGCCCTTCGCGGATGCGACCAGGGGTAACCTGAGCGGCCGATCGCGCCCGCTGCCGGGCGCGCCGCAAAACGCATCCACCACAATTCACGAACAGCGAGGAGGCCGAGCATGGGCTCGGTGATCAAGAAACGCCGCAAGCGGATGTCCAAGAAGAAGCATCGCAAGCTGCTGCGAAAGACTCGGGTACAGCGCCGCAAGCTGAAGAAGTAGGCTCCTGCGCCTGCTCCAGGCGCAGGAGACAGCATGTCGCCGTCCACGGTCCTGGTCACTGGAGCCCGCCGCTTCATCGGAGGTCAGCTGGCAGCTCGACTCGCGGACGATCATAGGATCGTCCGCGTGCTTGCTGTGGAGGTCGTTCGCCCTCCCAAGAGCTGTAGCGGCGATGAGATGCTCATGGGTGGGAATTGGCGCGGGTCGAGACGATAGGCATGCCCCATCTGCCTGCCAACGGCGCGGCCCTGGTGGTCGCCAACCATTCCGGGACGCTGCGGTTGGATGCGCTGATGAGCGCAGTGGCGGTGCACGAAGGTACATCCGGCTGGCCGGCATCTACGGATACTCGGGACCGAGCTGCTTTTCCCTGCAGCGTTTCGGGCATGGTGGGTTCATTTCCATGGCGTTGCGAACCCAGACATCCGTCGTTCCGTGTGCCATCGTCGGTGCGGAAGAGATTTGCCCAATGATCGGTGACATCAAGCCGCTGGCGCGGCTGTGCAGTGTTCCATATTTCCCTGTGACACCGTTGTTTCCGCTGTTAGATCTCCTGGGGATGATTCCGCTACCAGCCAAGTGGTACATCGAGTTCGGTGAGCCCATCCGTACCGAACAGTACGGGACGGGTTCCGCCGAGGATCCGACGCCCGTCTTCGCCCTCCCCGGCCAAATCCGTGAGACCCATCCAGCAAGCCCGGGTGGGGGTGGGGACGGGGCTAGACGCGGGGACGGCGGTGGTAGGCGAGACCTGCGGCGACCGCGCCAGCCGCCACTCCAATACCAAGCACCGAGGGGACCCCGATCTTTGCG
>DASYMC010000522.1:0-3148 GCA_036009255.1 Pseudonocardiaceae bacterium
GCAACATCGGAACTGAACCGTGCTCCTACTTGGCAGTCACCACTCCGGGGAACTATGAGAAGGTGCTAGAAGTCGTCCGCACGTAGCCATAAATCCAAATTTTTAATCGACCACAAATATGCAAACGGTGGTCGTGACGAGTGGAGCCTCGCGGTGGTTCTGGGTACCTGGCGGTGCGGGCCGTCATCGAGCCCGTTGCTGCCGTCGTGCTGATCTGAGCCCACGCTATCGGCATGCAACCTCGCCTGTCGAGGCCAGCGCGGCAGCCCGCTAGTCGGGCAGTGATAGACGGGAAAGCCGCCGGGCAGCCTCGATCGTAAGGAGAGCCATTCGACCCAAGTTCGCGCGCACTTCCTCCGTGGTATCTATCAGGGACAGCGCGGCATGCACATCACCGTTGAAATCGAATATTGGTGCGGCTACTGAGGAGAGTCCTATTGCCACTTCATCGAAGGTTGAGGCATAACCGCGGCTTCTGGTGGCGGTCAGATGGCGATCGAACTCCTGCGTGCTGCCTGTAGTGAGCGGCGTTAACTTTGGGAAGCCTGCACGACGCCGGGCCTCAGCCAAGACTGGATTGAACGCTGCAACCGCCTTGCCGCCACTCGCCGCGTGAGACGGCGTCCGACGTCCAAAAGGCATCAAGAGTCCAAGCCCTCTTGAGCCCTGCAGTCGCTCAAGAAAGATTACGTCGATACCATCAGGCGTGGAGAGCTGAACGGTACTCCCCGTCCGCCTACGTAGCTCTTCCAAGAGAGGCAAGGCTGCTTGCCGAAGCTTCACCCGGGTGATAGCGATCTGGCCGAGCTCGAACATGTAAAGCCCTAGACGGTACTGGTTCGTTTCGGGATTCTTTTCTGTTAGACCGCGACAGCATAGCGTTACAAGCAATCGGTAGGCAGTGCTCTTAGACACACCGAGACGGCGACCAATCTCCGAGACTCCCAGCTCTTCATCCCTGGCGAAACAGTCTAGGATATCAATTGCCGTCAGTACCGATTGGACCATAATGCGCTGGCCTGACTGTTGTTTCTCCGTACCGACCACGTTCATGCACCTCCGTTGGCACTTAGACGGTAGCGTCGCTACATGCTCGGAACAATAGTGGCGGGGGAAGCCTCGTTGGGTCTACTCGTGAATTTGCGAATGTAGGCGCCCAGCGGTCTGCAGGCGCCAACTTCTTCGTCGAGCTAGTAGCGGCCTAGAGAGCGCCGACATTAATGGGTAGCACGCACTAGGCGAACGTGAACGGTGCGCGCGGCGCCCGTGGTAATGCAATCAGATCGGGGCAACGTCGGAGATCAGCCAGGTGCCACCTACCTTCGTCATCGTGACCTGTGCTTGCGAGGTGGACTGGACCGGTGCCGGACGTGTGGCCGTAGTAGTGACCTGGTCGATAAACAGGAGTGTCACGACCCGATTCGAATCGGCGCTGACGAAGCCGGCCCGGGTCACGGTGGCCTTGGTAGTGATGTTCTGCTGTCTGGTGCTCGGCCCGATCAGCGTCGAGGCCAGTTGATTGAACCGAGTAACGAAGTCACCGGTGACTTGTTGTTTGGCCCGGGCCAGGTCGGCATCCAATGTCGGAGCGCTGTAGCTCAGTAGTTGGGCTGTGCGGGTCGTGGCGGCCGCCACGGCGTCACTGGCGGCGTGCTCCGTAACGGAGTTGAAGTAAGCCCGCGATCCGAACACCCCGGCGACCACGACGGCCACGACGACGACCAGCGCGGCAAGCCCATTACGAATCAGACGGCGGGTAGGCCCGAGTGGCTCGGGCCGACCCGCTGGGGATGGCGGCTCGACCGGCGGAACTGGGGATACCGTCTCTTCCGCATCGCCGCCCGACCCCGCAGCGAGATTCCCGTCTGTGCCAGCGTTGCTGCTCATCCGACGTAGTCCACCTTTGACGCGAGCCACCGATCGCCATCGTTCTGGAGTCGCACAGCGAGGCGATAGTCGCGCTGCTGCCCGGCCGGCAACTGTGAGTTGGTCACCGTGGCCGACACCGTGACCAGCACAGTCGCCGTGGACCCGTCCTGATGCTCGATCCCCGCCGAGGTGACGTGGCTCCGTGAGGTCACGTTGCCCGCCTGAAGGACTCCTCGGAAGATAGCCGCATACCCGCCGACCTGGTCGTGGAACTCCCCGGTCGACTGTTTGAGCAGCGCATCCATGTGCTGCGCCGCGTTGGCGGCGTCGATAGTGCTCAACTCGAGCGCTACTGACTGTGCCGCGTCGATCGCCGCCCGGCGCTGGGTGTCCCTGCTGACCCACTGATCGTGATTCAAGAGCAGCCCGGCCACTAGTAACAGTACGACGAGCGCCACTGCAAGGGCGGCGACCTGCAATGTCCAGCGGGACGGACATCGGGCGAGGGTCCACGACGACATGCATCTCGACCACCGCGGCCTTTGGCCAGCGGCGACCTTGTCTGTCTCAGGGGGTGCGCCGCACTCCTCCGTCGGCTCTTGGGCGGGGGGATCTGCAACTTGGGCTCTCCCCGCCGCCGACCCCAATCCGGGGTCCCCGCGTACCGCTGCCTCGGGAGGGTGATCGTTCGGCGAGGACCCAGCACGGATGGGGGACATGTGGCTGACCGAGTCGGCCGCAGTGGACAGATCCGTAGTACTCCTCGTGCCCGGCTCCGTCCCAGTCGTCGCGGGACGACGGCCGGTCGGACGAACGTCCTGGTGAGCATCGTTCGTCGCATCAGGATCGACGGACCCTGCCCGGTCCGTCTCTCCCCCCGATAGGAGGCTCTCGGCAACAAGGGCCTTAGCCGTGCTACTAGAAGTCGCCCTGCAGTCACCTTCTTGGATTTCAGCCACAGGTTTCCCAGTCCCAATCCACATTGATTCGGGCACGACAGAGGTTGCAGGGTCGTGGTCGGGCTGCGCCCCGCCCGTATTACCAGCACAGACAAGGACACCACCGGGACCGCAATTGGCCACAATCCCGCGGCGATGCCGAAAGTGAACCATAACCGTCATGCCCGCCCAGGACGGAGCCTGCCGAGCCCGTGGATCATGTTCTGTTTCGCCTGGCAGAACGCTCCGCTCGGTCGGCCGATGGTTGACAGTACCTACATGTCATTCGGTTCTCACGACGCTCTCATTGACCACGTCCTGGAGACTCATTGGTCGCAGCG
>DASYMC010000523.1:0-1533 GCA_036009255.1 Pseudonocardiaceae bacterium
CCATGCGGTCGGCCGCCAACGCCGCACTGAGATCGGCGCTGCCACGGGGCATCACAAGAACCGCCGGCTCGTCCGGAATGGTGGTGCTCTGCAACGTCGCACCGGAGAACACCGCATTCCCCGCGACCGAGGCACCGGCGAGCACCACGCGCCCTTGGCTGCGCAAGCCCCGATCACAGCGCAGGTTGCCACCGACCTGCACACCTGAGGCCTCCAGCGCGTCGCCACCGGGACGGGCCAGCTGCGCGCCGCGGAAGTCGATGTTGCCGTCCACCCGGGCGCCGGATAGCTGCACTTGGCCCTCAGCTTGCAGCCGCCGGGCGTCGAGCACGCCCCGCACCACCAGCCGCACCCCGACCAGAGCGTGACCACCGGGAACGTCCAGACGAGTACCGATCAGCCGCAGTGGCCCCTCGATCCGGGCGTCGGGCAGCACGACCGGCCCGTTCACGGCGCAATTCTCCAGTGCCAGCTCGCTGCGGACCCGGACGTTCGCCGCCCGCAGACCGGGCAGCGTGCACCGGGTCATCCGCCAACCGGCCAGCTCAGCGGCGTACAGGTCGATGCCTTCGTCGAATGTGCAGCCGGTCAACTCGACCAATGCGGTGACTGTCCCCCCGGGCAGCTCCAGCGGGCCTCGGATGAGCGCGCCGGCCAACCGCAGTGCGGGAATCCCCCCTCCGGTGGCCGGTGGTGTCCCGACGAGCAGTCCCGCAAGCAGCGTGGCAGGCACTTCAGCCCCGGCGAGGTCCACTGTCGCGCCGGTGGCGAATGCCCGGCGTACCTCATCAGTTGCAGTACCGCTATGGGTCACCGGCACCCTCTCACGCCGCGGATCCTACGGCGGGCCCGCAAGATAAGGCGATGAGCACTCGAGTGGAAGCCGCCGCGGACCAGGCTGGTCACCCACAGCGCTGGCGAGCTCTTGCGGTCACCCAACTGGCGGGTTTCATGAGCCTGCTGGACGTCAGCATCGTCAATGTTGCGCTGCCGTCCATCCAGCGGAGCCTGGGCGCCTCGATGGCGCAGGTGCAATGGGTGGTTTCGGGCTACGCACTCACCTTCGGGCTGGTGCTGGTGGCGGGTGGCCGGCTGGGGGATGCCCTGGGCCGCCGGCGGATGTTTCTTGCTGCCCTGACCGGGTTCATCGTGGCCAGCGCGCTGTGCGGAGCGGCACCGAACGCGGAGCTGTTGGTCGTGGCCCGGCTGCTGCAGGGTCTTGCCGCGGGGATGCTCACCCCGCAGAATTCGGGGCTGATCCAGGTGCTGTTCCGGGGCGCGGAGCGGGGCCGGGCGTTTGGCATCTTCGGCGCGACCGTCGGGTTGTCCACGGCGGTCGGTCCGGTACTCGGCGGCCTGATCCTCGCCGCGGCCGGGGAGCAGCAGGGCTGGCGGTGGATCTTCTATGTCAACGTCCCGATCGGTCTGATCGCACTGGTGGCAGCGTGGCGCCTGGTGCCGTCCCGGCAGCGCAGCGGACAGTCGGTGGCATCCCAGGTCGACGTGGTGGGCGCGTTGCTGCTCGGCGCCAGC
>DASYMC010000524.1:0-4300 GCA_036009255.1 Pseudonocardiaceae bacterium
TCGCCGAGGCCGGTGATAGCGCCGAGGAACCGATCCCGGTCGCGATCGAAACCTCACGGGGGCTGCTGGTCGCGGCCCTGCGCGCCACCGGCCGCGCGATCTATGCCATCAACCCGATGGCGGTCTCGCGCTATCGGGAACTTATGTGGAATTTGGGGCCTGTCAAGATCAGTTTGTCCCGCTGTGCTTGATGGACAGGATGGGCAGGCTGATGGGGGTTGGTTGGGGTTCGAGTTGGCGTGGGGTGGGTCCTGCCGGTGTGGGGGTGTCAGCAAGTTGGTTGAGCAGGTGGTCTAGGGCGGCTTGGCCGTCTTGGATGGCTGCTAGTTCGTCGTCGGTGAGGGGGATGGTGGTGGTCATGCGTTGCAGGTTGGTTTTGGCTTCGAGTAGCTCGGCTTTGGTGGAGTGTTTGGGGGTGTAGAAGTCGCAGCGGGCGCAGGCCATCCGGTGTGGGCATTGCTCGAAGAAGGTGTAGCCGCAGTAGCCGTGTCCCAGGTCGTAGTGCTGCCAGGGTTCGTGGGCTGCGGTGGCGCTGGAGGTGACGGCGTCGCGGTCGATGAGGACTTCGATGGCGCGGAGGTTGCGGGTGAAGTAGCCGGCGTCGCTGTAGGCCTTGGCCAGGGTGGTGGGGGTGAGTTTGGCGTAGTGCTGGGTGGCGGTCAGTGATCGGTGTCCGAGCCATGCTTGCAATTCGAACAGGGTCATGGGTTCTTTGGCGTTGTAGAGCTGTGTGGCGATGGTGGATCGGGCGCGGTGGCTGGTGATGGCGCCGCGGACGTCGAAAGTGGGAACGCCGGCCTTGGCGCACAGCATGGGGATGATTGTTTGGTTGATGTAGGTCTTGCCGACGCGTCTGGCGCGGTAGGCGTAGAGGAAATCGACCTGCTCGCCGGTTTTAGGGTCGAGCATTTTGGGTTGGTGTGGGCGTAGGGACTGCCAGGCGTCGATGGCTTGTCCGAGCAGCGGATCGACCGGTTTGGTGAATGCGGTGCCGGTTTTGTGTACGGGTAGGTCGAGCAGGCAGATCGCGTCGCGGGCCAGCACTTGGTCTGAGTTTCCGGGGATCGGGACGTCGTGGTGTTGCCAACGGATGCAGCCCAGTCGCAGTCGCGTGGTTTCGTCACTGCGTAGTCCGCTGAACAGCCAGGTCAGGGTAATCGCGCGGACCAGTTCGACGGGGTAGATGAATCCGTAGCGGTTGGTCGTGATGTCCTCGGGTTTGAGGTTGAGGCCGGCCCATAGCAGTTTTGCCCAGATGTCGTCGGCGATGACGCGCGGGTTGGGTCCGATCAGGGTTTGGATGCTGCGTGGTGTGGTTAACGCGACGATGGGGTCAAATCGGCGGGGTATCCATTCCCATTCCTGGCAGTCGCGCAGGAATACGCGAACGACTTTAATGTAGCTGGCCTTGGTGCGTGCTGACAGGGGTGTTCCCCAGCGGGTCGGTGATCCAGTCCGATGTTGGACGTAGTCGCCCGCGGACAGTCGATCGACCGCGGCTAGCCATGCGGCGCAGGTTTGCCGTGTCCACTGCTCGGGGCTGGTGATATCCGGATGCTGCTCAGCGAGCCAGCGGCCGGCCTTGGCCAGGATGGTGCGGTAGGTCGTGCGAACCTTGGGGGTCAAGGTCGAGGTCTGTGCCCACCGGTCCACCCACTGGCTCCAGGACGCGGCCGCGCCGGTGATCGGCGCTGGTCCCGTGCTGGTGCGTGGGGCGGCTGGAGGATGGGTGTAGCCCAGCGCCGCGACCGCGCGGTGGATGGCGTGGATCGCGTCTTGGTTCCAGCGGCTTAGGGCGGGTTGTTGGCGGAGGGCCAAAAGCGTGTCGCCGGACAGGTCGGCAAGACGAGGACTGCGGTTAAGCAGCAGCACCTCGCACAGAATCCGGCGCAGCCCGTGGTGGGAGCCGACGGTGCTGCGATAGCCCCAGCCGTTGAGCACGCCGCTGATTTCATCTAGAGCGTGTTGGATCGGTTGTTGTCCGAACACCCGACGGGCCAGGGCAAGCCGACCGTAGGAGCCGATGAGCTCGAAGTTGGTGAACTGGCACAGCAGATAGGCCAACGAGGTCACATAGGGGCGGGTGAATGGCTCCAGCCATGCTGGCCAGCCAGCGGTGAACGAGGCCCGGTCGGTGCCGATCAACCGCGCCCAGTCGTGAGGCGTCCACGCCCAGTAGCTGGTGTTCTCGCTCGCGCAGCGGTGCAGCACAAGCCCGATGGCGCCGGTGATCGCGCGCCGGTGATTGACCTGGTCAGGAAGCCAGCCCAGCGCGGCACGAGCGTCGTCTAAGGGGGCGACGAGGCGATCGATAACTTGCCAGCTAGCAGCGTCGCGGTCATAGCCGTGGCGACGGCGTACCTGCCAACCCAGCGCCCGCAACGCCGCGAGTTCCTTGTCCGACAGCAGCCGATTGCGGTCATATCTGCTCAGGTCGATCGGCCATCGCCAACCGACAGCTAGGACCTCTGTTACAGCTGACGACATCGACACGGCCAGACGGCGCTCAGTGCGGCATCGGCGTCGGCGGGGTCTCCAGCCGCGCGATCGTCTCCACCCGCCAGGTGTGGATCTGGTGCATTCCGCGCTGGAGCTTCTCGGCCAGCTCCCGCCCGGATAGGTGGACGTACTGCAAGGTAGTAGTCGGATCCCGGTGACCGGCGAACGCCGCGATCGTGTGCAGCTCCCACCCCGCGCGAGCCAGGTCAGTCAGACACAGGTGACGCAAGGTGTGCGTGGAAAACCGAGGTACCTCTGCTTCCAGCGCGATCCGCCGCACGATCTTCGACCAGCTCCACAGCGTGATCGGCTCAGCCCGGTTCCGGCGCGACTCGGACAACAGCAACGGCCCACGCGCACGGCTCAACCGCTGTCGAACCAGCAAGTATTGATGCAACAACCGAGCGGTCGCCATCGAGTACGGCACGATGCGCTCCCGCCGCGTCTTGGTCGTCTCGGCCCGAATCCGCAACATCCGCTGGCCGGGGTCCAGATCATCAGTACGCAACGAGCACAGTTCCTCGCGGCGCAGCCCACCGTCATAGGCCAACGCGAGCATCAACCGATTGCGGACCCTCTCAGCCCGGGCAACCTGCAAAATCGCTCTCCACTGTGGTTCAGAGGGAATCCACGGCAACTTCGTCAAACGAGGTACCAGACCGTGCTGTTGGCCTCTGGAACCCTGCCCCGGCGAATAGCGGCCACGCCCCACCGGATTCGACTCGCGCCGGCCTTCCTCGACCAGATAGTCATAAAACAGCCGGACCGGCACCATCCGCTGCTGCAGCGTCGCGTTCGACAACCCGGCACCCGAGTCCAACGACACAACCTTCGCCCCGCGCCGACTTGGACGTTCCCTCAGCACCCGGACATAGCCAGCAACATGCCCCCGACCAGCAACCAGCGGATCAACACCCGTCTGCTCGCACATCTGCAAGTACTCAGCCAAACCCCGGCCGTAGGCATCCAGCGTTCGTTCCGCCAAACCCGCATCAGCCCGCATCCCCAGCCACTCGGCCGCACCCTCGTGCCGACCGAGAATCGGCCACCTATCCACCAACACCGCGCCCGACACGGTCCCCTCCAGTTACGCAGTCCTCAGCCGACACCATGATCAACGGCTGAGCAGATTCCACGTAACTGATCGGCACGGGCAGGCCGGTGGGAAATCCGATCGTGGTGATGCGGTCATGCTGGCCAACATCTTGCGCACTGACCGGCACGTCCACCGGCCGCTGCCGGCCGACACCGAGCTAGCCCGCGCGGTGAAGGCGACCGCGCGGCAACACCCAGGAAGCGATCTGGGCACGCCAGCAGGCGATGAACCGGCTGCGTTCCCTGCTGCGCGACTATTATCCCCAGGCGCTGGTGGCCTTTTGCGAACCTGGCGCACCGCGCGGCCGCCAGCGTGCTGCGGGCCGCCCCCACACCACACGCTGCCGCGCGGTTGACGCCGCGGCGGGTGGTCACGCTGCTAAAGCAAGCCGGTCGGCGCAACGACGCCGGCCTCGCGGAGAACATCAGCAGCACCCTGCGAGCCGAGGCACTGCGGCAACCCGCGCCCGTCGAACACGCCCTAGGCGTCGCCGCGATCGGACTGATTGAGACGATCACCGCGATCAGCGACGCCATCGCCGCGCTCAAAGCCGAGCTGGCCACCCTGTTTGACCAGCACGCCCAGGCCTCGATCATCACCAGTTTCCCCGGGCTCGGGCCCGTTCTGGGTGCCCGCATCCTCGGCGAGCTGGGCGATGACCCGCACCGGTTCACCGATGCTCGCGGCATGCGCAGCTTCGCTGGC
>DASYMC010000525.1:0-2653 GCA_036009255.1 Pseudonocardiaceae bacterium
CAGCTCAACGTGGTGGGCAGGCGGGTAGTGCGCTTCTGCCTTGCTCGGTCCGAATTCGGTTACTCCGGCATCAGCGACCCTTGTCGCCGACGGTGCCCAGAGACCTTCCCGCTGACCCGGGAAACTGGGCGTTCCCGAGCCTGACCAACGAGCGAGACTGGTGATGATCCCGCCCGATTCGCCGTAACAGCTACCGCGTTAACCAGCCGAATTGGACGGGGGAGTCGCCATGGGCACCGGCAGGGTCAGCTTGCCCGCGTTGCGGAATTGGAATGTGACCGGGGTGCTCAGCCCTGCACGCAGCGGCCCAGTGATCGTGAGCAGGATACGCAGCTCGCCGACGACCAGTGGGCTAGTGGGCTCGCCAGGTGTCGGCGCGGTTCCGGCAGTGCTGATGACAGTTGTGCCCGGCGGTATCTGCGTCGTGCCCAGCACCACCGCCCGACCGGCTACCGGGCTGGTCACGCCGATCAGCTCGTCGGCACTCGTTCCTTGATTGACGATGGTGAGCAGCACCGGCACGGTTGATCCGGCGCGGTAGGTGCCATCGGGACTGCTGGGATAGGGGATCAGCACGTCGCGCAGTGCGATGGTGCTCCCGACGTTGCCGGAGGCCCCGTTGACGGCGGCCACCTGGCTATCGGTCTGGGTGATCTGGCCCGCGCCACAGCCAACGACAGCCAGGACGGCGGCGCAGCAGGCCACGCTGCGAGCCGCGACGCTGAGGGGAACCCGCATGGTCAAAGCGTAACCGACCGGCCCATCCAGAAGGCGCGGCGCCTCGGCGCAGGCAGGTCCATAGTGGAGCGACTGTGAGCTGCGGAGCACCGAGCCGCGCGCTGTCAGCCGGTGGCCGGAACCCCTGACCTGCGACGACACGCCAGATACCCCGCGCGCCCCGATTTCTCGCCGTGGTAACCTGGATACAGCGAAAGGGGCAGAGGACACATGGCTTTTAAGGTCGGAGAGACCGTCGTCTACCCGCACCACGGTGCCGCTCTCATTGAGGCCATCGAGACTCGAGTGATCAAGGGCGAGGAGAAGAAATACCTCGTCCTCAAGGTCGCTCAGGGTGATCTAACTGTCCGCGTTCCCGCTGCCAATGCCGAGTTCGTCGGCGTCCGGGACGTGGTCGGTCAAGAGGGCCTCGATCGGGTTTTCGAGGTGCTGCGTGCTCCTCACACCGAGGAGCCGACGAACTGGTCGCGACGGTACAAGGCCAACTTGGAAAAGCTCGCCTCTGGCGATGTCAACAAGGTGGCGGAAGTGGTGCGTGATCTCTGGCGTCGCGAGCGCGATCGCGGTCTGTCGGCCGGTGAGAAACGTATGCTGGCCAAAGCTCGCCAGATTCTGGTGAGTGAGCTCGCACTCGCCGAGGGCACCAACGAGGACAACGCCGAGGTATTGCTCGACGAAGTCCTCGCTGCGGCCTCCTGAGTCGCGGTCTGACAGAACCCGGAGTTCCAGCGCACTGACGATGTCGCCGATCCTGGCCTCGTCTTGCCGCGTTGTCGCTCTCGTGCCAGCGGCGGGACAGGGCGTGCGATTGGCTGCAGGCATGCCGAAGGCGTTCGTGCCGTTGCTCGGGCGTCCGTTGCTCTGGTACTGCGTGCAAGGTTTGCTGGCGTCTGGTTGCGTCGGGCGGGTGGTAGTCGCTGTTGGCGAGCAACACCACGATCAGGCCCGGCGCGCCCTCGCTGAGGCCGGCGACCAGGTGCAGATCGTCACTGGTGGGCTGCACCGTTCCGACTCGGTCCAAGCGGCGCTGGCGCGTGTGCCCGATGCCGAGGTCGTACTCGTGCACGACGCCGCGCGTTGCCTCACACCCGTCAGCGTGATTCAAGCGGTGGCGCACGCCGTGCTGGCCGGGCAGCAAGCGGTGGTGCCCGTGCTGACCGTGGTCGATACGATCAAGCAAGTGGATTCCGACGATCGCGTCGTGAGCACCCTGGACCGCGCGGCCTTGCGGGTCGTTCAAACTCCGCAGGGGTTCGCCGGAGAGCTCTTGCGGCGGGCGCACAGCGAGGCATCAGGGCCGATGACCGATGATGCCGGGCTCGTCGAGGCGTTAGGGGTACCCGTAAGCACGCTGCCGGGGCATCCGCACGCCTTCAAGATCACCACTCAATTCGACCTCGCCGTCGCTGAGGTCATAGCCGGAGCCTCCGGTATGGCATGAGAGTCGGGATCGGCACTGACGTCCACCCGGTTCAACCCAGCCGGGACTGCTGGATCGCCGGGCTGCACTGGCCTGGGATACCGGGCTGCGCCGGGCACTCCGATGGTGACGTCGCTGCGCACGCATTGTGCGATGCGGCGCTGTCCGCTGCGGGCCTCGGCGACCTCGGTACGGTGTTCGGCACCGGCCAGCAGCGGTGGGCCGGGGCGCACGGCGCCGATCTGCTTACCGAGGTGCGCCACAGGTTGGCCGGCCAGGGCTGGGTGGTGGCCAACGGCGCGGTCCAGGTGATCGGCAATGCGCCGCGGGTGGGCACCCGCCGCGCGGAGGCGCAGCAGGTGCTCTCCGACGCCCTGGGTGGGCCGGTCTCGGTCTCCGGCACGACCACCGACGGCCTCGGGCTGACCGGCCGCGGCGAGGGCGTCGCGGCGGTCGCAACCGTATTGCTGCTGCGCGCGTGACTCAAACCACAGC
>DASYMC010000526.1:0-2559 GCA_036009255.1 Pseudonocardiaceae bacterium
CCAAGTCGCGTCAGCAATTCGTCCGCGAACAAGCTGCACCCCGGCCCTCCGCCGACCATGAGCGGAGTTCGCTCGCCGGTCGCCTGACGCACCCGCTGAACGAACTGTTCGTAGTGCTCGACGTGACCGTCGCAGGAAAGATCAATCGGATCGATGTTGCGAATCGTGAAACCAATGACATCCCATGGCTCAGCGGCCCACGCGAGGTCCACAAGGGTTTGAGGGTTCTCAACGAAATCGATCAGACGAGTGTAGTGGTGTGCGCGGTCGAGGGCGTCTTGAACACACCGCAAACCGATCGGGAAGATCGGCTCATTGCCCGGCATGGGAAGACTAGCTAAATTGACAAGTGCAACACGAGCCATCAACAGTCCTTTGGAAAATTTCGGTTAACGGCAGTAGTGGCGAAGTAGAGAGGGATAGACCACTCATCGCGGCCTATCCCTCCGATCGGACGACGGCGATACTACTTTAGCGGTACGGGGCTATCACATGACGGCGATACCATCTTGTGCAAGAAATCAGAGTCGACAAGACCGAAGAGCGCCTCACAAATCTTGTCGAAACGCTCAGGTTCGGTCGCCATGAGAACCTCCACCGCCTCCTTCTCCATGAGCATCCCCGCGTTTGCCAGGGTCTCACGGGGATTGTTCGCCAGAGTAGCGGCAAAAGTGTCGTCGTACGTGAGGCGTCCGACCATAGCTTCCATAGTGAGGGCCACTTTCGCAGCAGCAGCGATCTCCTTGGCTGTGTACCCATCGATCAACTGAGTCATGGTTCGTCCCTTCTCGTTCCCTTTGGAATCTTGGGCCTGGTTTTCCCATGGCGTCGATTAAGCAAACAGTTCATAACACCACACGAAAGGCGACAGCTTCGCGTTACCGAATATTTACAAATTCGAAAACGTGAAGCTCTCTCTCTTTCCGGTCTCGGAGGCCGCGGAACTCCCCGATTGGTCTAATCCTTAGATGGATTTCGACATGCGCTCGTTTCTGCATGACACGGGACGGTGGCGCGTGACCGGCTAGCGCCGTGCAGTGCTTGAGCCCTGCCAGTCGAAGCCACCAACACCTTCGCGTAGCGTCTCGCGCTAACAGCTAGCTGGTGTACGAGCGCGCTGCGCCTAGGCGACTTGCTCTGCTTCGCACGATGGATCTCGAAGGAGGTACCCGCACAACATCATCTCCGCTCCACGTTGCTTGCACCGTCATCGTTGGACGTATGTCCAGAGTCTGATTCACCGGCCACGCTGCGAGCAGCTAGACAGACAGCGTTGCAACGGGTGCGCAGCACCGACAGCACGGAACGAGTGGCCTACCTGAACTACCTGCTCACGCAGCCATATGAGTTTTCCGGTCCGGAAACCTTGGACCCACTGGAGCAAGCAGAAGCGCTACAAGCGGTGCCCCACCCCAGCGACGACAGGCCCTCCTCGAGAGGCTCAGCGCACCGCCGTAACTCCCCCGTGGCCACCCGATCCCTGGACGCCTGGCAAGGACCCGGGTAACCGCGCAGCCGTTGCCCTGCCGGTCGACCACCTCGGCCACACCGGACGAAGCCGGTACAGCACTGGCCGGATGCTGCTCACGACCAGCGCGCCCGTTGCAGTTGGGCCGTCGCCCGGTATGGTTACTGGCCACGCGGGTTAACTGATTTTCCTGGACTAGGGCCCAGCGGCCGGGGGTGGCGGCGCCAGGAGGTACAAGCGTTGGGGGAGCACGCGCGCGCTGATTTCGCCGATCGGTTCACGCGGCTATACGCCGAGGCTGGAAATCCCACTCTTAAGCAGGTAGTCGCGTCGGTCGCTGCGGTGAACGCAGTGGACGAGCGGGGTCAGATAGTGCGGGTTTCTGGTCAGCGGATCAGCGACTGGCGAAACGGGCAGAACGTTCCGGCTCGTTTCAGTGCTCTGGCGGTTGTGCTCAGAATCCTGATCGGCGAGGCACGCAAGCGGCGGCCTGCAGTGGCTGTTGAGGGACTGTACGACATCAATGCCTGGCGGATGCTTTGGTGCGATGCACTCGGCAGACCTGCCGACCAAAGGTCACCAGCACTCCACGTCGCCCAGGGAACTAGTGCACAGTCAAGCCGTGGGGGCGTTAGAGGCGATGGCGCGGCCACATGTCCTTATCGCGGTCTGGCGATGTTCCGGCAGGAGGACGCGGGCTCGTTCTTCGGGCGGGAGGCCGCGACCGAGGCGTTGCTTGGCCGGTTGGCCGGGGTGCTTGACGGAGGCGGCCTGGTCATGCTGATTGGGGCGTCCGGAGCAGGGAAGTCGTCATTGCTGCGCGCTGGTCTGATCCCGAGCATTCGGAAAGGTGAGCTGGCAGCCGCCGGTTCAGGGAGCTGGCCCATCGTGTGCGTCACCCCTGGCGAGGATCCACTTCAAGAACTGGCCACGCACGCACAACCGCTGGCCGCCGCCCTCACCAACGCAATGAATGACTGCCCAGGCAGGTTCGAGGCGAGGGTGCGTGCCGCCACCAGTGCGTATGCCGAAGCTGAGGCAGGTCCTGGCAGCCGCATCATCCTGATTGTGGACCAGCTAGAGGAGCTATT
>DASYMC010000527.1:0-3568 GCA_036009255.1 Pseudonocardiaceae bacterium
CCGCGCCTGAACATCCATCCCGACCGCACACCGATCGCACCGGAGGAAATCCCTATGAGCCGCAACGACGTGCTCGTCACCGCTGACTGGGCCCAGGAGAACCTGGGCACGCCCGGCCTCGTCTTCGTCGAGGTGGACGAGGACACCAGCGCCTACGACGGCGGCCACCTCGAAGGTGCCGTCCTCGTTGGCGGCCTTGGACCACGGCACGTTCAGCGCGGTGGGAATGTGCCCGGGTCGCTGAGCCTGCTCTTGCGGCAGGTGCGCCGGCGCCATGATCTTACCGGAGAACTCGTCGGGCGACCGGACATCGACGAGGTTCTTGTTGTTGATCGCGTCGATCACCTCCTGGCGGAACGCCCGGATCGTGGTGTCCTGGTCGTGTTTGGCGGTGTAGCTGGTGGCCGGCCGGCTCACCTCGTCGGTAGTCAGGGTGCGACCGTCGAGCTCCCACTTCTTGCGGCCGCCGTCGAGAAGCTTGACGTCATCGTGGCCGTAAAGCTTGAAATACCAGTAGGCGTAGGCGGCGAACCAGTTGTTGTTGCCGCCGTAGAGCACAACGGTGTCGTCGCTGCTGATGCCCTTGTCCGACAACAGCTTTTCGAAGGCGCCCTTGTCGACGAAGTCGCGGACGACCGGGTCCTGCAATTCGGTCTTCCAGTTGATCTTCACTGCGCCCGGGATGTGCCCTGCGTCGTAGGCAGCGGTGTCTTCGTCGACCTCGACGAAAACGACGCCATCGGTGTCCAGATTCTGCTCTGCCCAGTCCGGCGTAACCAGGACGTTTTCACGGCTCATGCAACAGCTCCTCGTTCGATGTTGGCGTTGTTCACAACTGATGTCTCCGCTGGCCGCACGAAAGGGCGCCAGCCGGAGATTAGGTAAAGGACCTACGGCGCACCCCTTGACCAGGCTGTCCCAGCTGCACGAGCGATCGTGCGCAAAGTCAGCGCTCGGTCAGGGGCATTCGACAGAGGCTGCTGCGCATGCGGCAGAAATCAACCGCCCGGCGCTTGGTTAGCAGCGAGTGCACGAAGGCGAGACTACCGGAATTTCCGGTCCGGAGGACCGTCGTTCCAGGAGCTTGATGGCCCGGGAACCCGGACAGAAACGCTGAACGCTGCCCCGTTCACCCGGTTGGGTGATCAGAGGAATACATTGGTGCACTGGGTCATGGTCTCTCGTGGGGGAGACGTGGCAGCGGCACCCGGAGTCCCTCGGGAGCCGGTCGGTGCATCGCGTCCTCGATGAGCGGGTCGGGTTTGCGCAGCCCGAGTTCTTCTTCCACGAACCGGGCGCTCAACTCTGACCAGTCGCGTGCACGACGGAGCATGGCGTGGCCATCGCCGAGCACATCAAAACGGCACACCCGAGAAGTGACCTGCTTGGCACGCACCGCAAACCGGTAGGACAACCGCGGATCGGTCGTGCGATCCCGGTCGCCATGGGCGATGAGCAGCGACCGCCCGGCGAGCTGGCGCACCGGCTCATCGTCCAACGTCCACGGCGCCAACGCACACACAGCGGTAACCGCCGGGTCGTCAGCCACCCGCAGCGCCGCCCGCCCACCCATCGAATGGCCCAGCAACGCTATCGGCGCCTGTGGGTGCTGATCCCGCAGCTGGGTTAATGCCCATCTCGCGTCGTGCACCGGATGCAGCTCCGGTTCGTCCCATCCCCGGTAGCGGTACCGCAGGATGCGTACCGACAGCCCGCGCCCGCCATCACGCCGGTGGAGCAACCGGGCGAAGGGGACCATCCGGTGATAGCTCAGCTGGGTTCGCCGCCGAACCGTGGTTGGGCTGCGGACCTGTCCCCCGTGCAACACCAGAACAATCGAACGCACCCTCGCAGGATCGGCCGGCCAGCGATCCTCGATCCATGGCGCAGGCTCGTTCAACGGCTCATCGTGACGTTGTTCGCGGTTCCTTCCACGACCACTGACCCAGTCACCACCTCTACGCTGGTGGGGGTGACGGCGAATGGCAGCCCGCCGGGTTTCACGTTGGTGCTCAGCGTGGTGAGCAGCGTCTGGCGGATTGCCCGTGGCAGGTTCACCTGACCGACGCCGTCCCGGGATAGCCGGACGTCCTTCACGCTGATCCGCACGAGGCCGCCGGTGAGTTCGATGAGCCCGACCCCGATGATCTCGGTGCGCTGCCCGAGAAGGTCGGTCGTCGCCGTCATCCGCACCGGCGCGCGGGTGCCACGGACAGACGCGCCGGTCGGCGTGCCCGCCGGCAGCAATTCCTTGATCTCCTGGTCGGATGGCTGCTGGATGCGCAGATCCTCGATTCCGATCGCTCGCCCGAGGTCGCTGTCCTTGATCCGGACCCGACCATCCACCCGCGCCGCCCGCACCGAGTGCAGATCGCCTGAGGTCACCTCGGACAGTGGCGCCTCGACGTCGTGCAGCGTTGCCTCGACGTCGACGTCGTGCAGGGGGTCCGCGGCGATCCCACCGGCCCTAATGTCGATGGCACGGTAATGGCCGGCCACCGCCTGGGTCAGGAAGGGGAAGCCGTTGATCCGCACGGACGGGTCGTTCGCCAGAGTCAGCTGCTGGCGTAACTGCTTGGCTATCGTGTACTCGGCGAAAGCTGCGGCACCGAAATCCGCTGCCACCGCCAGGGCGATGACGATCAGTACTGTGATGATCAGCTTGCGCACGTAGCCCTACCCTCGGCGTCCGTTTCGTATTCGTAGTGCGACAGGCACGGTATTCTTCGCAGAACACACCTGAGGTTGCGCCCCTGGGGTGGCGACCAGCCGGTGATAATTTGCCGGGCCTCCACACGGCAGGAGGGAGCGGGCATGGAGCTGCTGTTGCTCACCGCGGACCCTGGATCAGCCTCTGTCCTGCCTGCGCTGTCTCTGTTGGGGCACGGCGTGCGCTCGGCCGCTCCCGAGGTTGCGGCCTTGCTCGACGCCGGCCCCTATGACGCGGTGCTGGTCGATGCGCGCCTGGACCTGGCCGGGTCACGCAGTCTGTGCCGGTTGTTGGGCTCTACCGGTCTGGACGTGCCGGTAGTGGTCGTGATCAGCGAGGGTGGGCTGGTGGCGCTGTCCGCCGACTGGGGATCCGATGAGATCTTGCTGCCGACCGCGGGACCGGCCGAGGTGGACGCTCGGTTGCGGTTGCTGGTCGCACGGCGAGCCACCGAGTCCAGCGTTGGCCGTGGCAGCGCCCTGGTGCTCGGGGAACTGGTGATCGACGAGGCGACCTACACCGCCCGGTTGCGCGGCCGGCCGCTGGATCTCACCTACAAGGAATTCGAGCTGCTCAAGTACCTTGCACAGCACGCCGGGCGGGTTTTCACCCGTGCTCAGCTGCTGCAGGAGGTCTGGGGCTACGACTTCTTCGGCGGCACCCGCACGGTCGATGTCCACGTGCGGCGGCTGCGCGCCAAGCTCGGCCCGGAGCATGAGCAGCTCATCGGCACCGTGCGCAACGTGGGCTACAAGTTCGTCCGCCCGGTTCGCAACATGAGTTCCCGGGAGCGGGCCGAACAGGAGCGCGCCGCCGAGCACGACGCCGAGGCCGTGGACAGCGCCGATCCGGAATGGG
>DASYMC010000528.1:0-7479 GCA_036009255.1 Pseudonocardiaceae bacterium
TCCAGCCTGCCCACGGCCCCGAAGACGGCCCATACCAGTGGGAACGCACCGCGCCCGCTGACCCCACGCTGACCCCGACGTGCCACCGCGTCCGGGGCTGCTGCTGCACGCCATCGCCGAACGACAGCGATGGAAAGCCGAATACACCGCCGCGCAACTGGCAGTCGGCGAACCACCCGGCAGCTGTCCGGCAACTCACGATCAAGCGGACTGAGGAGGAAACCACGATGAGTCAAATTAGCCGGATTACACCACTGTGGACAGTCCGACCAGGGGGAAACGTGACCAGGGAAGACGAACAACAAGTCATTCCTGCTATCGGAGGACCGCTGTGGACCCCGGATGACCTGTCCAGGTTCCTGTCCATACCGGAGAAGACATTGCGTGAGTGGCGGTCGAAAAGATACGGCCCGCCGTGGCGGAAGGTCGGAAAGCACGTCCGCTACGAACCGGGCGCGGTCCGAGCGTGGTTGGACACGCTCACCGGTGGCGCTGACGCCGCGTAGCTGTTCGACGGTTCGGTAATTATCGCATTGAGGGAGCGTACGCAATGGGCCACATTCAAGATCGCTGGTACAAGGAAGTTCCCAATCCTCAACCATCTGGCGGGACCATCCGTGTGCCCACCGCGTTACACGGGCAAGGGCTGCGGTACAAGGTTAGGTACATCGACCCGGACGGCCACGAGCGTTCCAGAAGCTATCCCGACAAAAAGCTCAAGGACGCGCGGGCCTTCCTGTCCAAAGTTGAGACCGACAAGCTGACCGGTGAGTACATTGACCCGAAGCAAGGCAAAACGACGTTGCGTGAGTACTGCGATAACTGGCTGAAAGGGCAATCACAGGACGAGTCGTCGCAACGTGCCATGCGGTTCAAGCTGGAAAAACAGGTGTACCCATTCCTCGGCACTCGTTCGCTGGCGTCCATCGGAGCGGCCACCATTCGTGACTGGCTGAGCTGCATCAACGGGAACGATGTCTCAGAGTCACACAAGTCACAGGTGTTCAACCTATTGTCCGCAGTTTTATCCGCCGCTGTGGACGAGAAGAAGATCAGAACGAATCCGTGTAAAGCAAAGGGTGTCAAGAAGCCGGTGCCAGACAAACGGAAGATCACACCGTGGACCGAGGCTAGATTACGCATCATACAGCTTGCCCTACCACCTCGACAATCCATCGTGATTCCACTCGGTAGCGGCCTCGGCCTGCGGCAGGGTGAGATTCTTGGTCTTTCGCCCGATGACATCGACCGGGAACAGATGATCGTGCACGTTGATCGGCAACTGACGTATGTGGGAAACCGGCCGCTCTTCAAGCTGCCCAAGGGCCGCAAGACCCGCAGCGTGCCGATCTCACACGGCCTGCTGGACATTATCGATGACTACATCGACACGCACCCTCCGAGCACAATCACGCTGCCTTGGGGCAAGACGACCGGTGATCCAGTGTCCGTTCGACTGCTGATCGCCACCCCTGCGGGCAGCGTAGACACAGGACGTGACTTTCACTACTGGCACTGGAGGCCCGCGTTCACCAGGGCGGGACTAACCTACGTCGAGGGTGAGGACGGGATGCATGCGCTTCGGCACTTCTACGCCTCGACCCTGTTGACGCGGGGCGTCACGATCAAGGAGTTGGCCGACTACCTCGGCCACTCCGACCCCGGTTTCACACTGCGGACCTACACTCACCTGCTGCCGTCCAGCCATGAGCAAGCGCGGCGCGCGGTAGACAGCCTGTTCAGGCCACGTCGGCCAGAGCAGGTGGTCTCGGGTCCTGGGACGGCCTGATGACGGCCTGGTCAAGTGCATAGACCCTGTTTTCGCACTTCAGCGCCGTGTGATAGAAGAATGCGGTGTTCTCCGGTGCGACGTTGCAGAGCACCACCATTCCGGACGAGCCGGCGGTTCTTGTGATGCCCCGTGGCAGCGCCGATCTCAGTGCGGCGTTGGCGGCCGACCGCATGGCGGTGCATGGCAACCTGGTGCTCGACGCGGGGTTCACCGCCACTGGCACCGTCCGGCTGACCAACGCACGGGTCGGGGGCTACCTGCGGCTGTCCGGCGCGACCTTGGGCAGCCCGGTCGAGCCGGGCACCGACAACGGTGATCAGCCACGACCCGTGCCGGTCGCGTTGGCCGCGGACGGTATCGAAGTACTCGGCGATCTGGAGGCGCGCGGTTCTCTTCGTCAGACTTCTCGCCTGGATGGAACCGGGCCGCTGTGCGCGCATGGCCAGGTCCGGTTGGTCGGCGCTCAGGTGCACGGCAGCGCGAGCCTCACTGGTGTCGTGCTGCGCGGTCCGGGCCTGGACGTGCTGTTCGCCGACAGGTTGCGGGTCGGTGGGTCGCTGTTCCTGCGCGAGGTGACGGCATCGGGCTCGATCCGGCTGCACCACGCCCATGTGGGCTCGACGCTGGACTGCACCGGGGCCCAGCTGGATGCACCACGCTGCCGGCCGGATGGCTCGACCAAGACGTCGCTGGATGCCCGGGCCGCCACGATCGGGAAAGACCTCTTCGCCAGCCGCGGATTCACCGCCGCCGGGGGCGTCCGGCTCAGCATTGCCGACGTGTCGAAATCAGTGAACTTCACCGGCGCCCGGCTCGGTGCGCCGGGCAAGGGTGTCTCGGCACTACACGCGCGTGGAATGAGCTGCCAGGAGCTGCGGCTGCGCTTTGCTGAGCCGCCACTCGGCGATGTCAACCTCGCCGGCGTGGTGGCCGGCTCGGTCTTCGACGATCGGCAGCTCTGGATCACCCGAGGGAAAGTGGATATCGAGGACTTTCAGTACCAATCGCTCACCGCTTCACCCGAGGTGAGTGTGACGACCCGGTTGAGCTGGTTGCGGTCCGTGCTGCCCAACTATGACCCCGATCCCTACGATTGTCTCGCCGCGAGTTACCGCGATGGCGGCCACGACGACCACGCCGACACGGTGCTGCTGGCCAAGCAGCGACACCGGCACAGCGGCGACCGGCCGGTCGGACGGCTGTGGGGGTGGCTTCAGGACTGGACCGTCGGTTACGGCTACCGGCCGTGGCGGGCAGGTTGGTGGCTCGCGGTGTGCTGGCTGCTCGGGTCGTTGTGGTTCACCCATCACCAGCTGTCCCGGCTCGACACCGGCCAGGATCCCTCGTGGCAGCCGGTGATCTACACCGCGGACCTGCTGGTCCCCGTGGTCAACCTGGGGCAGGACGGGCTGTGGCGGACCTCCGGCTACTCAGCCTGGGTGGCAAGCCTGTTGACTGCGGTGGGCTGGCTACTGCTGTCCACTGGCGCGACGGGGGCAACCCGCATCCTCACCCGCCGCTGAGCTCACTGCGGACTCACCTCCAGAATCGGGAGCATCTCGCGAAATGCCACGCTTGCCTGTACTGCTGGTGTTATTCGGACTCGTCGTCGGGTGCACGGGTGGGATGCCGCCGGACACCCCGATCGGCGCTGGTGTTCCCACCCAGGTCACCGGTAGCTCGCCAGCCCCGCAGCGATCCCCGGCCGCACCGGGGATTCGGGTCGATGTGGTTGCCGCGGGCTTGGAGCACGTGTGGGACATCGGGTTCCTTCCCACCGGCGCAGCGCTGATCACTGAGCGTCCAGCACGGCTTCATCTGCTGCGTTCCACCGGACCCGGCACCCAAGTCACCGAGGTGACCGCTGACCTCGCCGACGTCTTCGTCGCCGGGGAAGGCGGACTGATGGGCCTGGTGGTGCATCCTGACTTCGCGCAGACTCGCCGGTTCACCACCTGCCAGACTCATCAGCAGGGCGGGCGACCGGTGGATGTCCGGCTGGTCACTTGGGAACTCTCGCCCGATGGCGCCCGAGCCCGCCGGGTGGTTGACCCGCTGGTTGCCGGCCTCACGTTGAATCCCTCCGGTAGGCATTCGGGATGCCGCCCCACTTTGGGACCCGATGGCTACCTCTATGTAGGCACCGGCGACTCGGCGATGGCGGCCGTGGCTCAGGACCGCACCAAGCTCGGCGGCAAGGTGCTCCGGATCGACCTGCGCACCGGCGCTCCCGCACCCGGCAATCCCTTCGCCGGCTCACCGAACGCTGCGGAACGACTCGTTTTCACCTACGGCAATCGGAACGTGCAAGGCGTGACGGTGCAACCGGGAACCGGTCGGCTCTTCGCCGCGGAACACGGCCCGGACGTCGACGACGAGATCAACATCCTGCGGCCCGGGGCCAACTACGGCTGGGACCCATCCCGTGGTGGCACCCGGAGCAGCTACGACGAAAGCGTGCCGATGACCGACCTGCGGCGCTTCCCGAATGCCGTGCCCGCAGTATGGCGCTCCGGAGACGCTACCGAAGCGATCTGCGGAGCCGCGTTCCTCACCGGTGAACAGTGGGGCGCCATGCAGGATCTGCTCGCCGTCACCGCGCTGAAGGGCGCCAAGTTGCTGCTCATGCGGGTAGCCGCGGATGGAGCCGTCACCGAGGCCGGGCGGCTGCCGCAGCTGGAGGACAGTTACGGCCGGCTTCGCGCGGCGCGCACGGGACCCGACGGCGCCCTGTACGTCACCACCAGCAACGGCGATGACGACAAGGTGCTCAGAATCACCCCGATCAGAACCAGCTGATTTCGAGCGTGACATCGCAGCGCCACCAGCAAAATCTTTCGTCCGGAGATATTTCCTGGCAACGGCTGGTAAACCGTCTGCACATCAGCGGCGACGTCGGTACGGTCGGCGTTGGCGTCATGGCAACGCGAGAGCGCCACCGCCAGGGTTTCCGCGGATGAGGGAGCTGCAATGCCGACCGACCCGGCCAATATCCGGACGGCGATCGTCCTGCAGGGAGGAGGGGCCCTGGGGGCTTACGAGCTCGGCGTGCTCAAGGCCATTTACGACCAGCGGCCCGGCTTCACACCAGCAGCGGTGGCCGGTATCTCGATCGGTGCCGTGACCTCCGCCGTGCTCGGCGGCGCTCGGGGCGAGGCGATCGCCACCCTCGAGACATTGTGGCGGGACAAGTTGACGGTGCTTCCCCAGATACCCGGCTTCCCCGCGGCGGCGATCCCGTTCATGCCGCGGGAGGTCGAGCGTTCCCTCGCGGCGCTGGGCAACCCTGGCATGTATGGGCTGAACTCGGGGCTGCTGTTCGCGCCGTGGGCAAGTACCAGCATCTACGAGACGGGGCCCCTGCGCCGGACCCTGGCTGAGCTGACCGACCTCGACAAGCTCAACCACGGCGGCACCCGGGTGATCGTCGGAGCTATCGATCTCAGCACCGCGTTGATCAGGTACTTCGACAATGCCGAGTACGACCTCACCCTCGAGCATGTGGTGGCCAGCAGCAGCCTCCCGCCCGGCTTTCCCATGACCGAGGTGGACGGGCAGTGGTACTGGGACGGGGGCCTGTTCGCCAATACCCCGCTCAGCCCGGCCATCAACTTCCTGGAGTCGTGCGAGCACGACAATCCCGCCATCCACCGGGAACTGATCGTGATCCAGCTGTTCCCCATGGAAGCTCCGCTGCCTCAAACGCTGCCCGATGTCGTCAACCGGATGGTTCAGCTCCAGTACACAAGCCGGATCAAACTCGACGAGAAACTCTTCAACAAGATCGACAGGGTGCTGAAACTCATCGAGCGCGTCGACGCCGAGCTCCCGGCTGATAGCCCGATCCGAGCCGACCAGGATTACCAGCGCATGTTGGACCACCGGCGGATCGACAGCTTCAAGGTCATCGAGGCCAAACTAGATCCCGACCTCACCAACGCCAGCGACTTCTCCCGGTTCTCGATCGAGGCCCGGATCCAGGCCGGCTACGACGACGCCAAGCGTCAGGGAGTGTCCTGGCCTTCGGTGAGCGCACCGCCGGCGCCCCAGGCATCGCCAGCGCCCCAGGCAACCCCCAGGCGCCGGGCAGCCCCGCGGCCGGCCACCCGTAGGCGCGCGCCCGCAAGGCCCCGTCCAGAGACCCCGTCATAGCTGCCCGGGCATCGTCAGACTGCTGATACCTATCCTCACCAGCATCGGCGGCGCCACGGCGTCGGAATGCCATGGCCGGGTGAGCGCTTGATTTAATTATGCTGTAATATCGGTGCTCAACGGGACGCACTAAGAGCTGAAAGGTGGTCGCCGGTGAGGGGTAAGAAGATTGACAGGACTGCTGTGTTGCGAGACCTGCAGAAGATCGAGGACGAGGATTACGATGGCTTTGTACTACTAGTACAGGCCGCTCGCAACAGACACGCCACATTCGATCCGAACTTGCCGGTTTGGGATTTGGCCGAGCGCCTGGGCATCATCGTGGATTGTAATCGTGGCGGCGTTCCGGAGTTCGATGAAGCAATGCGGGACTTCGTGAGGGACCCCAGTAACGTGGACGGCTCAGACAAGCGCCCATACGTGAAGGGCAGGCATTAACACGTGGGTGGCGTTTATCGGACATCTTCCGCACTGCGTTCAGATCACCTATAATTGACCGGCTCTTCCTGCACAAATGGTATCTTGGTGATATTTCTGATATAGTCCGGCACCGTCGTGGACTGACAAATGCGCGAACTCCAGAAGCGTCTGCAGACCTTCCAGCTCCGCGTCACAGGCTTCGGCGGCGCTCAGTTGAGACACCGTATCTTGCGACTTGTTAAGATTTGCCGAAATCGCCGCTACGAGCGACACAAGCATGGCGAAGAGGCACAGAACCCGCCACACAAGCGAGCTGTCCGATAATGAGAATCCACGTTGAACAGTTTCCGCAAAAGACGAACCACCCAATGCAGGACCAGCTGTGAAGGCCGCCGCTGCAGCGCTACTGACTATGCTGATGTTGGCTAGTCGAGCACTACGCGGCCGGACGCGCCGCACGAAAGCATTGATGCTCGAACGCCGAGCCTCGATCCGACGTATCAGCTCCGCCCGCACCTCGACGTCATCGCTCATCTGCTCCTCCTCAAGATCATGGTTTCGCTGACGACGCTACCCCTTACGGGCGGACGGCAACGGTGGTCAACCTCTCGGTTCTGAGAGCTCGGGCACGATCTCAACGAGGTACTGCGTCGGAGCCTCACTTCCGACCTTTCCCTAGCCGAGCTCGTGGCACCCCTCAACACCCAATGATCTTGGGGACGACCCGGATCTTGCGAGCCTTCCATCCGCGTCGGCAATAACGACTGGTCGTGGCCAGCAGTTTCGGTTTCTTGCATCATCTTCCTACCGGGCTCCCGGGTATCTCGACACCGACGTGATGTCCCTCGGCGGCGTCGACACGGTGCGCTCCACTGGGGAGACGCGGTCATCGACGGCTGAGCAGCCGCGCAGGGATCACCCGGCTGGATCAACCTCCTCCAAGATCGGAGAGGCCGTTTTCGCTAAGCTCTCGTTAAACTCCGAGTTGCCTTTTATGGATCTTCAAAGATCACAATAATCTGAGGTTATGGCCACTGAGCTGCGATTTTGTAGGTGGGCGATACTGGGATCGAACCAATGATCTCTTCGGTGTGAAGGCCGCTTCGACCGTCTAC
>DASYMC010000529.1:0-9235 GCA_036009255.1 Pseudonocardiaceae bacterium
GCCGCCGCCGACGTCGCTTAGGACGGCGTTAGCGCTTGGGCGGGGCGGCGGCCGATGCTGTGGACCTGGAAGCCGACTCGGCGAAGCACGTCGGCGTCGAGCAGGTTGCGGGTATCGACAACAACACGTCGCTCGACCAACTCAGCCAGCTGGCCCCAGTCGAGCAGCCGGAACTCAGGCCATTCGGTGAGCAACACCAGGGCGGCGGCACCGGAGGCGACCTTCAGCGGGTCGTCGGTGACCTGGAGGTCGTCGGTCATGCCGGGTACCGCGGCGGGTACGCCGGGGTCATAGCCGATCAGATCGGCGCCCTCGGCGGCCAGCAGCGCGGCCACCGTCAGGGCCGGAGAGTCGCGCAGGTCATCGGTGCCGGCCTTGAAGGTCAGCCCGAGCAACCCGACCCGCTGCCCGGTCAGCGAACCACCGACGGCATCGCGGACCTTCTCGACCATCCGGTGCTGCTGGCGGGTGTTGGTGTCCAGGCTCGCCTGTAGCAGCGGAAAGTCGAAATCCGCTGCGGCGCAGACCTGCAGCAGCGCATGAGTGTCCTTGGGCAGGCAGGATCCGCCCCAGCCGGGCCCGGGCTGCAGGAAAGCCTGCCCGATCCGCCGGTCATAGCCGATTCCTTCGGTGACATCCAGCACGTCGGCCCCGGACCGCTCGCACAGCTCGGCGATGGCGTTGACGTAGGACAGCTTCATCGCCAGGAAACAGTTCGCGGCGTACTTGACCATCTCGGCGCTGGCCGCGTCGGTGAGTACGGTCGGCGCGCCAAGCCGGGCATACAGCGCTGCTACCCGTTCTGCGGCGTCCTGCGCGTCGCAGCCCACCACGATGCGGTCCGGGTTGAGGAAGTCCTGCACCGCGGAGCCCTCCCGCAGGAACTCGGGATTGCTGACCACCGCCACATCTGGCCGGCCCAGTAGCTGCGCGGTACGTGCCGCGGTACCTACCGGCACGGTCGACTTATTGACCACGACACAGCCCGCTGGCAGTAGCGAGCGGATCTCGGCCGCTACCGCCTCCACTGCCGAGAGATCGGCCGCGCCACCGGACCCCATCGGAGTGGGCACGCACAGGAACACCACCTCGGCCTCAGCAACCGCGGCGGCAGCCCCCACTACGAACTCCAACCGCCCGGCGGCCAGGCCTTGTGAGACGAGCTCGGGTAGACCCGGCTCCAGGATGGATACCTCCCCGGTCGCTAGCCGAGCCACCTTGCCCGCATCCACGTCGGCGCAGACCACCCGATGCCCCAACGAGGCCAAGCATGCGCCGGTGGTCAGGCCCACATACCCGGAGCCGACCACCGCGATCCGCCGCACGAACATGCGCATCTCCCCTCACGTTCTGTTCATGCCATGGTGACATACCGCAACTGGATTTATAGGTCACCGGCGTAGGGCACGTCGTTCACCCGTTCGGAACTCATCCACAACCGCAGCGCGTGGGTGGCGCGCACGTCGTCGGCGTTGTAGGTGAGCAGCCGCGCTCGCTGCGCTAGATCCGGCTGACCGCCGCCCAACCCAACCGCATCCGAGTACCAGCGCATCGAGTTCTCCCCGCTCGCCTCCGGATCGTGCCAGGAGAATCCGGCCGCCGGAGCGATCGTCTTGAGTCCCTTGCCGTGCGCGCACAGGAATTCAGCGCCCACTACCGCGTACAGGTCCACCCACTGATTGGCTGCGATGAACTCCTGGACCTCGGCCGTGGCCGGGATCCCCGGTGCACCGGCGAAGCGTCCGGCGGAGGAGAGCATCCAGCGGTTTTCGGCCTGCTCGTTGTAGCAGTATGCGGAAAAGCTCAGCCCGCGCTCGGCGGCGCGGCGGCGAACGTCGGTCAGCCACTGCCAGAACGCCGCGAAGGAGCGCGCCTCGTCAAGTGTCGGCACGGGTTCCCAGGTGGCGAAGGCGTAATAGTCGCGAGGCAGCCCGATATCGGCGCCGGACAGCAGGCAGCCCCAGAGGTAGGCGCCGGCCTCATCGAAGCTCTCCATGTCCACGTCGACCTCGACGTCGGCGCGCGGCACGACAATCTGCCGGTTACGCCGCACCAGCGTGAGATTCCGCTGCCAGGCGCGGGCCAGTAGCACCGCGTCACGCACGGACGTACCAGCCATCGGTACCGGTGCCTGACCGGCCGGGTCCAGCGCGGCCAGTGCGTCCACGGTGGACACCCCGACCGCTCGCAGCGCGACTGCGTCCTCCCCGCGCAACACCATGCTGACGTCCCGGGATGCCCGCAGTGCCGGGCCGCAGATGGGCCACCATGGGCAGGATCGACATTCCGTGACCCGGGACGGCTGGGCCAACGGCGGGCTTTCGGTGGCGGCGGCTCGCGCCACAGCGAGCCGATCGGCGAAACGAGCGTCGTACTCGGCCATCGCGGTACGCCCGCCAGGCCAGGTGGGAGCCTCCAGGTTGTGCCACACCACGACATCGGCCTCAAGCCCGATCACCCCGCCGGTGGCCCGGCCACGGGCCGCCAGCCCAGCCGCCTGCAACAGCCGCACCGCGTGCGCCAGCCGCAACTGATCCCGGGACTGCGGGCGGATCTTTCGATCCGGGTCAGTCCGGGCCGAGGACAGTGTAAGTGTGGCCAGTGGGCTGGTGCGAGCCCCGCAGCCGGGATCGGTGACCTTGTGCCGCACCACGACCACCGGGAGATAGCCACCGCGGTGGCGTACCAGCAGCTCCACGCCGCCGCGTCGCCCGCCGGTAGCGTCCGCTGGCAGCGACCCGCCCCAGACAAACGGTGCGCCTTGGCGCAGCAAGGCCAGCGTTGCGGCGCAACGCTGCTCGAGGCTGAGGTCGGCCGAGACTTCTGCCCAGTCAGCGGTGTGGTAATCGGCCAGATGGTCAGCGACGTAGCGACGGTGTGCGACGGCGTCAGCGATTCGCCGCTGTGCGGTCGCATCCAGCGCTGCGCGTGGTTCATCGACCGCCACTGGATCGTGTTCCAGATGCACCCGGCGACGGCACCGGGTCACCACCGCTGCATCAAGCAGCACTGCCGAGTTCACGACGTCAGACTATGTCTCGGCACCGACAGTGTGACGGCCAGGCGTGAAGCTGAACCGTTAAGGTTGTCAGAGCGTGCACTGTGGCTGGTGTGCGGGTCAGTCAGCGCGGTGTGGGACGGCGGTGGCACCGGCGGACACCTGGCCCAGAGCGTCCAGGCTGGCGAGCGCTCGATCGGTACGGTGCCGTAGCTCCCGGCGGGTGATCCAACGCCGGCCGTAGTACCGGTGGTCCTGAGCGAGCATCGCCAGAATCGCAAGCGCCTCAGCGAGTTCGTCGCGCTGGTCCACCGGCAGCTGGCGGACCAGCTCCAGCTGGGCGTCCACCACGCCGTCCAGGAACTCGGCTTCCCGAGCCACGGCGCGGTGGCGCCGCCACCGGGAGCCCTCCTGCCTTGCCGCCATATGCACCACCCCTGATCGTCCAGTTGCTCGAACCATCGCCAGACCGCAGTCAGGTGTTAGCTGTTCAGACCACATTGACCGCGATCGAATGGATCAGCGAGACCTCAGCCGAGCGTTAGCCAGCAGGCTGGGGTCCACTTCCCGGCGACCGTGCGCGAACCGGGTCCGGGCGAAGGGCACCATCATCAGCGGCTGTTCGGCGCCGATGAGGTCGCAGTACACCGGAAGGAAGCCGCGATCATCCAGGCTCACGAGGAACTCGGCGCACAGCACCCCCCGGCCATCCAGGCATCCCGTGCCATGCCAGGGGAGCAGGGTCGAACCACCGAGGTAGGAGAAACCACTGCAACCAGGCCGTGAGGCGACAGTGGCAAGCCGGACGTGCGGGGGGAACTGCGCGACCACCCCGGCCGCGGCA
Source organism: Pseudonocardiaceae bacterium (assembly GCA_036009255.1). Taxonomy (GTDB): domain Bacteria; phylum Actinomycetota; class Actinomycetes; order Mycobacteriales; family Pseudonocardiaceae. Next base: position 3,843 of record DASYMC010000529.1, read on the forward strand.
TCGGCCAGCGAGGCTGCCAGATAGTTCACTGAGTCCTGCCATGCTGAGGCAACCACCCGGCGCCGTGCGGAGGCCAGCTCAGGTGACAGGTCCGGAGCGGTGAATCCGTCGGGGCAGGCGAGCACCTCACAGGCCCACCGCCGCGAGTCGGTTCCAGCCCGAGGCGGCACCGGGACGGAGTACACCAACGAAGACAGGATGTCGCAAAAAGACGGCATGCCGGCCAGCAATTCGGGTGGCAACGCCTCAGCTAGCCGCTGGTCAATGCGAGGGGCATTATGCAGTTCACGGGGTCCGCCGGCCAACAGCGAGATCCGGTCTCGGAAGGTGCGGCGGTACTTCTCGCGGGTGCTCCAGTCCCGCGGACCGAGCAGGTGAGCGACGAAACAAGACTGATCGCAAAACCGCACCGCGTTACCCAGATCGACCAGCTGTGCGTAGCGCTTCAGTTGCCGGCGGTAGCGCCGCATCTCGGGCTGCCCGCGTGGCCGTGAGTAACCACCGTCGTTGAGTATGATCACTCGCAGGCCGGGTGGGTACACCGCCCGGAATGCTCCGTCGAGCTCCTTGAGCCGGAGTAGCGCGCCGAGCTCGGCGAGGTCGGGCCATGGACCGGCGACCTTGAGTCCATTGTCGTGCTGCTTGAACGGGAAACCGATGGTCACGATCGTGACCGGCTGCTGGGACTGGACGAACGGGACCATCTGCTCCATCGCGGTCTCCAGCGGAAAGCACGATCGAGAACCCTTGAGAAACCGGGAGCGGGTCAGGATCCGGTGCAGTGCCACGACGATCTCGCGCGGATGCTGTGGCGGCCGATCACTTGGCGACGCGCCGGTGATGCCATCCCGCAAGGTCGCCAGGTGCATCACAGCGTTGTCGGCCAGCCGGGCCGACGCGGCCTCCGAGCTGGTCCGTAAGGTGTTGAGCAGCGTCCCGAACTCGCGGGTATTCAGCCAGACCGGCCGCTGGTCCGCCCAGCTCGAAGTATGCAACAGGTGCAACGGGAGCGCGCGTAGCGATCGGGCATGCGAGATGGTGAGCGTCGGCACGCTGATGTGCCCAGGGGTGTTGTGACCAGGGCCGCTGATGTGCTCCACCGGGCCAGGGACGTGCGCCACTACGCTGGAGGAAGTCAGTCCATTTCTCACGATCTGGGACGGGACCAACGCTCCCGCCACCGAGGTGCGGGCTGGCGACACAGAGTCCGACAGTAGACGTCCAGCCGGGTCGACGCACTAGTTCAGCGCCAGACGGTCCGCCAACGATCGAACCGCCGGCCGGCTCGCAGGCTGGCCATTCGACGGTCGAACTCAGCGAGCACGGCCGGTGACGACCCGGTTCTGGGGAAGACCCCGGCAATCAGCTTGAGATCACGGATTCCCTGCATTACCTCGAAGCCGTCCCAGTCCCGGACGTCGAAGCCGTAGGTCTTGACGAAGTCCTGCTGGTGGGCTGCGGGCCTGCTGAACCGCACGCTGCCCACCGCCACCGGGGTGAGATCCCATTCGGGCGGCCCGACGGCGCACGAGTCGAAGTCGCACAGCACGGACCGGTCCGGCGCGGGTATGACGTTCCCCAGATGCGCGTCACCGTGCAACACGGCCTCCGGGAGCGCAAAGGTCAGTTCAGCGACGGCAGCGTGCAGCTCCGCACTGCGGCGCAGCAGGAAATCCCGGTCGGCACCGGCCATCGCGCCGGTGTGGCGCACCCGATTGTCGAAATCCGTCAGTGGATCCCAGCGCGGCAACGCCCGGCAGGGCAACGGCACCGCATGGACTGCCCGTAGCAGGTTGGCCAGATCCACCCCACCCGGCGCCGGACCAGTCGGGGTAACCGCCTGCCAGACCGTGGCAATGTGCTGGCCGACCTGAACTGGCTGCGAAACCCCGGGAAGCAACCGGATCGCCGGCACGTCGTGCTCGGCGAAGGCCGTCGCTGCGGCTACCGCCAGCTTGGCGCGCGGGATGTACGACGGCAATGTGACCAGGCGGACCACTACCGGACTCAGGGCAAGCTGGAACACCGCGTTGTTGACGTTGCGGAGTAACCGGGCACCGATTGGGCTCAAGCCGAGCTCAGCGCACACCGCCCGCAGACCGGCGGTGAGCTGCTCGTCACAACGACCTGTAGAGAACCGCAGAGAAGGCACCGTGCCGGCACCCCGTTTCATCAGACGCTTCGGTCGTTTCGATGCTGGTTGATCTGGTGAGCAAGCTCACGGGAGTCCGGGTTGGTGGACCGTCGGGCCGCCTCAAGCGCGAGCGGTTTGAGCCGGTCGCTCACCCGCCTGGATTTCACCGCGGTGGCCGCCTGCAGGGCCTTTCGGCCGACCTGGACACCATGGTCGACATCGCCCTGCCGCAGGTGGCTGGTAGCGAGCATGGTCAGGCTGAATGCCTGACTGCGACCCATCAAATCATCGTAGCGGGCCAGGGCCTGACCAAAAGCGGGAATCGCGACGGCGGCATGGCGTGGATCGAAAGCGGCCAGTTCGTTATGGACCGTCCCGATCATCGCGTACATGTCGGTGTCGTTGTAGAACCTGGCCCAGTCGGGCGCCTCGTTCAGATTCGCCCTGGCCAGTTCATCACGGGACCGGCCGAGCAGCTTCTTGGCCTGCACGTCGTCGCCCATCAGGGCATATGCCCACGCTTCGTTGCCGCACAGCACCGCCACTGCCAGCTCCGACCCGGAGTCCTGCGCGGCGATCTGCCCCAGCTGGAACCACTTGAGGGCGTCGTTAGCTTCCCCGCGGTGCAGGTAGACCCGACCGATCCGGTACATGATGTTGGACATCAGGCCCGAATCGCCGGACTGTTTGGCGAACTCCAGGGCAGTCGCGAAATGGCTGCGCGAGGAGTCCAGCAGCCCTACGTCGAAAGTCGTCCACCCGGCTAGATTCTGCAGATCACCCAACGCGCGGAACAGCCGCAGCCGAACTTCTTCCGTGCCTGACGCGCCCAGCAGGCGCTGCGCCCAGGACAGCTGGGCGACGACCGCGTCACGACACGCGCCGCCACCGAATTGATAATCCAGAGCACGCATGGCCCTGGTGGCCGCCTCCACCTGCTTGACGTCCGTCATGCCGATCTTGCTCGGCGCCGGCGTCTGGGCAGGGCTGGGCAGCCATTGCCCGCGGTCGGCCCCCAGAACTGCAGTGCCGAACATCACGGCAGCTCCATGCGCCAGGAGCTTCCGGCGCTTCACGAACTCGTCCTCCTCAGCCAGCGCATCGTCGGACGGTCCGACCATGCTCGTTGCCGTCGCCGGGTCGTAGGCCAGACCCATGTACCCCCGGGGGATACCCAGTCCGTCAGAGATCCGAACCAGCACGTCATAGGCCATGACCTGGCGGCCCTTGAGGATCTCCGAGACCTCGGACTGGGACTGCCCGGTCAACGCTGCGATGTGCCGTTGCGAGATGCCTACTTTGCGTAACAAGCGGTAAACCGAGCTGATGTCACGATCAGCCAACGCCCGCTTCATCTCTGGTTCGTTCCAGCGTTCCAGAGACAGCCGGTTGTCCTGCTGGCCGGTCGTGTTCATCTCGCCCCCTTGCCGTCCGACGGGCGACGTGTGCAGAGTATGCATGCGCGTCGTCGCTGGTGAAGTGCACTTCGGTCAAGCTGATCGGTGCCACCTATCAATTTGTACCGCTCACCGTCATAGCACGGCCGATGAGCGCAGCACACCCCGCGACCCGTTTAATCCGGCCTTGCTCTCTGCCTAGTTTGAGCTGGCGCCCACCCGGACCGTGCGGCGAGATTTCCTTCAGAGATCCGGCTCGGACGGTGAAAGGTGGAGTTAAGAAGGTGGACCAGGTGCTGGGTCAGATCCTCCGGCAGGCTGTGTGGGACAGGCTCGACATGCTCGACGAGCTGGCAAGCAACGCGGACAACGGGTCGCTCTTGTCGGTCGCACGCAGTGAATTGCCCCGCTTGACTCATGGGTGGCGCGCTCTCCTCGCCTCGCATGCGCCGGATTCTCGGGGACGTTGCCCGGAGTGCTCCGGTAACTGGCGAGACCGCGCGGCATCGTGCAGCGTGTGGCGGGCCGCACACGAGCACCTCGTGTCCGCGGATCCGGCGCCTTCGGGAGTCAGGTATTCGAACTCTGGCACCGTGAACTGTGACACCGCGGGGTCGGAGATCCCCAGGTCGGTGTTTTCCAGATTGAGGGCCCGTCGGAGTGCATGGCAGACACGTCAATCGTCTGCGCTGTTCCGTGCCGCAGTCCCTGCTGGGGCGGGCGCGGCCCGCTAACTGCAACCAGCCTTTCTAATTCCATAGAGCTGGCGGCCTCGCCACTGTTCGTGGGGCTCCCCCCACCCACGAAGGCTGAGCATCCGCCATGTGGCCGGTGATCCGGCGAACGTCCGTGCCCCCGACCGAGATGTCGAAGGATCACCGGCCACACCCCAACTCTCCCACTGGCGGCGTTGCCCGCCCCGGCACGTCGCCGGTGGGAGCGCCCCCACAACTCAACAAGCTGGACCCATCCCGCTCGTCACCGAGTGGAGTGCCGCGCCGGTGCACCGTCGTTGCCTGACCGACTGTCACCGTCAACGTTGGTCTGATGACTGCCGGATCCCGCGCCCAGTGCCTGGTTGTGACGCAAACCAGAGCGCCCTAGGCCCGGGAGATCCCCCGTCCGGCGCCGGACGCGTGTAGCGCAGGCACCCTCAAATGGGGCGGGGTCGTTCGAGAGGAACGACCCCGCCCCACAATTCTGTGCACTGTTCGTAGCATGCGGTGCTCAGCCCGCGAGCGGGGCGGTGTCCCGTTCGACCCACGACATGTCCGGGTAACGGTCACCGACCGGCCGAGGATTAGGACAACCGGTCGAGATCCGCTGTCTTCAGCGCGAGCCTCAGCGATCCAGCGTTTTCCTCGAGGTAACGCCGTTTCGTGCCGGGTATCGGTACAACATCCTCGCCCTGCGCCAGTACCCATGCCAGCGCCACCTGGGATGGCATCGCGTCGTATCGACCGGCCATCGAGCGGATTTCTTCGACGAGCTTCAGGTTCTCGGCCAGATAGCCGGCCTGCCACCGAGGCTGTGTGCGGCGGAAGTCATCGGCGGTCAGGTCGTCGATCGAAGTGATGGTGCCGGTGAGCAAGCCACGGCCGAGCGGGCTGTAGGGAACCAGGCCGATGCCGAGCTCGCGGCAGGTCGGCGTCACGGCGGTCTCGATGTCGCGGCTGAATACTGACCACTCGGATTGGACTGCGGTGATCGGATGCACCGCCGACGCACGGCGGATCGTGTCCGCGGAAGCCTCAGAGCTTCCAAGATGGCGCGCCTACCCCGCCGCTACGAGTTCGGCCATTGCGCCGACGGTCTCCTCCACGGGCACATCCAGGTTGGGGCGGTGCTGGTAGTACAGATCG
>DASYMC010000530.1:0-1532 GCA_036009255.1 Pseudonocardiaceae bacterium
CGCGGACGGTTCTAGCGGGGCTTCTCCTCGCGATGGCGGGGGCTGGTTGGTCATCGGTGGCCCCTCCGCCGGTGGGTGTCCGGGTGGATGATCTCGGTGACGGAGAACATCCGGGCGATCGCGGAACCGGCGAACAGCGCGGGGACGCCGAGGGTTACCGCCCAAGCGCGGGGGTCGGAGGTGAACCACACCACCGCCCATTGCACGGCGACGATGAACACCGCTGTGCCCAGCGCGCGGATAAGGTTGCCGCCCATGCGGGTGACTTCCTGGCTATGACGGGCCAGGCGGTGCCCGCTGCGAGCGCCGCTGCGAAACACCACCAGCATCCCCAATCCGGCCAGGGCGAGGACCACAATCAGCACGGCACTACCCGGTGTCTGGCTCATCGGGTCTCGTCCCCTCCGTCGGCGGTGGGCTGGGCGAGCAGCCGGGTCAGGGCGCTGGCAGGAAGCATCAGCCCACTGCGCCGACGCACGGCGCGCAGCGTGCCCAGACGGATCGCGGCGGAGACGGTCGAGGGCTTGACGCCGAGAATCCAGGCGGCTTCGCGAATGGTGTAGTACGCCGGCTCTCCGGCGTCGGACTTGTCGGGACGCATGAAGTAAAGGCCTTTCTAGTCAATACAGTTTGGATGATTTAACGCAATAATTTCGGATGATTTGATCCGATATCGGGCATGGGGGTGCCCCTGCTCGGATACATCCATCAAGTCGCGTGAGCCCGCGCTACTCTTTGCCGCCAGAGCGAGCGCGGAGGAATATGTGTCGGAGGACTGGGCGGCCGTCGCGGAAGCGATCAGCCAGCGCATGACAGAACTCGGCATCAATCAGACCGAGTTGATTGGGCGTTCGCAGGTCTCGAAGGCAACGGTTGGCGAGCTTTACCACAACTCCGCGCAGCGCCGGCGGAGCGCGCGGACCCTCGAAGCGCTGTCCATAGCACTTGGGTGGCACCCGCAGCACCTGGCCGCGGTGCTGAGGGGCCAGCGTGTCCCGGATATCGGCGAGCCGGTGAGCCGTTCCGATGACGACGTTCCGGGACGGCTGGCCGCGATCGAGTATCGCCTCGCACAGATAGAGACACGACTCGGCGATATTGGCGAGCTGAGCGACCGGATCAACGAAGTAAAGACCACTATCGAAACGGTGATGCGGCTTGTGGATTCGAGCCAGAAAATAGTGAGGGGATGAGTGTTCCGGGTGGCTGGGGTTCATGCCGATCAGTCAACAGCGAATCCGCCGCACCAACCATGCACACGCAGTGCACCGCGACGGCACTCCCAGTGCATTCTTAGCGAACTTCCCGGCTTTAGAGGCTATTTCTAATGGAACCGGTACAGCTGTGGACGGGCCGCACCACGTGCGCACTGCAAGCCGCGCTACGGATGACCAATGAGTCGTTCGCCGCGCATCTGGGCACTGCGGTGCGGACGGTCGCAACCTGGCATCAAAGGCCGGACCGCGTACCCAGCGCTGAGATGCAACAAGCGTTGGATACCACCTCGGAACGCGCCGGAGAGGGGGCCCAAG
>DASYMC010000531.1:0-24597 GCA_036009255.1 Pseudonocardiaceae bacterium
GGAGTAGACCTGCGATCGCTGAAGATAACCGCAGCCCACGCTACGAAGGAGCAGCGATGAGTGCAGCCCTCACCAGCCAGTCGGAGACAGTGTTGTTAGCGGACGCGGTGCGGGTGATCACCGCAGGAGAGTCCCGGGCCCGTGAGATCGGCTCACCGTCCAACCTCGCCGTCGTGGACGCTGAAGGCGACCTCGTCGCCCATCACCGCATGGATGGCGCCTGGATCGGCAGCATCGACATCTCGATCAACAAGGCCTTCACATCGCGGGCGTTCGACATCGCCACTAAAGACCTTGCCGGCATGCCCAACCCGGTGAACAGCTCAACGGAATCCATGTGTCCAACCACGGGCGAGTCATGATCTTCGCAGGGGGATCCCGCTGCAGCGAGACGGTCGCATCGTTGGTGCGGTGGGTGTCAGCGGGGGCTCCGGCGAGCAGGACCAGACCGTTGCCGAGGCCGCCGCGCGGGCGTTCAGCGCGTAACCGGAGCCTGATGGTGGGTCTCTTACAAGGAGGAACGCGATGAACCAGTGCAGTCACATTGACGCCATCGAGCCTGCCCCGCCGAGCAGCGACGGCTGCGAGGATTGCCTCCGGATCGGTTCGTGGTGGGTGCACCTACGCCGATGCGCAAGCTGCGGGCACGTCGGTTGCTGCGATTCGTCGCCCCACCGGCACGCAACCGGCCACTTCCGCGGCACGACCCATCCGCTCATTCAGTCGTTCGAACCGGGCGAGGACTGGTACTGGTGCTACGTGGATGCGGTGGCCTTCGAGATTCCCGGTCAAGCGCCGAGCCCGTCGCATCCGGTGCAGTCGACATCATGACCAGACGTGACAGAGGAGCAGCCAGAAGCGCCGCACTTCAGCAGGGTACGTAAGCACGCTCACCCGACCCCGGTCAAGTTGCCCTGACCAGGGGAGCAGGAACTCCCTCGATCGTCGGCTGGATGTACTGATGTCGGTGATCTGGTGATCAGCTACCGGTGTCTGTGTCGAACAACCTCAGTCGGTGAGCGGCGGCGGCCTCACTTCGGCTGCCGACGCCGAACTTGGCCAGGATATTGGAGGCGTGCACGCTGGCGGTCTTCGCGCCGACGAACAGCGCCTCGGCGATCTGCTTGTTGGACCGGCCAGTGCCGATCAGGCGGAGCACCTCGGTCTCGCGGTCCGTCAGGCCCAACGACCGGGCGTCGCTTTGCTCGCGCGGCGGAGCGGAGTCGATGGTGAGGTGTGCGCTGCGGGCAACTAGCTGAATCTCTTCCAGCAACGGCTTTGCACCCAGCTCGCCAGCTTGTTTCGCGGCGGCATGCAGCTGATGCCGTGCGGTGTCGCGATCACCTTCGGCGAGAGCGAGTTGGGCCGCGCGCAACTGCGCATACGCCATCAGGTAGGGCTGGCACCGGTCGCAACGGGTGGCCGCGATCAAGATCGTCGGCCCGGTAGGCGGCGACCACGAGCACTCGGCAAGCCCGCAGCGTGCGGGTCAGGAACCCGAGCAGCTCGCGGCGGACCTGTCCGCCCAGTGCAGGTCGTCGATGAGCCACAGCAGCGGATGCTCGGTGCCCAGGTGCGCGAGCAAGGCGCCGAAACGGTCGAACAGCGTCGTCGGATCATCGGCGCCGGGTGCCAGCGCGCCGAACTCAGGAAGCAGCCGCAGCAAGGCATCGATGCCGGCCTGGGTCTCTCGCAGCATCTCTACACCCAGCTGGTCGACCAGCTGGCGTAGCGCGGTCTTCAGCGGGACCAGCGGTAGCCGCGCCGCTCCGAGCTCCACACAGCTGGTGCGCAGGACCCAGAAGCCGGTCTGCTCGATCCGGTCGGCGAAGTGCGTCATCAGCCGCGTCTTACCGATCTCGGCGTCGCCACTGAACACCACGAACTGCGGCAACCCAGTCGCCGCCTGCCCTACGGCGTCATCCAGCGCAGCCAGCTGCTCGCGGCGTCCCACGAACCCAGAGCAGGAGCTGGCAGCCGTACCAGCCGCTGAGTGACGGCGGCGACTGTTCGACCTGTTCTCCGGCGATCTGCCGCTGATCAACCAGATCATCTCGCACAGCACCGACGAGATCGGTGTGCATCCGGTACATGACATCCCGACCAGCCCGCTCTGGTCTTGCGGCCCGGTGATGCTGATCGGCGACGCGGCGCACGCCATGTCGCCCAGCGCGGGGCAGGGCGCGTCCATCGCCTGTGAGGATGCCATCGTGCTGGCCAAGTGCCTGTGCGACCTGCCGGATCCGTTCAATGCGTTCGCAGCCTACGAGCGGCTACGTCGCCAGCGGGTGGAGAAGGTCGTCGTTTACGCCCGGAAGCTGGGCAACAACAAGACAGTGACAGGCCCGATCGCCCGGTTCGGCCGGGACCTGTTCATGCCATTCGCGCTGAAGGCCTTCGCCAGCGAGAAAGCGCATGCCTGGATGTACACCTACCACGTGAAGTGGGAGGAGAAGACCACGCGATGGGCGAGAGGCTGACTTCACACCTAGCTTCCTATGCCTAGGAAATCTAGGTATGGAGTTGCGTGGTCACTTAAATCTGCTGCTGCTCGGTACATTGGCCGCGGTCGACCCGGCGCATGGATACGCGGTGATTGCCGCGCTGCGGGAGCGCACCGGCAACGCATTCGACCTGCCGGAGGGTAACGGTCTACCCGGCGCTACACCGGCTGGAACGGGACGGGCTGGTCACCAGCGACTGGAGTACCGAGGCGTCCAGACGGCGCCGGGTTTACCGGCTGACCAGAGCTGGACTCGCCATGCTTGAAGTCAAGTCCGTGCAGTGGCGGGTATTCGCCACCGGGTGCAGAGGGTCGTGCAATGGGCCGGATGATCGACGCTTACCTCGACGAACTGTTCGACCGGCTCGCCGGCACCGGCGCGGCCGGCCGGCGCTCTCTGGCGGACGCTGAGGATCACCTGCGCACAGCCGCAGACGAGGCCATCGCTCGTGGTGCCGAGCCGATCGTCGCCGAGCAGACCACCGTTGACCGCTTCGGTCGCGCCAGCCGGATCGCAGGTGGCTTCCAGTTACTCCACAACGGCGGCGCAAGTACTCCTGTCGCGAGCATTCGTGGGTTGCTGGCTGGTACGGGCGCTGAGCTTCGTGGCGATCGGCCTGTCTGGGGCGATCGCCTACGTCTTCGGCCGGTGGTTCGGCATTGCGTTCGTCTGCCGTGCGTCTCGACCGTACCCTCGAGCAGGTCGAGCCGGTTGGCGATGTTTACAACGGTCAGGGTGCGGCACTGTGATGTTGCGCGTATCGCGTGTGGTCGTCTAGCTCACGTGGTGATCTCTCCGATCAGGGCCATATCTCATGGCCATTCTCCGCGCACTCGCAGCAGCGAGTATCAGCGTCCGTACTAGCTCCTCAACTTTCCAGGGCTCCATGATTGCTTCCCACGTGAATGGCGGCTGAATCGATATCCACACCTGTCCCTGTTGCACCGTAATCACTACAGTCGCCGAAACTCCACCGCTGCCTTTGACGGACACTTTGCGGTGCACGAGTGACTCGGCGCCGGTGTATCTGGCTTTTACATTGGCGATGTCTTCAGGCTTAGCTTTCGGGACTAGATCAGTCATGAGGGGCACCGGCCATCCCGGAGCACCGTCGAATCAAGTCGGTGGAGTCCGTCGAGTACGCGTTGCATGAGCTGTTTATTGCGCATGGGGGTAACGGGTGTCTCCCACAGTTGGGAACTGTTGCGGTGTCTGTTGCGGTAGCTGCTCGTTGCCCTCTCGGGCTTGCGGTACGGCGAGTTCGGCCCAAATGAATTTTCCGCCGCCGACTGCCGGTGGCAGGTCCACCGCTCACTCATGGCGAGATGCTCATGCGCACGCTCCGGAGCCGCGAAACCTGCTCCTTACGCAGCAGAACAAACGTAGCCAACCGGAACTCCCTAAACTAAGCGCGCGGAAGCGGTGTAACGCGAGCGTAGCCAGAGATCGACAGGTTTACGAGAGTTATTCTCAAATATTCGCCAATTCGTCTATGAATTCTAGGCATGAGAATTACTCGTCGTTGTCGGCTGCCTCTGCGACAAGATCATCGGCGACTCGTGTGATGATCGTCCGCGCGGATCGGCCATAGGTGGCAGCGGCGGCGAATTGCTCGAAAATCTTGCTGTACAGATCGATTTCTGGAGGCTGGACGAGGTTTAGCTCTACTGAAAATGTCTCGACCAATACCCGCTCGTTATCGCGCAGCCAGAAGCCGTGCCAGGGACCAATTACATACTGCGTATCGGAGCTAATGATGCCGAGTCGAACGTTCGGCAAGGTCGATAGCGATATCAGGCGGTCGAGCTGGGCGAGCATGACTATTGATGTACACAGCCTCAATGCCGCCTCTGGCATGACGAAGTGGAAACGCTTGTCTGGACTGTAGAGTAACTCTTGCCGTTTCATTCGAGCCTGAACGGTCTCGTTGATGTCGTTATTTGCGTTGAAAAGGATGACCCCTTGTGTGAGTCGAGCCCTGCGTACTCGGCGGTTTGTAGCAAACCGGGAATAACTGTTGCCTCGAATACGCGGAACAGTCGCGTCTTCGCATCCAATTCCGAAAGCTTGCTTTGGTGCGCTTGCAGCCCTGGGTGTAAGACGCGCTGCCACTCCGCGTGCTGCGCTTCGAGGGTGTGGAGTGCGGTCAGGAGTCCGTCAGTATGTGACTCATTCCCTGTGGCGCGAGTCCATGCTCGTATGTCGTCGTCGTTCGGCGTCTGCCGGGCGGTCTCCAGCTTGGATACCTTGGACTGTGGCCAAGACAGCGACTTCGCGAGCTGCGTGCCGGTCAAACCGGCCAGTTGGCGTAGCTCACGGAGTCGCTTACTTAGCGCGTCGCGTGCCTCATGGATGTTAGATGCGCTGGGAGTGTTCTTCGGTGGCAAATTCGTCCCGCCTAACGGCGTAGCGCCAAGCAGCGTCCCGCCAATAGTTATGCTGCACAATTTCGGCGGAGTCCTCGATGGTTTCGCCGCCAAGGAAGCGGTCGGCCTCATCGAAGCGCATCCGCAGCAACTTACGCGAGTCGAATAACCAGTAATCGTGGCTCGGCAAGCCAAGTTCCTCGGCCCGCTGGCTAGTCAGGTATCGGATATCTTCGCCTGCCGCAATATTGTGCTGCGCAATGACATAGCTCCACCGGTTGTAATCGCTGAAAGGGAGACTCACCACCCGAACGCGCGCGAAGCGGAGGCCCTGCCTTGCTGCGTCTCGGACCATGGATAGCCAGTCCTGCATCCATGGTAACTCGTACTGCTCGCCAGCTAGAAACTTTTGAAACGAATCCCGTTCGTACGACGGGGCATAAGTGGTCCTGACTTCCAGGCGGAATGCCGTGTGCTCGAATATGCGAAAGAGTTGCCCGAACTCAGCGCCGGGTTGAATGAGCTGACTCAGTGCTCCTCCTCCGCGTAGCGGCGCGCATAGAACCTCAACACATCTTCGGGAATCTCAATGATCGCCTCACCGTCCGGGATTGGACCCAGATCGGCGAGAGCTTGCGGGTCCGTTACAGCCCAGCCCTGGGCTATGTACGTTTTACGGTCGGTGCGATCCGTCGCGAACAGCGTAGGTGAGTCGCCAACATTGGACTCAGGGTCCTTCCCGAGGAACCGAGCGCGCATCGTGTCTCCCTAAGAATATTCGAGAGTATTCTCGATGGTGGCGTACCGTGCTCAACAGGTCAACCGTGCCCGGCTTCTCACGCGGGCGTTGCTGCGTTGTGGGGCTCGGTATGGTGTGGACGGGCTGAGCGTGCCCTCTTAGGGCGTGTGCGGGGGCCTTGGGAGGCTGGCAATCGAGCCCACGGGATTGCGAGAGATGTACCATACTGGCACGGTGAATGATCATGAACCGCATTAATCTTGGTCTAGCTGTACGCAGACGGTGACCCCATCACGGACCAAGGCCGTGGTAACCACCCCGCCGGATCCGCTCACGACCTCGCCTGATCCGGGCAGGGCAATCGCGGCTGGCACTCGTTTCAGGCTCCCAAAGGGTTGAAGCCGGCTGGCAGCTCCAGCCGGTGCGCGCTCATGAACCCGGTGTCAGCGAGCACCTCCCGGGTGGGCCCGTCGGCGACGATCTGCCCGTGGTCGATGACCAGCGCGCGAGGGCACAGCTCCAGTGCGTAGGGCAGATCATGCGTGACCAGCAGCGTCGTCATGCCCAGCCGTTTGATCAGATCGGCGAACTCTCGCCGGGCCGCCGGATCGAGGTTGGCGGTGGGCTCGTCGAGCACCAGAATCTCCGGATGCATGGCCAGCACCGTGGCCACCGCGGCGCGCCGCCGCTCGCCCACGGACAGCCGGTGCGGTGGACGGTCGGCGGCATCCGCCAGGCCGACATACGACAGGGCCTCCGTGACGCGCGCCTGCAACGCCTCTCCGGATAGCCCCAGATGCGCCGGTCCGAAGGCCACATCGCGCCCTACCGTGGGGGTGAACAGCTGGTCATCGGGGTCTTGAAAGACCACACCGACCCGCCGTCGGACCTCCGCCAGCGTTCGACGCTCCACCCGCAGCCCGCCGATGACCACCGACCCGGCCGACGGTGTGAGCACCCCGTTGAGCTGCAGCACCAGGGAGGTCTTGCCGGCACCGTTGGGACCCAGCAGGGCGACCCGCTCACCGGGTTCGACCCGCATCGACACCCCGGACAGCGCCTGGCGACCGTCCGGGTAGGCGAAGTCGAGATCCCGGACCTGGATCGCGGGGTCGTCCTCGGCAGGCCGTGGGCCAGTCTGGGATCCGATGAACCGCCCCCGCCGCATCTGTGGTGCTGGGGTGGGCACGCGGGTGGCCCGCCGGGCCCGCCGCGAAGCAACGGCCGGACCGTCTCCGTGCGGGGTCAGCGAGATCGGAGTGCCGACTCTGGACTCGTAGCCGGGCAGCTGCACCCGGTAGGCGCACAGATCGCAGTTCATCCGCACGTCGCCGGCTCGTGCTTCCCGGTAGCGCTCCAGCAGCAGCCGGACCAGCCGTGGGTCAGGGCCCAGATGTCCCGCTGCCCGGACCTCGACCTCGGGATGGTCCTGCGCCCACGCCGCCGCCTCGACGTAGATCCGGTTCAACAGCACCCCGGGGAATAGGAAGAACGGTGCGACCACCGCAGTCCCGGCGCCGAGCAACCGCAGCCGTTCCAGCGTCTCGGGCACTGATGGAGCGGCGACGGAGACGAACCCGGGCTCGACCAAGCCAAGCCCGCGCCCATCAGCGAGCAACCTGCCGACCTTCCACAGGTCCGCGCAGGCGTCCGGGTCGCTGCTGCCTCGCCCGATCAGCGCGACCCCCAGCTTCTCCGGATCGGCGTCACCGGCTGCATCGCGGATCCGGTCCGTCGCGGTCTCCAGGATGGACGGCTCGATGCCCAGGTCGCGGGCCAGGTGGAAGTGCACCTCTGGATGCCGGGCCCGGGCCCGGGCCAACGCTGCTGGACCGTCGTTCTTCAGGTGCCCGGCGGTCAGCAGCACCAGGGGCACGCTGACGATGTCCGTGGCGCCCCGGGCGACCAGGTCGTCGATGGCCTCATCCACGGTCGGCGAGGCCAGCTCGATGAAACCGAACCCGGTCAGCAGCTCACCCGCGGCTGCGCCGATCGTGCCGGCCAACGCCCAGAACTCGTCCACCCCGTCGGCGTCCCGGGTGCCGTGCCCCACCACCAGCATCGCCGGCCTGCTGGCACGATCCTGCGAGCAGGTCTCGGTACCGGTGGCTCGATCGTGCGAGCAGGTCTCGGTACCGGTGGCTCGACCCTGCGAGCAGGTCTCGCTCACAACAGGACCAGGCCAATTGCGGCCAATGCCGGAACGGAGAGCGCGCCGGCCCACGCCACCCGTGGTGCCGCTGCGCCGTTCAGCGCTGCCGGCAGAGCACCGGTGTACCCCCGGGAAGCCATCGCGAGGTACACCCGCTCGCCGCGCTCGAAGGAGCGGAGGACGAGCGCGCCGAACCCGGCTGTCACGTCGCGGACTTGCCACAACCAGCGGGGATTTCCCCCGCGGCAGGCCGCGGCGGTCCGCATCCTGGCCAGCTCGGCCGCGAGTACCTCGAGATAGCGCACCATGAACGCCGCGACCGCCGTAAAAACCCGCGGCACCCGGAGCCGCTCCAGCCCGGTGATGATCTCCGGCGGTGATGTGGTGGCAGCCAGGACGCCAGTGGCGAGCAGCCCGAACGTGGCTTTGAGCGCGATGGTCGCTGCGGCGTGCAAGCCGGGTACTGACAGCGTGACCCCGAGCAGCGTCAGCTGCGGTGGTCCGCCGAGGACCGGCAACGCCAGCACGAACAGCACGAATGGCACTTCCACCAGTAGCCGGCGCGCCATGATCAACGGCGGCAGCCGGGATAGGGCAGCGACCACCGTGAGCAGCAGCAAGTACCACAGGTAGGGCGAATACGCGCCAGTGGGAGTACACGCGACGGCGAACACGAACAGCGCAGTCGCCGCCACCTTGCACTGGGGTGCCAACCGGTGCACCGGGGTGTCGGCGGGCAGGAGCAGGCCTTGGTGCGTCGAACTCATGACGCCACTTGGACGAGGTCGGCGCGTACTGCGAGCAACCCCCGTACCACCAGCGCAGTGACGACTGCCTCCAGCGCGGCGACCAGCGCGTACACCCCGATGGTCGACACGGCGACGGTCCGTAGCGATATCCCGGCGGCACCGCCCAGCGCGTATTCCGCGGTGAACAGCACCGCCGCGGCGAGCACCGACACCGCCGCGGCGAAACCGGCGGCCACCGCCGTGCCGGTCGGCCCCCGTGGCAGCAGCCGGCGCAGTCCGAGCAGCGCCGGGTAACCCACCGCGGCGGGCACCAGAGCCAGATTGACCACGTTGACGCCAAGCGTGGACAGGCCGCCGTCGCCGAAGAACAACGCCTGCACGACGGTGACAACCGTGATCACCACCGGTCCGAGCCACGGCCCGAGCAGGGCCACGGCGAGCGTGCCACCAAGCAGGTGCCCGCTGGTGCCCACCGTTACCGGAATGATGGGAGCTTCCAGGACCAGGAAAAATGCAGCGGCCAGCCCGGCCAGCGGCAGCTGCCGCTCCGCGACATCGAGCCGAGCCCAGCGCACGCACACACCAAGCCCGGCGAGCGCCACCGCGGCGCCGCTGATGGCTACCAGAGGAGAGACAAAGCCGTCAGGGATGTGCACGGCTCACTCGCCCGCCGTGACGTCCAACGCTGCGACGTCCCCGATCACGACGGTCAACGGCGCGGGCAGCCGGGCTGACGGGGGATGGGCCAGGGTGCCGCGGGCCGTGCGCTGCTGCGGGCGGGTAGCGGCGCTGATCGCGGCTACCGGGGTGTCGGGTGGCATCCCGCCCGCACACAGCGCGGCGAGCACCCGGTGCAGCGCCGCCCGCCCGGTCAACAACACGACGGTGCCACCGAGGCGGGCTACGGCGTCCCAGTCCACCTTGTCCACATCGTCGTTGCCGGCGACCACCGTGAGGGTGCGCGAGCGCTGCCGGACCATGACCGGGATCCCGGCAGCGGCCGGCGCGGCCACCGCGGCGGATACCCCCGGTACCACGTTGACGTCCACCCCCGCGCGGGCCAGTGCCACAGCCTCCTCCCCCCCGCGGGACACCACGAACGGGTCACCGCCCTTGAGCCGCACCACGCACGCCCGGGTCCGGCCGAGCTCGATGAGCAGCGTGTTGATCTCATGCTGAGGCGGAGCTGGAGTGGCACCCTGCTTGCCGACGCAGTGCCGGGTGGCGAGCGGCGCGAGCGCCAAGATCTCGGCCATCGAAGGACGGTCGTACACCACGTGTTCAGCCGCCGCCAGCAGCGCCGCGCCACGCCGGGTGATCAACTGAGGGTCACCGGGTCCGGCGCCCACCAGGTGCACGGTCACAATGTCGCCTCCGCCCATGGGTTGAGCTGATCCGCCGTCGAGATGGCACCGGCACGTGCGTCGGTGGTCACCCTTGGGCACCGAGCGACCGCGCGGTCACCAGCCAATCGCCGAGCCGGCGGGTACCGCCACCTCCGATGATCACTACCGTATGCATCCCGACCCGGGCCGGATCCAGCGTGGCAAGCGTGGCCAGCTCCACCTGTTCACTGTGCCGCCCGGCGTCGGTGACCAGCCCGACCGGGGTGTCACCGGGCCGGTACTCGACGAGAACATCGCGGGCTCGGCTCAGCTGCCACGACCGGTCGCGCGAGCGCGGGTTGTACAGCGCCAGTACCAAATCCGCAGCGGCCACCGCGCGTAGCCGCACCTCCACCGCCTCCCAAGGGGCTAGTACATCGGACAGTGTGAGGCACGCGAAATCTCGCGCCAGCGGGGCTCCGAGCACCGCGGCGGCGGCAACGGCGGCCGTGATGCCCGGTATTACCCGCACCATCGGGCGTTGCGCCGGCGGCAGCGCGGCGGCGGCGGTGAGCGCCAGCGAAGCCATCCCATAGATCCCGGCGTCACCGGAGGAGACCAGCGCCACGTGGGCACCGCTGGCCGCGGTGCGCAGTGCATCATCGGCACGTTGCTGCTCCGCACCGATGTCGCTGGGTAGCAGGCGCTGGTTAGGACCGGTGAGGTCCGCGCAGGCACTGAGGTAAGCCCGGTATCCCAGGACGACCTGTGCCTGCCGGATGGCGTCTTCAGCGGCCCGGGTCCGATGTGCAGAACCGCCTGGTCCCAGGCCGACGACGGTGAGCGTGCCGGTCATGGCGACCTGCGCTTTGCGGGCGGGATGGGCCGCCCCGAGGTGCTGCCCGGCGTAGAGCGCCGGCGGCAGCCGTGCGAGTAGGTGGGGTCGTAGAGCCGGCTGCGGGCTCCTGCACCGGCCAATGCCGGCCCTACCAGCACCAACGCGGCGGTGCGAATTCCGGATGCGGTCAACGCGTCGGCGAGGCCGTTCACCGTGGTGGTGATCAGGATCTCGTCCGGCCAGCTCGCTTTTGCGACGATGATGGCGGGGGTGTGCGGCGGGTAGCCGGCCAGCAGCTCTGCGCGTAGGGCCGCCGGTCGAGCCGCGGACAGGTAGATCGCCATTGTGACGCCGTGCCGGGCGAATCCGGCGACGCTCTCCCCGTCAGGAATCGATACGGCGGTTCGGCCGCCGCCGAGCCGGGTCAGTACGGCACTCTGCGCCACGCCCGGCACGGTGAGTTCTATCCCGGCGGTGGCCGCCGCGGCGGCGAGCGAGCCGACTCCCGGAACGATCTCGAAGGCCCGGCCATGCTCAGTGCACCAGGAGAGCTGCTCGGTCAGCGCCGAGTACAGCGACACATCTCCGGAGTGCAACCGCACAATCGCGGCGTCGGGGTGTGCCGCGTACAGCGCGAGCACGTCCTCCAAGGTCATGCCCGCCGAGTCGTGCACCTCGACGCCATCACGGCAGTGCTCCAGTACCGCGGCGGGTACCAGCGACGACGCCCACACCACGAGGTCAGCGGCGGCGAGCCGGCGCGCGCCACGCAGGGTGAGGAGGTCCGGTGCGCCAGGTCCAGCGCCCACGAACGAGATCAGTCCAGTGCCCATCAACCCAAGGCCGGTCGCATCAGACCATCCGATCTGCGTGCTTCCAGGTGGCCACACCTCCTGCCTCAAGCAGGGTAACGCGCTGGGGTCTACCGCTTAGACAAGGTGAGACAGGCGACGCGGATGCCCGCTTTGCCGTGATCCTTCGTGCGGCTCAGCACGGCATCGTGCACGACGAACGAGCCCGGTGTCCGGTCAGACAAGACGAAGGGGACTGTGGTGCGCGAGTTGCCCGCTCCGGCCGCGTCAGTGCGCACGTTCAGCCAGATCTCGTTTGCCGGGTTTGCGTATTCGGGATTGGTTGATGGTGCCCGGGCGCCCGCCGCGGGATCGAGGTGATTCTGAAAGCGCCGTCCGGCCGCATCAGCGGTGGCACCGCAGGCTTTGGTGTACGCATACGCCACGTAGGCGCGGTTGGGCAGCAGCCCGAAGACCGTGAGCTCCGCCATGGACCCTTCCGACGTCGGGATGACGGTGGCCGTCATCGCAGCCCCGATCGGCGCCAGGTCAGGGTCGTAACTGATGGCTTTCGACTTAGAACTCGGTGTTGTCAGCGTGCCGCTGCCGAACACGATGGTTGATTTCAAGCTGTCATACCTGGCGACTGGCGTGGGGTTGCCGGGGCCGCGACATACGCCGCCGATCGGGATGAGGACCAGGACGGCGCCGATCCCGACCAGCGTTGACCGTCGCCAGACTTGGTGAGATCGCTCACTCCTGTGGATCTCCCGCATAAAGGTAGTATGCCCCTCCGAATCAGTGCGACGGGGCAGCTTACCTACCGTCTGGATCACTCTCCATAGCAAGGACAAAGTTCTGTACGTATCGCAGTGCCAATTCTTCGCGATTGGTTGGATGGGACGTCCAGGCGAGCGCATCCCCAGCGAGATTCAACAGCTGATCCTCGTCGAGCCTGGAGACGATCAGCCGAGCGAGTTCTTCTCCCTCGAGGTCTGGACGTAGGCGCCGGACGAGCACGTACTGGGTGGCAAGCTCCTCATCGTGGTCCTCGATGTGCATCCGCGGTCTCCGTTCAGCCCGCCACCTTCGGTGGAGCACATTGTGACGGCCCGCGGTACGCCGTGGCGAGGGGTCGCCAGTGACCATCGTGCCAGGGGATCGCTAGAGGAGGCGTCATGACGCGGGTTGCGCATCCGATCGAGATCGAGTCATACCGCATTCTTCGCTCCCAGGTGGACACCGCGGGGCTGCCGCCGATCACCCGTGCGGTAACCGAGCGGGTGATCCACGCCAGCGCTGATCTCGATTACGCCACTGACCTGATGTGCGAGGAGGATGCGCTGCACGCGGGTGCGCGCGCGCTGGCCATGGGGGCACCGTTAGTCGTCGATGTCCGGATGCTCGCCGCTGGCATTACCTCCCGGAGGTGTCTGGTTGCGCTCGATCGAGCACCCTCACCAGTGCCGCAGGCGGCCCTGACGCGCTCCGCGGCGGGGATCCGGGCGGCTGCCGCCGAGCATCCCGAGGGTGCGGTGTGGGCGGTGGGCAACGCGCCGACGGCATTACGTGAACTGATCCGGTTGACCGTGGAAGGCGGGTTGCGTCCGGCTCTGGTAATCGGGCTGCCCGTGGGGTTCGTCGATGCCGCCGCGGCGAAGGCGGCGCTGCGGGACTCGGGTCTGCCCGCCCTGTCCAACCGCAGCGCGAAGGGTGGCACCGCAGTCGCTGCCGCGGCGGTCAACGCGCTGCTGTGCTGGCATCCACTGCCGTGAAGCCCTACCTGGTCGGGCTTGATCTGACCGGTCGCCGGGTCGTCGTGGTTGGCGCCGGCACCGTTGCCCAGCGCCGGCTGCCACGCCTGATCGCCGCCGGCGCCGACGTGCTGCTCGTCGCGCCTGAGGCCACACCAGCTGTCGACGCGATGGCCACGGCGGGGGAGTTGAACTGGGAGATCCGGGCTTACTCCGACGGTGACCTCGACGGCGCCTGGTACGCCCTGGCCTGCAGCTCCGAGCCTGCGGTCAACGCCGCGGTGGCTGCCGAGGCGCAGCGACGGCGAGTGTTCTGTGTTCGTGCTGATGACGCCACCGGTGGGAGCGCCGTCACCGCTGCCGCCGCCGAGCACGACGGGTTACTCATCGGTGTGCTGGCCGGGCGCCGCCCACGCCGCTCCGCCGCGGTCCGGGATGCGTTGCTGGAGGCGCTACGCACCGGAGTGGTGGACGACGCCCCCGACGCCGAGGACCACGTCACGACTCCGGGTGTCGCGCTAGTCGGCGCGGGACCCGGCGACCCCGATCTGATCACGGTGCGCGGGCGGCGGCTGCTGGCCCGGGCCGACGTGGTGCTGGCCGACCGGCTCGCGCCCCGGGAGCTCCTCGACGAGCTCGGCGCGCACGTCACCGTGATCGACGCCGCGAAAGTGCCTTACGGCCGCGCGATGGCCCAGGAGCAGATCAACGCGGCGCTGATCGAGCACGCCAAAGCCGGCCGGTTCGTGGTGCGTCTCAAGGGTGGTGACCCCTACGTCTTCGGGCGCGGGTTCGAAGAGCTGCTGGCTTGCACGGCCGCCGGGGTACCGGTGACCGTGGTCCCCGGCATCACCAGCGCGATCTCGGTACCGGCTGCGGTCGGGATCCCGCTGACTCATCGCGGCGTCACTCACGAGTTCGTCGTGGTGTCCGGGCACGTGGCCCCGGACAATCCCACCTCCCTAGTGGACTGGCCGGCGCTGGGGCAGCTGCGCGGCACCCTGGTGCTGCTCATGGCGGTGGAGCGGATCGGCCTTTTCGCCGACGTCCTGATCACCCACGGCAAGCCCAAGGACACCCCGGTCGCTGTGATCGCCAACGGCACCCTGCGCGGCCAGCGGGTGGTGCGCTGCGTCCTGCACGAGGCGGCCGGCAAGGTTACCGCTGCCGGGATTCGCCCGCCCGCCATCGTCGTGATCGGGCCAGTGGTGGCGCTGCGCCACCACCTGTTCCGTCCCGGCGTTGGCGACACTCAGGGGTAAACCGTGGCTGGTGAACCAGTCGGTGACGATCCGCACATCCCGTGCCAGGAACGCCGGACCTTGCGGATTCGCCACCAGATCCACCACCTGAGGCAGGTCGATGAGTACCAGCCGGCCGCGGTGCACCAGCAGGTTGAACGGGGACAGGTCACCATGCGCCAGGCCCTCGCCGGTCAGGATCAGCAGGGCGTCGATGAGCTGATCCCACAGCGCCCGAAGGTGCGCCGGATGGGGTCTTAGCTGCGCCAGCCGGGGAGCGGCCTGCCCGTCGGGTTCATCGAGGTACTCCAGGAGCAACTCGGTGCCGTCCAGTTGCACCGGGTAGGGCACTGGTGCACCGAGCTGCCAGAGGCGGCACAGTGCGGTGAACTCGGCGGCCGCCCACTGTCCGGCCAGTAGGTCACGGCCGAACGAGGTGCGCCTCGCCATCGCCCGCATCTCCCGGGAGCGGCGTACTCGCCGGCCCTCGAGGTAGCCGGCGTCGCGGTGGAACATCTGGTGCTCGGCGCTGCGGTAGCGCTTGGCGGCGAGCTGGCTGCTGCGAGACGTGCCGGGCACGGCTCGCAGCAGCAGGTGCACGTCGGCCTCCTTACCGGTCTTGAGCACACCGAGCTCGGTGTCAACCGCGGCCAGTTCGGTAACCAGCCAGTCCGGGTGCGGTGTTGGCCCGTGCTGTCCGATGTCCCAGGTGGACCAGCGGTCGCCAGTAGTCGGGGCATCGTCGGATGGAGTTGGCTCAGCCGGACGTCGCCGGACCGGGCCCACGTCGTCGACCTCGTCGTCGAAGCGGTGCCGGTGGCGGCGGGTGGGAGTGTCGTCAAAGCGGCTGCGCCGCACGGGCAGCCGATCGTGCTGCGGCACGGAAGGATCTCCTCGGGAGTTGCGCCCCCGGAATCAGCCGGAAGCGCGGCGGGAAGGATAAGGTCAGAACTCGCTGCACATCACAGACAGCCACGTCCGGCCACCTCCTTCGCTGCGTCGATTCCACTGCGTCGACTCCAGTGGGCCCACTCCACAGACCGCAAGATCGACGGCTGCGCACCGCGATCAGGTGCAGCATGTCCACTACGCGATGTGCCGGCAACCGATTTTCTGGCTTGTCGGCCCGGGCCGCTGGTGCCACCTGGTAGCGACCCAACCATGGCAGTGAGCGAGGATGGATGCGTGGACGATGAGCAGGAGCTTCCTCCCGAGTCGAGTGAACCCCCCGGCGACTCCGGTGTCCGGATTCGCGCCTTGAACGGATGGACGCTCGTCGTGCGGACCGATCTGGCCACTCGGCTGGTCACCCTCGACACCGAGGACCCCGAGGGCATGCTGGTCGGGAGTCGTGTCCTCGGTACCGACGACAGCCAGCGGCTCGTCGATGCTCTGCACGAGGCATTGGAACAGAGCCGGACATCCGGCGGACCGGTGGTGCTCGACGTCTCACGGGTGATCGGGCGGGACTGAGCTGGATTCCAGGGCTTCCGCTGTGCAGTGGCGCGTCGCGCGTGGATCCAGGTAGGTACAGCTGGTGGAATTCAACGCACTGGACCTCGACGTGCTCCGCGCACGCCGGACGATGAAGTGGTCCCGGTACCCGCCCGACGTGCTGCCCGCCTGGGTGGCGGAGATGGACTTCCCGCTGGCCCCCGCGGTGCGTGATGCAGCCCGCGCGGTGATCGACGCGGAGGACCTGGGTTACTGCGAACCGGCCGGGCTTGCCGAGGCGTTCGCCAGCTGGGCGACCAGGTATCAGGCTTGGCGGCCCGATCCCGCGCTGGCCTGCCCGGTCGGTGACGTTATGGCCGGGGTGGAGGCAGCTCTTCTGGCGCTGACTGAGCCGGGCGATGGTGTAGTGCTGCTCACTCCTGCGTATCCACCGTTCTTCGCCCTTCTCAAGCAGCTGGGTCGGGCACCGGTGCCGTGGCCGCTAGGGGATGGGCCTGAGGGGTGGACTCTCGATACGCGGCGGCTGGACGATCTGCTGCGTGATGGCGCCCGCGCGGTGCTGCTGTGCCATCCACACAACCCCACCGGCCGGGTGTTCACGCGCGAGGAGCTTGCCGCTATCTCGGAGATAGTCGACGTGCGAGGCAGCAAGGTGATCTCTGATGAGGTGCACGCCCCGCTGGTGGCCACCGGCAGTAGCTTCACTCCCTACGCCGTGAGTGGATCCCGCGCCGCAACTCACTGTGTCACCGTCACCAGCATCTCGAAGGGTTGGAACGTACCCGGGCTCAAGTGCGCGTTGCTGCAGGCACAGCCGGCTACCGCGCACGTCACCGCCTCGGTGCCGCAGTACGAGCGGCTGCGCCCGTCGGTGCCAGGGGTGGCCGCCAGCATCGCAGCCTGGACCGACGATGGCGGCTGGCTCGACGAGCTGCGGGTCCACCTGGATCGGACCCGCAGCGAACTCGCCGACTGGATCCGGCGTACCCCGGGCGTGCGGGCGCATCCCGGCCACGCCGGATACCTCGCGTGGCTCGATCTGCGCGAAGCCCGCCTGGGCGATGACCCGGCCGCGGTCCTGCTCGAGCGGGGGCGCATCGCAGTGAGCCCGGGGCACGCCTTCGCGCTGCCCGTAGAGCAGGGCAACGGGCGGGTCCGGCTCAACTACGGCACCTCGTTGTCCCTGCTACGCGAGGCGCTGCGCCGCATCGATCGCACCATCGACGGCTCCTCGTGACGGCCGCTGGGCTATCCGTGGCGGCTGCCGACGCGAGCAGTCGATGGTCACCATGCCGATTGACAGACCCATACTGTGGACGCTAACCGGCAGGACTGACTTCTCTTGCGGCCGATACGCTGCGAGCTTCGCGATCCGGCCGTTCGAGGAGTGCCCGAAGCATGATCACCAGGTTGTCGACGCTGTTCCTGCGTACCCTGCGCGAGGATCCCGCAGACGCCGAGGTGCCCAGCCACAGACTGCTGGTCCGCGCCGGATATGTCCGCCGCGTCGCCCCCGGGATTTACTCCTGGCTGCCGCTGGGTCTGCGGGTCCTGCGCAACATCGAAGCGGTCGTGCGCCAGGAAATGGACGCGATCGGCGGGCAGGAGATCCTGTTCCCCGGGTTGTTGCCCCGGGAGCCCTACCAGACCACCGGCCGCTGGACCGAATATGGCCCGAACCTGTTCCGGCTACGCGACCGTAAGGAGGCCGACTACCTGCTCGGGCCCACCCACGAGGAGCTGTTCACTCTCACCGTCAAGGGCGAGTTCAGTTCCTACAAAGACTACCCGGTGATCCTTTACCAGGTGCAGACTAAATACCGCGACGAGGAGCGTCCCCGCGCCGGGATTTTGCGTGGCCGGGAGTTCCTGATGAAGGACTCATACTCCTTCGATCTGTCGGAGGACGGGCTGGCGCGCTCCTACCAGCTGCACCGGGATGCCTACATCAAGATCTTCGACCGGCTCGGGCTGCGCTACGTGATCGTATCCGCGCGCTCCGGCGCGATGGGTGGCTCGACCAGCGAGGAGTTCCTCGCCGAAGCCGAGACCGGCGAGGACACCTTCGTGCGCAGTACCGAATCCGGATACGCAGCCAACGTGGAGGCGGTGACTACTCCGGCGCCACCAGAGCGGCCCATGGATGGTCTGCCCCCGGCCCGGGTGCTGTATACCCCGGACACACCCACAATCGACACGCTGGTCGCCCACCTCAACAAGGCAGGTCTGGACCGCGTCGTCACCGCCGCGGACACCCTCAAGAACGTCCTGATCAAGACCCGCGAACCTGGCGCGCAGGATTGGGAACCGCTCGGTGTCGGAGTTCCCGGCGACCGCGAGGTCGACATGAAACGGCTGGAGGCCTCGCTGGCGCCAGCCGAGGTAGCGCTGCTCGACGACGCGGACTTCAACGCCTACCCGTTCCTGGCCAAGGGCTATATCGGGCCGGGAGCGCTCGCAGAGCATGGAGTGCGCTATCTCGTCGATCCCCGGGTGGTTCGGGGCACTGCGTGGGTCACCGGCGCCGACCGGCCCGACCACCACGTGGTCGATCTGGTGTGTGGGCGTGACTTCACCCCCGATGGCGCGATCGAGGCAGCCGAGGTGCGCGCCGGCGATCCCTCACCCGATGGGGCCGGCACCCTGGTCGCCGCCCGAGGCATTGAGATCGGGCACATCTTCCAACTCGGTCGCAAGTACGCCGACGCGTTCGCGTTGGATGCGCTGGGACCCGACGGAAAGCCGATCCGGATCACCATGGGCAGCTACGGGATCGGAGTCTCCCGCCTGGTCGGCGCCATCGCAGAGCAGAGCCACGATCGGCACGGGCTGGTCTGGCCCCGCGAGGTCGCACCGGCCGACGTGCACGTCGTGCTGGCGGGTAAGGACGACACGATCCGCGGCACCGGCGAACGGCTGGCCGCCGAACTCGATGTGTCCGGTCTGCGGGTGATCCTCGATGACCGTCCGGCCACCCCAGGAGTGAAGTTCGCCGACGCCGAACTGATTGGCGTGCCGACTATTCTCGTGGTGGGGCGCGGCCTGTCCATCGGAGTCGTAGAGATCAAGGATCGGGCCACGGGGGAGCGCACCGAGGTGCCGGTGGACGGCGCTGTCGCGCACTTGCAGGAGCTGTGTAGCAAGTAGGCAAATCAGCCGGTGAGCAAGCTCAGCCGGACGGTGCGGACTGGATTGTCGATGTTGGTGTCCACCAGGCAGATCGATTGCCAGGTACCCAACGCGAGCCGCCCGTCGAGCACCGGGACGCTGGCGTAGGGCGGCAGGAGCGCAGGCAGCAGGTGATCCCGGCCGTGTCCTGGGGAGCCGTGCCGATGGTGCCACCGGTCGTCCATCGGCAGCAGTTCGCGCAGCGCGGCGAGCAGGTCGGCGTCGCTGCCCGACCCGGTTTCGATCACCGCGAGGCCGGCGGTCGCATGGGGCACCCACACATGCAGCAGGCCATCACCCGCCTCGACGCGGTCGAGAAAGGCACGGCACTGCCCGGTGATGTCGTGTACCCGTTCCTGCGCGCCAGTCTGGATGCGAATCTGCTCGGTGTGCACGGTCGTACGGTAATTGCTCGCCGTACTTACAGCGCCCCGGGAAAGGGCACTGTCACCGGTGTCGTGCCGGCGGCTGCCCGCCATCGGCTGGCCCGCACGGCTGCCGCGGTCAGCGCCTCCAGCGCGGACCCGCGCAAGTTGGCATCGGCCGGGCTGCGTTCTACCACCGACCGCCAGGCGGCTGCTGCGTCATTCTCTGCGGTGATCACCAGCCGGAGCGCCGAGGCGGCGTCGGTGACCGGTTCTGGCGTGAGGTATCCCGGTTCGGCCGGCACGGGCGGCACTCCTGCGCTGATCAGCACCCGCTCGGTGGCGTCCCGCCGAGCCTGGTGTTCGGTCGCGGCCTCGTCGAGCCGACTGGCCAACCCATCCGGCACGAAAGCCCCCGCCACTCCGTAAACCCACATCGCCGCATGCTCAGCCGCCAATGCCTGCTGAAGCGCCCCCACCGGCACCGGACCTCCGCCCCGATATGGAGACATATCGGGCCTGGAATGCCCCCAATTACCCCGATATGTCTCCATATCGGGGCGGAGGCGGTGGGGGGGTAGCGGGCTCATGAGAGCAGGGCGGCGTGGGTTGCGCAGCAGGCCGCTACGGATGCGAGAAGGGCGGCGCGGTAGCCGGGCAGCGTCAACACCAGTGCAGCCGCTTCGTCCTGAGCCGCGTGCATCGCCCGGATGAGCGCCGACCGGGTGCCAGCCAGGTCGGGATTGGCGGGCGACGGCGAGGCCGGCGGGGACGCCCCAGGCGGGGGCACCGCCGGTAGGGATGCGGCAGCGCTGGGCGCCGCTGCGGGCCGGACCCGGCGCAGCTCGGCCCGCAGCGTCGTCGCATGCGCCATCCGGTCGGCAGCGAGCGCCTTGGCCGCCGCGGCCACTCCGGAATCGGCATGAGTCATCAGCTGCGCCGCCGCGAGCGCCTGAGCCGCGTCAGCCTCCGCGCGCCGGGCAGGTGACTCCAGCGGATCAGGCTGCTCGGGGGCGGGTGCTGATGCGGTGCACCCGGTCAACCCCGCCGGGCCGGCCAGGACCAGAGCCGCGGTGCTGGCCGCGGCGGCCAACACTCGGCGACGGCTGGGACGGGCCTGCGACACAGCGCCACATCTTGCCAGGCCCTACTGTTTGCGGCGGGCTCAGCACCGTGATCCACTTGGCGCGGGTTGGTCTCGCGACGCGATACCCTAGGTGATCCGATCGGGCGCGCCGCTGGCTCGCCGCCCGCATCGTCACATCGTCCACAGGCAGCACTTCGCACGTCAGGAGGCCACGGTGAGCGCCCAGCCCGCGAATCCCGACTCCGCGATCGAGTCGGCAGTACGCGACGCAGTAGACGCCACCGGGTTCGAGCTTGAGGACCTCGAGGAGGTACGCGCAGGTCAGCGCCGGTTGCTTCGAGTGATCATCGACTCGGACACCGGGGTCGGGCTGGACGACATCGCGACGGTGAGCCGCGCGGTGTCGCTGGCTCTGGACGAGCGCGACGAGCTGATCGTCGGGCCCTATCAGCTCGAAGTGACATCGCCCGGTGTTGGCCGGCCGCTGACCCAGCCACGGCACTGGCGGCGCAACCGGCTACGGCTGGTCCGTACCGCCCTGGTGGCTGGTGGTGAGCTGGTCGGCCGGATCGGGGACTGCGACGACGAGGGAGTCACGCTGCTGGTGTCGGGAGTCCTTCGCCGAGTGCTTTATTCAGAGCTGCGCCGCGCGGTGGTGGAAGTGGAGTTCCGCCATCCGCCCGCCGCGGAGCTCGCTGCGCTCGATGGCGCACGACGGCACGATTTGGAGGAACAGTGAACGTCGACATCGCCGCGCTGCGCGCCATCGAGCGGGACAAGGACGTCTCATTCGAGACGGTGCTTGAAGCCATCGAGACAGCGCTGCTTACCGCGTACAAGCACACCGATGGCCATGAACCGAACGTGCGCATCGACGTCGACCGCAAGACCGGTCTGGTCCGGGTGCTGGCCCAGGAGCTCGACGCCGACGGCAACGTCGTCCAGGAGTGGGACGACACCCCGGAGGGATTCGGGCGGATTGCGGCCACCACAGCCCGCCAGGTCATCCTGCAACGGCTGCGTGACGCCGAGCACGAGCGCACCTTCGGTGAGTTCTCGGCCAAGGAGGGCGAGATCGTGGCCGGGGTCGTGCAACGCGATGCCAGGGCGAATGCCCGTGGGGTGGTGGTGGTCCAGATCGGTGAGACCGAAGGGGTCATCCCGCCGGTGGAGCAGGCACCACGGGAAACCTACCGGCACGGTGAGCGGATCAAGTGCTACGTGGTGGGCGTATCGCGCGGACTGCGTGGACCGCAGATCACGCTGTCCCGCACGCACCCGAATCTGGTCCGCCGGCTGTTCGCTCTGGAGGTTCCCGAGATCGCCGATGGCACGGTGGAGATCCCTGCGGTGGCCAGGGAGGCAGGACACCGTTCGAAGATCGCTGTCCGCTCGACCGTCCCAGGGGTCAACGCCAAGGGTGCGTGTATCGGACCGATGGGGCAGCGAGTGCGTAACGTGATGAGCGAGCTGGGTGGCGAGAAGATCGACATCATTGACTACTCGGAGGACCCGGCAACATTCGTGGGGAATGCGCTGTCCCCGTCGAAGGTTATATCGGTACAGGTCATCGACGCTCGGGCAAGGACGGCGCGGGTGGTCGTTCCCGATTTCCAGCTGTCGTTGGCGATCGGTAAAGAGGGACAGAACGCCAGACTTGCTGCCCGGCTGACCGGGTGGAAGATCGACATCCGGAGTGACGCGAACCCGATGACGTCCCCGCCGGCCCGCAGTGCGCGCGCTGAACTACCGGTGACCAATGCCGGTTCTCCGCCCGCTGCCCCGACGCGCTAGAATCGTGATGGCCAGCCGTCGGGGGACGGTCTACGCCTGCCCGGATCACGTCCGGCGCCGCTATGAGCGAGCCGCCGAACCGATCCGGACCTGCGTAGGTTGCCGGACCAGGGCGGCGGCTTCCGGATTGCTGCGTGTGGTGGCGGTGGACGGGACGGTGGTCCCGGACCCGCGGCGTCGGCATCCCGGTCGGGGTGCCTGGGTGCATCCCGACCTAGGGTGCCTGCGTTTGGCTGAGCGGCGCCGGGCGTTCCCGCGGGCACTTCTCACCGCGGGGGAGCTCGACACCGTCGCGGTACGCGCCTTTCTCGCGTAAGCAGTACGGAGACGGCATGAGGTCCTCGGCGAGCCGAGGACATACCCGGGCCGGGACCGCCCCGGCACGTGGTCAACGCAGAGAGCAGGTCGATTCCGAAATGTACCCGCAGTCGTGAAGCTCTGACAGCGATGGACACGCACTAGTAACGGGGTCGAGCGGGAATGCCGCCGGCTCCATCAGTAAGGAGAGCAGTGGCAGGCAAGGCCCGCGTGCACGAGCTCGCGAAAGAGCTCGGTGTCACTAGTAAAGATGTACTCAAAAAACTCGCCGATCTCGGTGAGTACGTGAAGTCTGCCTCCTCAACGGTGGAGGCACCGGTCGCCCGCAAGCTTCGCGACTCGTTTCCTTCCGGCACCGGCAAGCCTTCGGCCCCCAATGGTGCACCGGTCAGCAGCCGCGCGACCAATGGTGGCGGTGCCACGTTCCCCCCCATGGGTGGGGAAGCGACCGCCAAGCCTGGCCCGGTACCTACGCCCACCCGTCGGCCGGAGACTGCGCCAGATAGCGCGCCTACGAGGGTCGCTCCGGTGGGTACTCCGCTGGGGATTCCGCAGCGACCCACGCCGGTAGAGCGACGGGTAGCGCCCGAGGGTCCCCCTATCAGCGAACCAGCGGCTCGCCCGCCCGCGGCGGCCGAGCCACACCGGCCCGCGGCGGCCGAGCCACACCGGCCCGCGGCGGAGCACCGGGTGGAGTCACCGCGTCCCCCGACCGAGCAACGCCCAAGCCCGCGGCCCGACGAAGGTAGTTCTCCCGGTGGGCCTCGTCCCCGGTCTCCGAAGCCGGGTCCGCGCTCGCCGCGGGTTGGTAACAACCCGTTCGGTGTGGGTAGTGCTGCACCACCGCGTTCGCCTGGCCAGCGACCCGGCCCACCGGCCAGCCCTGCCGGCCCGAGCAACATGCCACCGCGTCCGGGCGGTACCAACCGGCCGGCCTCTGGCCGCACCGGCCCGCCCGGTAGCGGTGGACCGCGGCCCAATCCCGGCATGATGCCGCCCCGGCCGCCCAGCTCAGGAGCGGCCCCAGGGCGACCAGGGAGAGCTGGTGCCGACGGCGGCGGACGCGGCGGGCCTGGCGGTCCCGGTGGTGGGCGCGGCGGTCCCGGCGGACGTAGTGGCGGCGGTGGCGGTGGCGGTGGCGGAGGCGGTTTCCGCGGCGGAAGTGCTCCCGGTGGTCCGGCGGGCGCCGGTGCTCCCGCCGGTGGTGGTTTCCGTGGAGGAGCGGCGCGCCCCGGTGGCGGCGGCCGTGGCCGGGGCGGAGCGGCCGGTGCCTTCGGACGTCCTGGCGGTCCCGCGCGCAAGGGACGAAAGTCCAAGCGGCAAAAGCGTCAGGAATTCGACAACATGCAGGCGCCGTCGGTCGGTGGCGTCCGGCTGCCTCGCGGCACCGGCGAGACCGTCCGACTGCGTCGCGGCTCCTCGCTCACTGATTTCGCCGAGAAGATCGACGCCAACCCGGCCGCGCTCGTCCAGGCGTTGTTCCACCTGGGTGAGATGGTGACGGCAACCCAGTCGGTCTCCGACGACGTACTAGAGCTGCTGGGTCAGGAGATGAACTACCGGATCCAGGTCGTCAGCCCCGAGGATGAGGATCGCGAACTGCTGGAGTCGTTCGACCTGTCCTATGGCGAGGACTCCGGTGACGAGGACGATCTCGCGTTCCGGCCGCCGGTGGTGACCGTCATGGGTCACGTCGACCACGGCAAGACCCGCCTGCTGGACTCCATCCGTAAGGCCAACGTGATGGGCGGCGAGGCCGGCGGGATCACCCAGCACATCGGTGCCTACCAGGTCGCCACGGAGCTCGACGGCGTGGAGCGGCTGATCACCTTTATCGACACCCCGGGCCACGAGGCGTTCACCGCGATGCGGGCCCGTGGTGCGAAGTCGACCGACATCGCGGTACTGGTGGTGGCCGCGGACGACGGCGTCATGCCGCAGACGGTGGAGG
>DASYMC010000532.1:0-8130 GCA_036009255.1 Pseudonocardiaceae bacterium
GGGGGCAGTCTGGCCGTCACCTTCGGGGCGACGGCCGGAGGGGGCTGTCCGGCCGTCATGCTTGGGAGCTTACGGACGCAAGTTAGGAATTGATTATGACAACCTTAGGTGGCAGCACCGGTAAGGAGTGTCGGCACCAGAAGAAGGGAGTGACGGGCTAGCTCGTCGAGTTGGCCCTCGGTGATTTCCGCGACGGGTGCGTGGATACCTGAGCTGGCGATGTTGGCGAGGTAGTCAGGTCGCGCCAGCTGAAGGTCGCGTCATGCACTTCACCGAGATTGGTGTCGAAGCCGGGCGAATCGTCGCTCCGCCCGACCGAGCTGGAGCATCGCGGTGCGTCCACTCGGCGCATTGATCTGGGTGACGAGGCTGTCGGCCTCGTCCTAATGGCTGTGATAGGCGCCGACGACCACACCCACTCCCGCTGGGCGAGGTGGAGCGCCATTCTGCGGCCGAGCCCGCGGCTAGCACCAGTGATGACGGCGATGCACTTGCCCTGGGACTCCTCGGCCCGACCGGCCACCGCAAACCGCCGCACGTATATTCCGACCGTGAGATCGGCACAGTACTCCGGCAGCTGACCGATCCAAGCCCATCTCCGGCGTGGTTCCACCCCAGCGATCAACTCCTCGCCTTCCTGGACAGCCTCTGATAATGTCCAGCCCCGCGACTAGCAATCACCACGCTCCTCGGGGACCTCCAACCAAGCTGCCAAATAACCGCGAGCTGAACCGAATAGTACTATCGCCAACGAGCTTGGTGCCCGGTGCGGCGGCGGTAAACTCGCGCCCGACCAGGTCCGGGATCGACTCGCCCCCCTCGTCGGCTTGGGTGGTGGTCGGTCTCCACGGACGGGGCTGGCACGGGACCAGGTCTAGCTCATGCATGATCTCGCCAACCAGTTCGACCCGCAGCGTTCGCCCTGGCGGGCCAGCGCGGCGTAGATGCGGCCATACCCATAGGCGTGGTCGGACTCATCGAAGATTACCTCGATGAGCGAACTCAATCGGACGCGTCGTTGCGCCGTAGTCGAAGCTGGTCGATCGCACCACTCGTAGAAACCCGAGGTGGATACCTCCAACCAGGCGCACATCTTCACGATCGGATACTGGGCCTTCTCCGCATCGATGAACGTGAACTTCTCACTCACCGATACTCCTGGGCGAAGAAGGCAGCTGCCTTTCCCAGGAACTCGGTTTTCATCGGCAACTCGCGGACTTCGCGTTCGAGTTCTCGCAGGCGGGCTCGTTTTGAGAGAGTCAACGTGGTTCGTCGCCGGCGTGCTCAGTCCGGTACTTGTTCATCCAGGCGCCGAGCATCCTTCGTGAATCTCGATTTCCCGCGCGACCTCGACAATAGGGCGGCCCGACTCGATCACCAACCGTACCGCCTCAGACTTGAACTTCTGACTGCATTTCCGGTGCTTCTCCCGCATGCATCCTCCATTCCGGACCGGACCTTATTGGGTCCGCTATCCGGAATCTGGGAGGTGCGCCAGAACGAGACCGCCTGTATTTTTCGGCAAGGCTTGGGAGCGTGGTCGGCGTGGGACAGTGCGTCGAGTCGATGCCTGCGTTGATGGACCGATATGGGAAAGCTAAGCAGACGCTAATCTGCGCGAGCGATCGAGGAGTTAGCTTCTGTGACTAAGGCCCGTTCCGACTCCCCAGGAGCGCACCAACGAGGAGAGCGATGATCGACCGCACGCACATCAACTTCGACCTACCGCGGTTGGACCGCAGAGACGACCCTCGAGGGGGGGCAGTTGCTTGGGCGCTGCTCGCGATGAGCCTGGCCCTGGTCGCCGGCATTCTTCTTGCGGTGATGTGGGTGGTGAGTCTCTGAGCAGCAACCCTGGCCATCCGAGCCTTACTCATACGGCCCAACTCCTCTGAGGCCGGCGAAGACGCGGCCAACTCGATCGGCTGAAAGTATTCGCGGCGCTGCCTGTTTTGGCGGATCGCTACCAGCTTGGCCCGCTACTGGGCGAAGGTGGGTTCGCGCGAGTGCACTGGGCGTGA
Source organism: Pseudonocardiaceae bacterium (assembly GCA_036009255.1). Lineage (GTDB taxonomy): Bacteria > Actinomycetota > Actinomycetes > Mycobacteriales > Pseudonocardiaceae. The sequence goes on from DASYMC010000532.1 coordinate 2,022, forward strand.
GACCAGCAGCTGAACCGGGCTGTTGCGGTCAAGCTGTTGACCCCGGGAGTTGCTGGATCAGATCGGCACAGGCAGGACCGCGAGCTCGCCGTGTTGATCCGGCTAACCTATCCCGGATTAGTGGAGCTCTACGACACCGGCGCCCACGGTCGGGCTTACCTGGTCATGCGCCTGCACAAGGCCCGTCATTGGCTGACCGATTGCAAGCAGCGACGCTATGTGTGGCCACGGTCGCTCCATTGGGGGCTCAGTTGGCTAACACCTTGGCCTACATCCACGCCCAAGGGGTAATCCACCGCGACATCAAGCCCGCCAACGTTCTTTTTGACGAACATGACCGTCCGTTGCTCGCTGACTTCGGGATCGCGCTGCTCGTTGATGTCACGCGAATTGCCCTCACCGGAGCAGTAATCGGCACTACGGCCTACTTGGCGCCCGAGCGGGTCCGTGGCGAATTGGTCGGTCCCCCCGCTGATGTCTACTCCTTGGGTCTGGTCCTGCTTGAAGCACTCACCGGTCGCCGTGAATACCCCGGAACCAGCGTAGAGAGCGCCTGCGCCCGCTTGCACCGGTCTGCACGAGTCCCCGTAAACCTGCCGTCCAGGCTCACCGACATCCTCCACCGGATGACCGCAATCGAGCCCGCCGATCGCCCGAACTCGGTTGCGGCTGCCCGCGCGCTGCAGGCCGCAGCGACCGAGCTTCACGGCGGCAGGACCGTCGAGTACACCACCGTTCTGACGAACCTTCTGATCAATCCGCGCAGCGGGATGGCACATCGAGGTGGCTGCAATGGGTCGTGTTCGCGGGCGCATTCTCCAGCGTCACCCTCACGGCCGGGCTACTCGGCCTGGCAGCCGCCGACCCGAGCACTCACGGCACAAGCGGGACCACCAGCCGACATTACCCTCCGCCGATGGTCTGCTCCCACCCCCTCCGACCGGCCTAACCACCCCTCCACGGCACGCCCAACGGCCCGCGCAATTTCATCGATACCACCGCAGATGGCGGGTAGGCCGTCGGCAACGGGAGCTCCAGCAGCTCCAGCGGTAACAACGGGAAACCGGTACCGCCACCTCCCGTTGCAACGCCTACTCGACTTCGAGAGTCAGCCCCACAACGACACACCCTGCAGACTATCGCCTCCCACACCCCACATCCCGGCAGCTTGGGCCACCCCGGCAGGAACACCCTCGGTGGGTCTAGCGGAAACAGTGGTGAAGTTGGTGGGCGCACCTTCAGCAGCAGTACCGCGGACACACGGCCCACCACCACCGGTGCGAGCCCTGGACCATAAATAGGTGAAGAAGAGGTGGCCATCGTTCGTGTTCTTGTGTACTCGCGGCTTTATATACACACTCCGCGCAGTCTCCACGGGCACGCAGTCCACACCGGCCATCTGCCCACCAGCTGTAATTGTCGCCGCCGTCGAGCCGACCGCGTCCCGCTCCTGACGGGGCGGCGCCGCTCTCGGCACCGAGGCAAGTCGCGCACCGGGCAACGGGGTGATGTTCCGTGTACTACAGATAACGTAGTTCCGCTACATCAGATGAAGTAGTCACGTAAGTTTTCTACATCTATTGGATGATTGCATCCAACTCAGCGGAGGAAAGACGCGCTATCCCTATATGACCGGTTGTCTCTGGTTTAGAGATGTGAAACAATATTAACCAACTGACGGCGCACCCCCCAGCGCCGAGGAGCGAATGATGGTCAATCTTGAGGCATCCCCCAGCAGTAGCACATCGAGATGCGTCGATGTAGGGTCAACAGGTGCACGCGTCATGAGAGTCGCCGTGTTGCTTGTTTCGGCCACTGCCTTTGTTTTCGTAGGCATACCTACCGCGGCAGCTGACCCAGCGTTAACGAGCAACCATATAAGGTCAACCTGGGACCCTCCTCCCCCTTGTAGAGGAGAGAAGCCTGGTTTCTGTCCCGATACCCCGTTCGTGCAGCCGCGTCAAGGAGCTTGACTGTACGTTTAATACTGCTTACAGCGAGGCACCCCGATGAGATTTCCGGGTTGGGTACTAGCCGGCCTTCAGTTGCCGCTACCTTCAGTGAAGCGGGATGCCCTCCTGCTTTCGCCGCTCTATCTTCTCAACTGTCTCTTTTTTTCTACCTGGCTCCAGTTAAGTCATGTGACGACCAAGCCTTGGCTGGCCCTCGTGTGGCTGTACGGGCTGGCAGCACTTGTACCTTTAGCGTGGCGAGACAAAGCGCCGGTGACCGTCTTCGCTGTTCAATGCGGGCTTACCGTGGTTGCATGGCCGTTCATGCCTCTTTATACTCCTGTTGTAGGAATTCCAGTCGCCCTGTACGCGGTTTCTGTCCATCGTGGCAGGAAAATTTCCCTGCTGGCTTTGTCGGCGTCTTTCATCCCCAACACACTCGCCGCCACCGTAGCATTTAGAGTTTACTCGATCCCCGATCAACAACTTCGGTCGTTCATCCCCAACATTCTACTGCTTGTCATCGCAACTGTCGGGGCATGGGGTGCGGGGCGTGTCACGCGGGCCAGCCAGCAGCATGTCCAGCGACTGGAACGTCGACAGAAGATCACCGGGGAAGCAGAAGTGCTGGCCGCGGAGCGAAGACGCATTGCCCGAGAACTACATGACATCGTCTCTCATGCGGTAACGGTGATCGTTCTTCAGGCCGCCGGGGCGGCTCGGGTCGCCGATACGAATCTCAACCAAGTCAAACAGTCGCTAGTACACATTGAGACCGCCGGGAGACAGGTGATGGCCGAGCTACGACAACTACTTCGCGTACTGGAGGCCAGCGATATCCCTATACGCAGCGTGAGTACAGGAGAATTCAGGCCGGCACCTGGACTGGCAGATCTGACCGCGCTGCTCACTTCATTCCGAGACACTGGGATGCCGGTCACCGTCCACGTCGAGGGCACAGCACGCATCCTGGCGCCCAGTGTGGATTTGGCCGCATACCGAATTGTCCAGGAAGGTCTAACCAACATCCTCAAACATGCTGGCAAAGATTCTAACCCGTGCCTGCGCCTAGTATGGGTAGCCCATAGCCTGCTCATCCAAATCGACAATGACACCTCTGCGGATGTGAATCACGGGCAGACGTTGTCCATCGGTCGTGGCCTGGTGGGACTGCGCGAGCAGGTCCAAGCGGTCGATGGCCTCCTGCACGTAGGACCTCATGACAACAACTGCGGCTATCGACTGACCGCAACCCTACCAATCGCGAACTCTGCTAAGCAGGTACTCGCTGACGATCGGGTAGCCGTGTCATCTACCCCATGCCCACCTGTGTAGACTTTCCAAACATCGAAGGCAAGGTGACCGTGCCCGGTGGACGTTTCTTGACGTCCACCTAGGGATGTCATGCATGTGCGCGCCGCTCAGTATGGCCGGTGGGTTCATTCCCGTTGATGCCGATATCAATTTGTTTATGGTTGCTGCTCCGGCTCTCGAATTGTTTGGTTGCTGGACTGACCCGCTTCGGTCCACGCCTGCTATATATGCGCCAGGACTCATGGTGTGTGGCTCATGTCCATGTTGGGCATAGGGCGCGTTGGTACGCCGATCTCGGTCATCCAGTGGACGTAATTCTGGTAGTGGTGGCGGGCTTGGCCGATGTGTCTAGTCTCGGGCTTTCACCGTAGTCATAGGCATCGCAGACCCGGCTGTCATTGATCATCGGTGGTAAGTCGTTGGTGTCGCACGCGGGTGGGGTGCTGCTGGTCAAGGTGACCCCGCGTAGCGGGCTGGCTAAGCAGTTGGTGACCCGGCTGGGGCCGTGGCGGCCTCGGTTGGCGGTTCACGATCCGGGGAAGATCGTGCTGGATCTCCCGGTAGCGGTGGCGTTGGGCGGGGACGCAGCCTGTGACGTGGCGCTGCTGCGCGCGCAACCGGGTGTGTTCGTGCCGGTGGCCTCAGACCCGACGGTGTCGCGGTTGATCGCTCGGCTGGCCCCGGACGCCGATCGTGTGCTCGGGGCGATTGCTGCTGCGCATGCCGTGGCGCGAGAACGGGTGTGGGATCCGTGAATCCTCACCCACGGTCTGTCGCAGAATTGTCTGAACATCAAAGCCGTCGAAGACCAGGTCCGGCGCGTAAATTTCCGTGACAACCCCTCAACCCCTGAGCCGCTCCAAGGAAAATGGCAGCTCACACCGGGATATGAGGACCAGATGCAGCCACGCCGGTGCTCGCTGGCACAGCTTCTCCAGAACGCCCGCTGCGTCAGTCCTCTGGCGGTAAGCCATGCAGGTCATCCAAAACCAGAATGAGATCTTTGTTCAGCACACTGCGCAACCACGTGCAGAGGGCTGCTACCGAGGACCCGACGGGTCCGTGTCCACTGCTGCCGCATCGCGGATCGGAGCGGGCAGCGACACGTGGGCTCGCACCCGGCTCGCACCGCTTCGAACAGACCCCTTAGTAGACGTTCCTCGTCGCCCTCGTGATCCTCATACCGCAGCCACCCAGTGGGACGACCACATCACCAAGCCGCCATTGCCGTGTCTTACCTCAGCCTGCTGCGCCAATCACCACACAGATCCGGCGCTTCGTAGCACGGTCCAACAATTGTCAACCGATGGCCGCTCGACGCGCTCGTCAACTGGGCCGCATTCTGGTCCTGCAAACAGTGCCGAGTTCTCGCCCCTGATTGGCTGGGATAAACCATACCCACTGTACTTCGGCCTGATGTCGTAAGCAGCCTCTCATTCCACTCCTGCGTCATGACCAACGCGACACAACAGACTAAGACTGAGCTAAGCCCGCTCTAAGGCTGTCTTCAGGTCGTCACTTAGCCTCTGAACTGTGCGGAGAGAATCTCGCGGCCAGCAGGTCCCGTGCCTTAACAACCGAGCTCGAAAGGCCTTTTCCATCATCATGAAAGTCGATCATTTGCCGGACACCCACTAGACCCATTGAGCGCCGAAGAGATCGCTGCCACGTCGGCTATCCTCATACGCGAGAAATCGCTGAGTAAGGCGGTGCGCTTTGTCAGCATCGAGTTGCAGGAGCCGCCGAAGCGGGCAGTGCTTGGACTGACTGAAGGCCAGAGGGTGGATCGTAAGGCATTTGCGGTGCTACGCGACTTGCAAAGTTGCACTACAATTGAGACTATTGTCTCAGTGACCCGCAAAGAGGTGCTTTCCTGGCGCGAAGCCCCTCGCGTGCAGCCAGCATTCACTCGCGACGAAATCGAAAAATGTGAGGCTCTCGTTCATACCGACGCACGGTTTCGGCAAGCAATGCTCCGGCGCGGGGTTGCCGACCTCTCACTGGTAATGACCGATCTGTGGTCAGCCGGCAACACCGGACCCCAGGACGACCCCACCGAAGGCCGCCTCATCCGACCGCTGATATTCATCCGGCGCGGTACGTACGACAATCGCTACGCCCGGCCCGTGGAGGGACTAGTAATTCTGGTTGACCTCGACCGGATGGAGGTCCGCGAGATCGTAGATCACGGGGTCGTCCCACTGCCGGAGTTGCCTGGCAACTACATTCCGGAACTCATTACTGGACAGATCGAGGGCTATTCCGGTAACTTCCCAGCAGTTGATCGGTTGCGCGATGACCTGCGACCAATCGAGATCACTCAGCCGGAGGGACCGAGCTTCACCGTCGAGGGCAACGCCGTGACCTGGCAGAAGTGGCGACTACGCATAGGATACAATCCACGCGAGGGACTGGTTTTGCATCAGGTGGGCTATGAAGATCGCGGTAGGCTGCGGCCGATTTTGTACCGGGCATCGCTGTCGGAGATTTACGTTCCCTACGGCGACCCAAATCCGACGCATCGCATCAAGAATGTCTTTGACGAGGGCGAGTGGGGCATCGGTCCCGTGCTTAACTACCTCGTGCGTGGCTGCGACTGCCTCGGTGACATCCACTACTTCGACATCGTCCTCAATGACGCTAACGGCGACCCGCTTACCCTCCCCAACGCAATCTGCCTGCACGAAGAGGACGCCGGCGTTAGCTGGAAGCACACCGACGGTTTCCTCGGGCATATGGAGACCCGTCGAAACCGACGGCTAGCGATCTCCTGCTTCGCCACGCTCAACAATTACGAGTATGGCTTTTTCTGGTATTTCTACCTTGACGGCACCATCGAGTTC
>DASYMC010000533.1:0-9277 GCA_036009255.1 Pseudonocardiaceae bacterium
GAGGCGCCTGCCGGTGTTCCCACTGAGCCGTCTGCCAGCCCGGAGGACAGCATCCGTGCTGATCCGCGGCTCACCGACGCCCAGCGCGAGGCGCTGCTCGGGGTGTACCGCAGCTTCGTCGAGGGTAAGGCGGAGTGACGAGACGCAGGTGGTGAGCCGTGTGCTTGACATAGTTATCGTCAGTGCGTACTTTGGCGATCGCACAACCCTGATATAAGGAAGGGATGACGATGACGACATCGGAGACCATGACAGAGGTGACCCGCCGCAGTCAGGAAGCCTTTTCCAGCGCGGTGCAGATCTGGGCTGAGAGCCTCCAGCGATTCGTCGGCCTGTTGCCGGCTCCAGAGGCCAAGGTACCCAGTGCCGAAGAGGTCGTGGACAGGGCGTTCGACTTCGCTGCGCAGGCGCTGATCACCCAGCGGGAGTTCACCAAGAGCATGCTGGCTGCCTCCCGGTCGGCCGCGAGCAGTGCGGCCTGGGTTGCCCAGGGTGCGACCAAGGGCGCGGCCTCCAACTCGAAGAAGAGCTGAAGCCGACCACTCAACAAAACTCCGCGGCAGCCGTTCGGGGGACCTCCTGCCGGCAAGCCCGCTCCGCCCTCGCCAGGCCCTCACGCTGGCCCCTACGATAAGGCATTGGGACGCCGAGTAGCCGACGCACGGTTCACCAAACCGTGCGCGCGCTGGAGGAGGGTCGATGGGGCATATCGGGCTCCTCAGTGGTTCGGCGGATCGGGCACAACGGATTTCTGAACTCCTGAGGGACGCCGGCGCCGACCCTATGGTCATCACCGACCCAGCGGCGTTACCGGGTGAGTCTGGTAGCGGCGGCCTTGATTTCTACATCCAGCTGCCGGTCACCATCCACCCTGAGGGCGACACGGCCGTCGCACGCGTCGGCTCGTTCCTGTCCACAGGCCTGCTCGCCCGTTTCAGTGCGGTCGATCGGGTGCTTCCGGTGCTGGCGCCTGGCGCGACCGTGGTGTTGGTGTCCGGCAACACTCCGGATGAGGCGTCGTTGCCCGACGACCAGCACTCCCGGCTCGCCCTGCTCCATCTGTTAGCGCACGCCGCCCGGGCCGAGCTCGCCACCAAACACGTCGACGTCAAGGTCGTCAGCAGCAAGCGCAGCGACCAGGAAATCGTGCACTACGCGTTGGGCGGTGGCGAGGACTCCCAACCTCATCCGGATCTTCAGGATCGGGCCCGGGCGGCCACCGCCTACCAGGACTGGCGCACCGAGGTGTTGGGCTTGGTCGGTATCGATATCTGATCGGGCAGATCCGCGTGATCACTCACACCGCCGAGGGAGGTGGTCGGTGACCTTGATGTTGAGCCAGGACGTACCGGCAGATGCGTTGCTGGAGCGGGACCCGCTGGCATTGCTGCTGGGTATGCTGCTCGATCAACAGGTGCCGATGGAGCGGGCCTTTGCAGCGCCCTATCAGCTCCAGCAACGCCTAGGTCACGAGCTGGACGTTCACGAGCTGGCCGGCTACGACCGCGACGCGCTGGCCGAGCTGTTCGCGAAGCCGCCCGCATTGCACCGTTACCCCAGGTCGATGGCAGTGCGGGTGCAGGATATCTGCCAGGCAATCGTCGAGCGGTACGACGGCGACGTGACGGGTTTGTGGCGCAATGTTCCGGATGCACGCGAATTACTGGACCGGCTGGTCGCGCTGCCAGGTTACGGGACACAGAAAGCGCAGATCTTCCTGGCGTTGCTCGGTAAGCAGCGTAATGTGAAGCCAGCGGGCTGGCGCGAGACGGCTGGCCCCTACGGCGATGAAGGTGTATATAGATCAGTCGCCGACGTGACCGACGTCGACTCGCTGGCCAAGGTCCGTGAGCACAAGCAACAGGCGAAGGCGGCGGCGAAAGCGAAGAAGTAGGGTCAGGGGCATCGAGTCGGGATGTGAAGGCGTGCGGGATCCACATGCGCAGGGTCGCAGGCGAGGCGATGCCCCTGTACTGATCACGGCGGCGGAACCTTCTTATGCCGAGCAGTACGCCTCCCGTCGGCGCAAGTACGCGATCCTGATGTCGGCCCGTATCCCGTGCCTCGTGCTGGCCGGTGTCTTCTACCAGACTTGGTGGCTTGCGCTGGCCTTCGTGGTCTTGTCAGTGCCACTGCCGTGGATGGCGGTGCTCATCGCCAACGATCGCGCCCCTCGCAAGGCTGAGCACGTGAATAGCCTGGGCCACGGGCTCGAGGCCCGCGATCTCCCGCAGCGTGAGTTGGAAAGTGGCGCCCACCCGGTCATCGACGGGTGATCCGGCCGCGCACGCAATGCGGCATCATGGAGTGGTGAGCACGCCGACTCAAACGTTGCCCGAAGTCGACACCCGGCCCGAGGGGACCGACACAACAGGCAACGACACGCCCAAGATGTTCCACTACGTGCGCAAGAACAAGATCGCCGAAAGTGCGGTGATGGGTTCACGGGTGGTGGCCCTGTGCGGTGAGACGTTCCCCGTGACCCGCGCGCCCAAGCCCGGTTCGCCGGTGTGCCCGGAGTGCAAGGAAATCTACGAGTCGATGCCAAAGGGCGGCGACGCGCCCTGATCAGTCCGTCCACACCTGGCGAGGACCGTCCTCGGCAGGCGGCCGGGTGGCTTCCCAGACCCGGCGCCACGGAGCCATGTCGTGATCGTCAGCGGGTTGGCCTGATGCGGTGGTCGGCAGGACGCTGCGGGAGCCGGTAGGCAGCGCCAGCGAGTCGTCCGCTGCCGCCCGCAGGGCGCGGTACCAGCCCAGTTCGGTCTCGGCCCAGAGCGTGGCGACCGCACGCACCAGCCTGGCGCGGAACTCGGGCACCGACTCATCGACTCCGATGTACAGCGGCCGCCCGATCCGGACGGTGACCCGGGGGCGGCCTGGTCGCGGCCAGCGCCGGCCACGAGGCATTGCGGCGAACGTGCCGCGCAGCGCGATCGGCACCGCAGGTACCCGCTTCATCGCGCACAGCTGTGCGGCACCCAGCTTGAACGCGGTGAGCCAGCCGTCCACGGTCCGGGTGCCCTCCGGGTACAACAGCAGGCTCCAGCCGTCCTCGACCAATTCGGCAGCCAGGCTGCGGTCCCGCCGCGATGCCCGCCGATCTACGGGAAAGGCGTTGAACAGAAGGGTGGTGGCCGCGGCGATGGTGCGGGAATCGAAAAAATAGTCGGCGGCGGCCCCGACTGCCAGCTTCTTGGTGATCCGCGATGGCAGCGAACCCAGGACCAAAGGGGTATCGAGGTGGCTGGAGTGATTGGCGACGAAGATCGCCGGCCCACGGATGCCGTCCAGGTATTCCGAGCCGTGCACCATCGGTCGGGTCTGGCTCCATACCACCGGCTTGAGCACGCCCTGCTGCAGGACGTGACGAAGCGTTCCGGCAGCGGCGGTCCGAGCCCACGCAGTAGGGAAGTCGTCGCAGGCCTCCGGCAATTCCCAGGGCTGCGCCGAACGGGGTACCCGGGCTCGGCCCCGCCAGTCGCGACCTTGGCGCAGCAGCCGCAGTTCATCACGCAAACCGCTCATCGCACGTCCGCCAGCACCATCGGGGGGGCGTGCAGGTAGCTGATCTGAGGATCGCCCCCCACGGTGTCCCGAGCCAGCTCCAGCGCATCGGCCAGGGTGGATGCAGCGCGAAAGCCCAGCCTCCCGGTCGTCGACCGGTCACCACCGACGAAGATCACATCATCGAGGTGTTGCAAGGCGTGCGCACCCCAGTACCACATATAAAACGGGTGCACGCCGTGGTAGGCGTAGCTGTTCCGGTACAGATGGATGTACCAGGGATCGGTCGCGAACTGCTTTTCGTACTTGGTCTCCAGCATTACCGGATCGGTGGTCTCGGTGAGCAGTTCGTAGAAATCGATATAGCTCGGATGATGTACCGGGTGGAATTCGTGCGGCATCGAGTGATAAAAGATGGCCACGCCGCCTTGGCGCACGATCGGCTGGCCCCGGTAGAGGTTGAAGAAGTAGCCGAGTCCCAACGACATCACCAGGATCGGGTTCATGATCGAGTTAACGTTGTACGGGCAGATGTAGGGCAAGCCGAAAATCGCTACGTCGGCCTGGCCACGCACCTCGGTGAGCTGCTGTCGGTGCACGGCTGCCAGAGTGTGGGGATGCACCTGGCTCGGTGCGCCGGCGTGCACTCCGGTGATGCCGTAGGGCGCTTCGGTGGCCTGCCAGATCCGCCGCCGCAGCTTCGTGGTGGCCAGGTCGTTGCTTCGCTTGACCGCCAGATAGCTGGCCTGGTCGGTGAGGTTCCATTCCCATTCGCGCCGGGTCAGAAACCGCAGCGCAGCCGGGAACGGTTCGTTGTTCAGCGTGGTCTCGATGGTGAACACCGGCACGTGGCCACCGATAACATCAGCCATCCGGTCGTAGGAGTGGTGCATGGCCGAGTTGGCGGGATCGTTGAACGAGCGCGAGTGCCGCAGCGTGTGCACATTGTGGTGGTGGCGCAGACTGTTGTAGCTGGCCAGGCCCACGGACACCGACTTCGACCCGCCGTTCATCGCGGTGAGCGTGATGTTGACGTAGACGATCAGGTCGCTTTCGGCAGCCCGCCGGTTGATCTCGACGTCCTCGCCGTGCGGCGTGGTGCCAAGGTGCGCGAGGGCGCCCGGATCCTCGGCATCGTGGTTTCGCAGGTGGTCGGGGTGAAAGGCGCGGAACACCCGCTCCCCGACGGTGCGCTTGAGCTCTGCTGGGGTCATCCGCCGGTGCAGTGAGTTGGCGGCGATCAACTCGACGTCGTCAACCCCGGCGGTAGCGGCCATCTCCAGCACCTGCTCGATCACCCGCTGTCGGACGTCCGGTGTGCGCATCGGCGGCAAAGGCAGGGACAGGTCGTCGAACACGATGGTCAGCCGCATCCCGCGACGGAGCAGTTGGGAGAGGGGATCGCTGCCGTGTGGATGCGCCAAGGCGTGGCGGATCGCGCCCTCGAGGTCGACGATGGCTGGCAACGACTCTGGCGGGTAGATCACTCGGCTGCCTAGAGGCAGGCGCTCCAGCCGGAAGCCCTCACCCTCGTGCATCAGCAGCGGGGGAGTCCGCTCGTCGACGTCGAGCACGAAACCTGGTCTGCCCACATTCTCTCCTGCCCCTACCTGCAGTGCTGCGCTCCTCCGGCGGCTCTAACCTCTACCGGGTGCGAAGACCACCTTGATCGTGCCCAGCCGGCCGGCCGCGGCAGCGTGATCAACCGCGTCACGCCATTGGTCCAGTGGATATTTCATGTCAACGTATCCGTCCAGGGGTGCCGCCGTCGCTAGTGCGATGGCCTCCGGGAAGTCACCCTTGCCGGGCTCCTCGCCGATCGCGGATGCGTAGGCCCCGACCAGGCGCAGCTCCCGGAACCACAGTGGGGTGAGATCAACCCCGCCTGCGGGCATGCCCGATGCGACTACCGTGCCTCCGGCTCGCAGCGACCGCAGTGCGGTGTTCAAACCCCCCGAAGCGCCGGTGCACTCGAAGGCCAGATCCATCCCGCCGAGCAGGTAATCCTCGCCGAGTTCCGGCTCGACCAGGAGGGCTCCGGTGCTGCGGCGAATTGCCCTGACGGCACCGTCGGCGCCGATGACCTGCGTGGCGCCGAGTTCGCGAGCCCGGTCCGCTTGGTGGCGGTGCTTGGCGATCACATGCACTTCGCCCGCCGCAGTGAGTTTGCGCAGCGCGAGCAGGGTCAGCAGACCGACCGTCCCGGCGCCGACGACGAGTACCGACGCACCCGGGCTAATCGGCACCCGGCGCACCGCATGTACCGCGCAGGCCAACGGCTCCACTAGTACCGCGATCTCGTCCGGCATAGGGTCCGGCACGGGGTGCAGCTGGCTGGCGTGTGCGAGCATGCGGCGGCTCCAGCCGCCCCCGGTGTCCGCGCAAAATCCGGTCTGCAAGCCGGCCGCCAGCCCTCCGGTGGTGATGCGGTCACAGCGGCAGGTATCCCCTTCGAGGCAGGCCGGGCACGCTGGCAGGCTGCGTGCGGCGCACCGCAGCACCGGGTCGATCACCACCCGGCTGCCCCGTGGTAGACCGGGAAGCTCATCGAGAGTACGGCCCACCACCTCGTGGCCCAGGACGAAGGGCATCGAGGTCAAGGGCCCGAGGTAGGGCGAGGATCGTCCGGTCAGCAGACCCAGGTCCGAGCCACAGATGCCCGACAGCACCGGCTCAATGCGCGTCCAGGACTCGTCACCTGGGACGGGATCAACCTGCTCGACCAGCCGTAGCGGCGCCATATTACTGGCCAGCGCCCCCGCCAGCCGCCCGCCCGTGCGGGTATAACTGATCGCGCGGGCGGCGAAGTAGCGCCCTGCGGAGCGGCGGTACTCCAGTGCCAGGTTCATCACCGCACGTTCCTGGCATCGGTCTGATTGCCGGCTCGGCCGGCGGTGGTCTGATTGCCGGCTCGGCCGGCGGTGGCTCGGGTGACGTCGAGCATCACCTCGAGTAGCCCACCGGTGTGTGCGCCCCAGCGGTGCACCACCCAGCGACGTCGCCGGGCGTACCGGAAAAGCTGGGAGTCCGGGTTCACCACGTGTGGATGCCCTACCGCCTCCAGCAGCGGGCGGTCGGAGTAGCTGTCGGCGTAGGCGTAGGAGCGGTCCAAGTGCAGATCGTGGGTCTGGGCATACTTCCGCAACCACGCCGCGCGTGCCTCGTCGACCAGTGGCGGGGATTCGAGAAAACCCGTGAACACGCCATCTCTGGTGTGCATCCGGCTGGCCACCACCTCGTCGAACAGCACTGATAATGGCTCGACGTGCAGGTCTACCGCGCCGGTGATCAGCACGGTGCGGTGCCCGGCGGCACGGTGCCGGCGGATCTGCCGGGTGGCTTCCGGCATCACTCTGTGCAGCAGAGCGTCCCCGAGCACCTCGGTGACCAGCGCCCGCAGCTCCTCAGCGCGCGCACCGGAGTAGCGACGCAGGAAAGCACGCAACAGCTCACCGCGGTCATGGCGTTCGGCATAGAGGTACCGGGGGGCGCAGCGGGCCAGATCCGCCAGCTCACGGAGCCAGCCGGAGCGGGGCATCGTGGCCAACCGGGACCATAGGTAGGACTCGACGACATTGGAGTTCACGATGGTGCCCTCCAGGTCGAATACCGCAGCCACATCCGTGCGTTCGGGCAGTCTGATCAACTGCGATCTGCTCTGGTCTGTGGCGGGCCCACCCCTGCGCTGCCCGGCCCGCCGCACCGTGGCGGTGATCGACGGGCAGTGCACGTCCTGCAGGTAGGCGCGCCAGTCGATGACCGCGGGGTCGAAGCCATGCTCATTGGCGCGGTGGGCCGGCAGTGCGGCGTGCAGCTCCTGCAGCCGGCGGTCATCGTAGATCACCTCGGCGCGGGCGTAGACGCCGTAGAGGTCGGCGAATTCCCTCAGCTGTACCAGGTCTTGCTGCTGACGACCCAGGCTGATCAGCCAATCCTGGGATCGTTTCGATGGTGGCAGTGCCAGGAGCACCTTCTCGACGAGAGCTGCGGCGCGTTCCCCCGCGCGCAGCGTCAACTCCACCTGCTGGCTGCCGGGGAAGCGCCAGGTGGGAGGCGCAACGTGGCCGCGATCACCATCGGGCATCGGGTGGTTGTCGAAGTACTCCCGGCACAGCACATACATGTTCTGGAAGGTCAAGGGGTTGCTGGCACCCGAGCTGACGTGCAGGTATACCGGAGCGGTGACGGGTGGACGGGCGGCGGCCGCGAGAATGGCGTTGACCACGAGATCGACCGGGATCACGTCAACCACGGAATCGGGCAACCCAGGAAATTCTCGGAGCACCCCGCGGCCAAGTGCGATGATCAGCGGGTCGGCCATCTTGAAGCCGTCGATCCACCCGGGGTACGGGTGCCGCAGCGCGCTTTCCACGATGGCCGGGCGGACGACCGACAGCGGCCGCCCCGCTTTCGCCCACAGCTGTTCGGCGACCCGCTCACCCAGGGCCTTCGTCAGGGTATACACATCCGGCCAGCCCAGGCTCCGGGCGCGGGTGCGGCCGTAGTCCACCAGCCGGCGGGCGACCCACTCGGTGCGCAGCCGTTCGGCGTCGGCGGCAGTGGACTGTGGGCCGGCTTTTGCGTGCTCCTCGCCCGCTTGGGTCAAGACGCGGCGCAGCACCTCCGGTCGCCGGGAGTCCCGCTCCACATCCGTCCGGGCGGCCAGCGCCATCTCCAGCTCGAGACGCCAGTCCACCTCGTGGTCAAGCGCTGCCTCGGCGACGACGCCCTTGCGGGTGCCCGCGACGTAGGCGGTGGAAATGTGTACCACGTGCGGCGAGCCGGTGAGCGCTTCATACAGTGTCGCTACGCCTGAGACGTTCGTGCAGAACGCTTCGTCGACCGGTGGATCGAAGGACACCGTCGAGGCACCGTGAATCACGACGTCGAGATCGGCGGGCAGGGTGACCGAGTGGAGGTCCCCCTCGATGACGCTGACCCGATGGTGGACCGCTCGCGCCAGTCCATCGGCCCCGAGCAGCTCAGTCAACGGGCGGAAGACGTTCTTGCGGAGCAACGCGCTGAGCCGGTCGGCTCCGCTTCGCTCGCCCCGCGACCGGATCAGTACCGAGACACGGGTCTCCGGGTAGCTGGACAGCAGCCGCTCCAAGGTCGCCTGGCCCAGGAAGCCCGTGGCGCCGGTGAGCAGCACGTGCAATCCGGCGAGCTCGTCGGAACTCATGGCTCGACCCTAGGGGCGCTCCTAGCCCGTGAGCGGCATTGGGTGCTATAACACTGTTTCCCACTCATGGCTCGGCCGGATGGTCGCGGTGGTAGGCGGACAGGGCGGCCTCGCACACCCGTCGCACTGGCCAGCCCAGCGCTTGGGCGACTCGTTCGGCGTCAGCAAGTTCGGGTTTGGCCGTCTGACCTCCCGGTCCGGCGGCGACCTTGACGGTGATCTCGTGCTCCGCCCCGAGGGGACCTACCGCCACCGACACGGTAATCCGTGGCAGCGTTGCGCGCTGCCACGGCGTCCACCGCACACCGAGCGTGGTGCTGTGCCGGAACAACGCATCCACCACCGCGGGGCGGATTTGCTCGGTGCACAGGGCGGTGAGCACCTGGCCGGGCCTGCCGTGCCGACCGATGGTGGCGGTTGTCCAGCAATCCCAGGCTCCGGCTGCCCGGACGGCAAGCAGCACGCCCGGCCACAGCTCGGGCTCGAGATCGTCAACGGTGGTTTCCACGACGATGACCGGCGCTGCAGGGCCGGGATCGGCTTCCGACTCGGTACGGCAGCCGATCAGCACCCTGGTGATGTTGGGTC
>DASYMC010000534.1:0-5234 GCA_036009255.1 Pseudonocardiaceae bacterium
TCCCCAGACAACTTCGCTCTGGGCCCGACATCGCTACGTGCTGAAGTCCTCCCACACGCTCACCGAGTGACAACCGGGTTGTCGACGTTCCGGCGTCGGAGAAGCAGGAGTGTGGAGCGGACAGACGTCAGGCGGCGTGAGCGACGGACATCTCTAGGGCGATCGCCTGGCCTGGGTATCGCTGTCGTACTCGCTGGGGTCGCCCTCCCGCGCAAACGCGATCGCGTCCATGCCACCGTTGATGTACAGAGCAGGCACGCGGTAGTGCCAGGTGTCCGCCGGGTCATCGACGAAGCACTCGGCTCCCTAGCGCGGTGCTCATGTGATCATCGTCCGATAGCTTCTGAAGCTCTGCAAGGATGTAGCCGTAGTCTCCGGCGATCCGGGGCCATCGCCGGCCCGCCCAGGTCAACGCCCTCATGGTATGCCCAGATGAGCTGCCGATCGTCCTCGAGCAGGACATGATGCGTCCGCGGTTAGCGACCGTCCACGTTGGGTGGGGTGGCGGGTGTTGTCTGGCGCCGGGTCAGGGGCCACTTGCTGGTGTAAGGCGGCGATGCAAGGGGTAGGACCACAGCAATGTAGATCCAGTGAGAGGAGCCGGGCTGCCGTCGCTCGGCATTAACAACCATTGAAGGCGATTCGCAGTCACCAGCGTTTCTCGTTCACCGCGTAACGCGCGGGTCGGGTTGTTCGCCGGTACCGAGTCGCCAACCGCGATGTGAGAAACACGATATAGGAAGGAGTTACCAGATGACCGCACCTATCCGTGACCTCGAAGCTACGGCGCGTGCGATTCTCGCCGGCGGCCGGGGCATCCTGGCCGCCGACGAGAGCACCGCCACCATGAGCAAACGCCAGGAGGCCGAGGGCATCGAGTCGACCGAGGAGACCCGCCGACGCTTCCGCGAGCTGATGTTCACCACCGAGGGAATCGAGCAGTGTATCGGCGGCGTGATCCTCTACGACGAGACGATCAGACAGTCCACGTCCGACGGCACACCGTTTCCCCAATACCTGGCCAGGCGCGGAATCGCTCCGGGCATCAAGGTCGACACCGGTGCCAAGCCGTTGGCTGGCTCGCCTCGTGAAAAGGTCACCGAGGGGCTCGACGGGCTGCGCGACCGGCTCAAGGAGTACCGGGAGATGGGCGCCCGCTTCACCAAGTGGCGGACAGTCATCAACATAGATGTGGACCTTCCCACGCGGTACTGCGTTGAGGTCAACGCGCACTGCCAGGCGCGCTACGCGGCGCTAGCCCAGGAGGCTGGGCTTGTTCCTATGGTGGAACCCGAGACGATCATGAATGGCACGCACCCCCTCGAGCGTTCCTACGAGGTCAGCCTCGAGACACTCCACGAGGTCTTTCGGGAGCTGCACCGCCAGCGGGTGGCGTTGGAGGGCATGCTGCTCAAGACGAACATGGTGGTTACGGGTTACGACGCCCAGGACCGCGCCGGCGTCGACGAGGTCGCAGAGCGAACGTTGCGATGTCTCCGCGAGACAGTTCCCCCCGCGGTCCCCGGAATTGTCTTCTTGTCGGGTGGCCAGAGCGATTTCTACTCCAGCGCCCACCTCAACGCGATGAGCAAGGTCAAGGGGCTGCCGTGGATGATCAGCTTCTCGTACGCACGGGCACTCCAAGGTCTGATGATCAAGACATGGGCAGGGAAGGAAGAGAACGCCCGCGCCGCGCAGGCAGCATTCCACTACCGGTGCAGACTCACCGCCGCCGCCAATGCCGGTCGATGGTCCAAGGATATGGAGCGCGAGCCGGAGCAGGTTGTATCCGAGGCCGAGCGGGAACTCGAAGCCGCAGTTACCTGAGGGTGGCAGGCACGCCCTGTGCGGAGTGGCCTGGAGAAGAAGCCGACTCGGCGCCGCTGGTCTGAGAGCCGCCAATCTCGATCCGGCGAGCCTTAGCGTCCTCGGCGACCGGAATACGGATTGTCAATACGCCCCGGTCATAGTCGGCCTGGATCTTGTCGAGGTCAAGGCCGTCGCTCAGGTATAGCTGACATGTGAAGGTGCCGTGCAGCCGCTCGGATACCAACCACTGCGAGTTTTCGATCTGCGGCCGGGGCCGACTCGCCTTCACGGTGAGGATGTTGTTCTCTACGTTCAGCTCAAGCGAGTCGGGGTCGATACCCGGGATGTCTAAGTGCACGATGAGCGGGCCACCGTCCCGGTAGGCGTCCATTGGCATGGTCCGCTTCCCAGCGGCGTTCGAAGTATGCTGAGCGGAGCGGTCGGTCCGCTCCGTAGGCTCGATTGCGACGATCATCCTTCCTCACCCTCTCTTCAGTAGGGGACCCATCAAATCCCGCTGCCCGGCTTGACTCCAGCGCATGGTCTCGGCGGCAATGGGGTACGTAGTGCTGACCTCGACCGTCGGGAGGGCCGATGGATTCCGAGCGCGCCAAGAAGCTGCTCACAGCTCAGCTCGCCGAGCTGGACGAGCGCGAACGGTGGGCACACCGCCACGACGACGTAACGCTGACCGATCAAGGCGCCCTCAGCCAGCACCCTGCGGACTACGGCAGCGACCTCACCGACGAGATGGAGCACGAACTGATACTGAAGGTGATCAGCTGGGAGCGCCAGCAGATCATCGGCGCGCTGCAGCGGATCACGGCGGGCACCTACGGTCGATGCCGGGTCGACGGTGAGCCGATCGATGACGCCCGATTGGAGGCCCAGCCGGCGGCGGAGCTGTGCTTGCGGCACCAAATGGAAGCCGAGCGCTCGGGCGTGCGCTGAGGCCCGCGCGCGTCTACTCAAATCTGCTCTGGTCGCTCGGCTACCAGTCGTACTCGACCACTCGCATCGCCGCCTCCTCTGCGGACGCGGCGCCGCCATCGATGCCAGCATCGATTGCCTCGAGCGAGTCCGCCGGCTCGCCGTCCGGATCAGCCTCGGCCGGCGTGATCCGCCCCGCTCTGGTGACATCGATATCGGCGATCTCTTCCGGCGACTGCAGGACATCGGGGCGCTCGCGGGCCAGCCGCTCGTCCAGCGTTTCCGGCTCGCTGAGTTCGGCGGCCGTGATGCGCTGCTCGTCGAGCAAGTAGGGCAGATCGGGTGGCACATACCCGGCATCCAAGCCGTCGGCACCGGGCGGAGCGACGAGCGACTCGGCGGTCTCCAACTGGACGCTGGCGCCGAGGTCCGGGGCCTCGGGCTGCGGCTCGTAGTCGTGTTGTCGCGGCATTCGCGACTCCTCTCTCGGACTCAGCGTGGTTCGCTGATAGAACGGGCGACCTGATCGATTGGTGCGCTGGCGGCCAGCCGCGCCAACACACTGAGTGGTCGACCCGAACAGCATGGACCCTCAGGGCTCTGTCTGCTGCTCGGAGAAGAAGCCCACCAGGGTCGTGCCGTCCGGCTCGACGATTCGCACCGCCGGTTCCGATACCGCTTCGGCGGCAAGGTCCACCTCAGTCGATGCCACACCATGTGTCGGAGCACGACGGGGTGCCGCGGTGAATTTCCGCCGACGGCCACTATGACCACATCGTCCCTTGGGTCATAGTTGATGTAGGAGAACGGCAGCCGCTCCGCGGCATACTGGTGCCCCACCAACGGCTCGAGCAGTTCGATCGCCACGTATTTCCGGTCGTGGTCAGCCGTCAGCTGGTCGAGAGGGTTCTTCCGCTCACTGCGATTGAGCGTTGCGGTACCGGCCATCGTGCCCACCTTTCTCGTGGCTCGGTATACAAGGTGTGTCCGTGCATCTTCATCCGCGCTGATCGCGCCAGGACATCGCTAGCAACCACTGACTGCCCTGACCACGGCTGCCGCCCGGGGACGCGGGACGCCCCAGAACGGATCACCTGGCTCATCCAAGGGTCCTTCTCGCCGTGGACTCGCCACCATGACCCGCTGGGTTGAGTCGCTGCGGCCGGATAGCCCTGCCAGGGCACGTTGGCCACGGCTTCGTTGCGGTATCGCGCTTCCCGCGGGAAGAGAACGGCTAGGCGCGAGCGCGACAACCTCGGAACGGGAGAGCTACAACTCGCGAATATGGCTACGGAGCGTAATTGTCACGCTGCCTCGGGCTAGTGATGAGCGAACAAGGAACAGGGTGGCCAGGGGCGCGGTCGATAACGCTCATTGTATCGGCGAGGACGCTTTGGCCGATGTGGTAGCGAATATCGTCAGGCTGATAAGATACTCCATTAGCGCTATCAGCACCTGTTTGCTCGAATCTCGTCTGCGCACGTCGCACATTAGGGTCGGTATTGCCTTGTCGATGCCCAGAGCTTCCCGAACCTCATGAGACTCGTAGACCGGTGCATTGTCGAAGCAATTGACTGCTACCATAAACGGGATTTTTCTGCGTTCGAAGAAGTCCACCGCCGCAAAACAACTCTCCAACCGCCGGGTGTCCGCGAGAACGACCGCACCCAGTGCCTCGTAAGCGAGTTCATCCCACATGAACCAAAAACGCTCTTGACCTGGAGTCCCGAAGAGGTAGAGGATAAGATCGGAATTGATCGTGATGCGGCCAAAATCCAGGGCGACCGTCGTTGTGGTCTTATCCTCGATGCCCGACAGATCATCAACGCCGGAGCTCAGTTCGCTGAGCATTTCTTCAGTGCGCAATGGCCGGATCTCGCTAACCGACCCCACCATGGTTGTCTTGCCAACACCAAATCCACCAGCTATCAAGATTTTGACCGCTCTGGCTGACAGAGTCTGGGTCACCGACGTGTCAGAGCTTACGAATGCCATCGAGAACCGCCTGCAGTAGTTCCGTTTGGGGGAAATCTGATGTCCGCGGTGGAGACCGGAAAATAATAAGTCCCCAATCAATGAGATCGCTGAGCAATACCTTGACCACTACGAGCGGTAGGTTCAGCGTCGCCGACACTTCAGCGATCGACAACGGCCGTCGGCACATTCGTAAAATGTGGGCATATTCCTGGTCCACATTCACGTGGCGGTCTGTTCTCACGGCAACAACGAGTGTAGTCATCTCGAGGTCGTGACGAGTCGGCCGGGTCCGACCGCGGGCGACCGCATAAGATCGAACCAGAGGACCCGCATCCTCATCGAACCAGAACTCGTTTTCAATTTTCATGATGCGTGGGCACCACACGTGTCGCCGGGATCAGCGGTCCGTGGAGCTGCTGACAAGTATGTGCCTACTCTCTTGAGAAGAATATTCATTTCGTAGGCGATCAGACCGAGGTCGGCTTTATCAGAAGCTAGCACCGCAAGACAAGCACCCC
>DASYMC010000535.1:0-1966 GCA_036009255.1 Pseudonocardiaceae bacterium
CCCGGATGCCTTCGAACGCGACGACCCGCGCGGCGGCGAGGCCGACCTGATCCTTGCCAAGCACCGCAACGGCCCGACCAAAACCGTCACGGTCGCACATCAACTTCACCTGTCGCGCTTCACCAACATGGCCAAGTAGTAAACCGGCGGTGTAGCTCCTCAAAAGCCGTGTCACGTTCTCCGCGATGTCACCAGGTGGCTGAAATTCTCATCGCTGTCACCTCAGTCCGGTGCGGCGGGCGCCACGGGTAAGGGTCACCGGCCTCTCGCCAATGAAGAACGCCGGCTGAGCAGGGCGGTCTGCGGCCGATGTTCGATCTCCTGCGGGCATGGTCGGGCAATGGTCGAGTCCCGGTCGCGATGTACTGACCGTTGGGGCTGCTGCCCTACCCGCCCGCGCCTCCGTTAGCGGCATCCCGAGTCGTCATGCGGAACCCCGTGTGATCCCGGGACAGCTGCCGGGGAGGGTCGCCGCGCGTAGCGGTCCCGAAAAGGCTGGCTGGCAGCGGGTCCGGCGGTGAAGACAAAGTCCGGTCCATCTACTCGTCGCCCGGTGCCACGGTCGACCAGAATGGGCTCCGCTTCGACCCCGGTTGCGCTGTCGATGAGCACCATGCTGCGCTGGCTCGGATCCAGGCGCGCGTTACCCCACGCGGCGAGTGCGACGATCACCGGTCGCAGGGAATGGCCGAGTTCGGTCAGGACGTACTCGTAGCGGACCGGCTTCATTTGGTACTGGCGCCGCTCGAGCAAGCCGACGTCGACCAGACGCTTGAGTCGGCTGGTCAGCAGGCTCGATGAAATGCCCAGGTTGTCCTGGAACTGGTCGAAGCGGGTGTAGCCGTCGAAGGCGTCGTGAAGTATCAGCAGCGTCCACCATTCGCCGACCAGGCCGAGGGTGGCCGACAGCGGGCACTCCCGGTCCTCGAGCCTGATCCTCTCGGCCATGTGTTCCCGCCCTCCGATTGACTGCTACTTTAGAAGCTGCTAACTTCTAATTTAGAAGTAACTAGCTTCTATTCTAGCAGTCAGCGTGAGGAGGCTCCCATGAACACGGGTCTGGATGACTCGGCGGCGTCAGGATCGTTGCCGGCCGTGGTGTCAAATTATGTGGCCGCGTCCGACCGCGACGACATCGACGCAATCGTCGCGTGTTTCACCGAGGACGCCGTCGTGCTAGATGAGGACCGCCAATGGCGTGGCGCGGATGCGATTCGACAGTGGCGCGAAAATGTCGCCACCGCTTTCGAGTACACCGTCGCGATCACCGGGTCGGAAGCGCTCGGCGAGGTTGATGGTGGGCAACGCCATGCGGTGTACACCCATCTGGAGGGAAACTTTCCCGGCGGCCAGGTGTATCTGACCAATCGCTTCACCCTGCGTGGCGACCTAATCGTGGGCCTGGAGATCGTGCCGACTGCGGTGACGGCATGAGCGCGGCCCGGAGTTCGCGGTCGAAGCCGAAACGCTGGGCTACCCGGTCGTATGGCTGGGGTGCGGACCGGCGTCGGTGGCCGATCTCGCGGTGGTGGAGCAGATCCTGCAGGCCACCTCCACCATCGTGGTGGCCACGGCGATCGTGAACATGTGGACCAACGACGCCGAAGAGGTCGCGGCGTCCTACCGACGAGTCACGTCAAGGTATGGCGACCGGGTGCTGCTCGGTGTCGGCATCGGCCACCCCGAGGCCAACTCCGCCTACCGGCAGCCCCACGCCACCATGGTCGGCTACCTGGACCGCCTCGATGCCGGCGGAGTCCCACCCGCTCGTCAGATTCTGGCCGCTCTCGGTCCCCGGGCCCTCCGGCTGGCCGCTGGCCGAACGCTGGGAACTCACCCGTATCTCGTTGTCCACCAGCACACTCGTGAGGCCCGCGGGATGCTCGGGTCGGGTGTCGTGATCGCACCCGAGCAGACAGTCATCGTGGGAGCTGAGCTGGACACTGCGCGGACGGTCGGTCGCGCG
>DASYMC010000536.1:0-1584 GCA_036009255.1 Pseudonocardiaceae bacterium
CGCCGCGAGGCCGAAGAGCCCGATCCAGATCCACAGCGAGTAGGGGGCGGGATTGGATTCGTCACTCAAACCCTGTGAGGCGATGTACGAGTAGGACACCGCCGTCAGCGCGACGCCGATCACGGTGGCCCATGGCAGCCATAGCAGGCGCCAGCGCCGGTTCCGCCACCCGATCGCGGAGATCAGCACGGCGCCGGCGATGAGCTGCACCGTTACCGGAAGCCAGCCGTGCATGAGCGAAATGTGGTGGCGAAACGGCTCGGGTAACGTCACGGCAACAATCGTGGACGTGTTTCCTTGAGGCTGCCTGTGAGCGACCTGCTAACGCGGTTTGGCTAGCGGGAACGGCAGCATTTCGCGGATGCTCCGGCCGGTGATGAGCATGACGACGCGGTCGACCCCCATGCCGAGCCCGCCGGTCGGCGGCATCGCGTACTCCATCGCCTGCAGGAAGTCCTCGTCGAGTTCCATCGCCTCGGGGTCGCCGCCTGCGGCGAGAAGCGACTGCTCCTGCAGCCGCCTGCGCTGCTCGACGGGATCCGTCAGCTCGCTGTAGGCGGTGCCCAGCTCGACGCCCCACGCCACAAGATCCCACCGCTCGGCCACCCCGGGGATGCTGCGATGCGGCCGGGTGAGCGGCGACACCGAGGTCGGGAAGTCCTTGTAGAACGTCGGCTCCTCGGTACCGTCCTCGACCAGTCGCTCGTAGAGTTCGAGCACCACCGCGCCTGTGTCCCAGTGGGTCAGGTAGGGGATGCCTGCGGCGTCGCACAGCTTGCGCAGCTTAGCCAGATCTGTATCGGGGCCGATCTGCTCACCGAGCGCCTCCGACACCGCGCCGTGCACGGTCTTCACCGTCCATTCACCGGAGATGTCGACGGGCTGCAGGGTTCCGTCGTCACGGGGACGCAGGAACACGTGCGCACCGTTGGCGGCCTGCGCTGCGTTCTGGATCAGTTCGCGGCAGCCGTCGATCCACACGTTGTAGTCGGCGTGCGCCTGGTATGCCTCCAGCAGGGTGAACTCGGGGTTGTGGCTGAAATCCACGCCTTCGTTGCGAAACGCGCGACCCAGCTCGAAGACGCGCTCGACGCCGCCGACACACAGCCGCTTGAGGTACAGCTCGGGCGCGATGCGCAGATACAGATCGAGGTCGTAGGCGTTGATGTGGGTGAGGAACGGCCTGGCGTTCGCGCCGCCGTGAATCTGCTGCAGGATCGGCGTCTCGACCTCCAAAAAGCCCTTGCCGACCAGGGTTTCGCGGATCGCGTGCAGCACGCCGCTGCGTGCCCGGATCAGTTCGCGGGCCTCTGTGTTGATCGCCAGGTCGACGTAGCGGGCCCGCACCCGGGCCTCCTGGTCGGTCAGGCCCTTCCACTTGTCGGGCAGCGGACGCAGGCACTTGCCGATCAACCGCCAACTGTGCACGATCAGCGACAGGGTGCCTGCCTTGCTGCGGCCCATCGAACCGCGAGCCTCGAGCAGGTCGCCGAGATCGATGCCTTGAGTGAAGTCCGCAGTCGTTCCCGTTTCGAGCAGCGAATTATCAAGTAGCAGTTGGACTTCGCCGGACCAGTCGCGCCG
>DASYMC010000537.1:0-2254 GCA_036009255.1 Pseudonocardiaceae bacterium
ATCCAGTCCAATTACGACGGCTTCGGGTCGGGCGTGGTGGTGCCAGGCACCGGGATCTCACTGCAGGACCGCGGCACAGGTTTCAGCGCCGTGCCGGGGCACCCGAATCTGGTCGCACCGCGAAAGCGCCCTTACCACACCATCGTTCCCGCGTTCCTCACCAGAGCCGGGGTACCGGTGCTGAGCTTCGGCGTGATGGGCGGATCTATGCAACCCCAGGGACATCTACAAATGGTGACCCGCATCGCCGACCATGGCCAGAACCCACAGGCGGCGTGCGACGGCCCGCGGTTCCGCTGGATACACGGCATGCAGGTGAGTGTTGAGCGTCATTTCCCGCAGGCAACGGTCGACGACCTGCGCCGGCGCGGCCACGACGTGGTCGTGGTCGAGGACTCCGACCAGTTCGGGAGCTGCCAGGCGATCTGGCGCCTGCCGGACGGGTATCTCGGGGCCAGCGATCCACGTCGCGACGGCCAGGTCGCCGGCTTCTAGTGCCGGGACATCGGGCTCAACGGCACCTGGATCGGCAGCGCTGACTGGGTGGATCAGTCTGCTAGCCCCGGCCGACCGGCAGAGCGCTGTCCCCGGTCACATGCAGCCCGAATGGGGGCTGCTCGCCGACCCGCTGCGCGGGTCCTTCGCATGGCTCGTCGCGCCACGGAGAGCTGTTGAGTCTCCCAGCCCTTCAGCCGATCTGGGACGTAGCACGCCGAGGCGCCGAGCAGCGACTTGCCCAGCTGCCAGGCATCGTCGGCTGCCTTCGCGGTGCCCACCCCGATGTGTGGCCGCAGCGCGAATGCCGCGTCGCCGATCAGGCAGGTTCGCCCGAAGGCCATTCGAGGTACCTCTAGATCGACGATGACCTGGATGAACGGCTCGACGCTTCGTTGAACGAGCTCGGCGAGCGGCGTCGGAAGCTCGCTGTCCGCCGCGGAATGAAGCGCCTCGAGATGGCGGGTCTGGACTGATCCGGGTGGCACGGTCAGCTCGGCCTTGAAACTGTTGCGATCGGTGAGCAGGTCGTCGAGCTGAGCCCCCGGCGGTACATTCCGATACCAGAGCCAGTTGCACAGTACGGAGCCGTCTGGCCCCGGAATCGGATAGGTCAGCAGGTGTCCACGCGGGAGGATCCGGTAGGTGATGGCGTCCCGCAGGATGCTCGCCGCGTCGGCGCTGAGCTCGTCACGGTCAATGGTGCCCCGCCAAGCCACGTAACCCGCGTAGTCGGTCTTCGCCTCGGGCACCATGATTCTGCGCCCCGTGGAACGGATGCCGTCCGCGCACACCACCAGGTCGGCAGTCAACGTTTGACCGTCGGTCATCGACACCATTACTTCCTCGCCCCGATCATCAAGGTGCGCAAGCTCAGTCGACAGGTGGTAGTGCTCGGTGCCGAAGGCGCCCAGCAACCCTTGATACAGCTCGAAGTACGACGCGAACCGATATGCGCAGGGCCGTTCGCGGACGATTGCGCCATCGTCATCGAGGTACCGCAGCCTGCTGGCGGGAACGCCGATGTCGCCCATCGCCTTATTGGCCCGCTCCACGAGATAGCGAACCGTGACCGGGTGCGCGACGATGCCGGCACCGCGGCCCTCCAGCGGAATCGGGCTACGCTCCACAACCTCGACGTCCCAGCCCTGGTCCCGCAGCACCAGCCCCGCGGTGAGGCCGCCGAGCGATCCCCCGACCACAGCTGCCCTGTTCATACGACCCCTCCCTGCTCGAGGTCTCACGCTCTGGTGATTCCATCGATGTCCGAGCGCATTCATGCTTCATGATTCCGGCGCGGTGAACGGATGTCCTCGCTGCTAGGGCCCATCTACGACCCCCGCCAGATGACATGGTTCCTACGTGCCAGCGGGAAGAACACTGCAGCCGACGTCAGAATCAAACTCCGAAAGCCCGGCTGACGGGAACGGACGACCCTTGCCTAGCCAGAAGCCCCAGTAGCGCTGGCCGTACCGGTGGATGGGTGGCAGCGGGAACGCCAAGGTTCGCGGTAAGTGCAAGGCTGGCTACAAGTCGCCCAGATGAAATCGACAAGGAAGAAGAGCCACTATGAGCAACGTTCCAGCGCTAGTCCTGAACGATGGCGCACGCATCCCGCAGCTTGGTTTCGGGGTCTTCCAGATCGAGCCAGAGAAAACCGCCTCGGCGGTGAAAGCTGCCTTCGACATCGGATACCGGCACATCGACACCGCTGAAATGTATGGAAACGAGCAGGGAGTCGGCAAGGGCATCGTCGAGG
>DASYMC010000538.1:0-2856 GCA_036009255.1 Pseudonocardiaceae bacterium
CGGCGATGACGGCCACCGCTGCTACGGTCAATCGCGCCCGCAGCGACCGGCGGTACCACCACTGCGGGGTCGGTGAGCGGCTGCGGGCCAACTCACGGTCACTCATGCCCGGGCCGGCCGTCGCGCGTCGTCACGGAGTCGGTATCCCGCACCGCGGATGGTCTCGATGCTATGCCGGGCAAATGGCGCATCGATCTTGCGTCGCAGGTATCCGACATAGACCTCAACGATGTTGGGATCGCCATCGTGGAAGAGGTCCCAGACGTTGGCCAGGATGTCGGACTTCGGCACCACCTCGTCATGTCGGTGCATCAGGTACTCAAGGACAGCGAATTCCTTTCGCGTCAGCTCGATTTCGTTGCAGTCTCGTCTGCATTTCCGCGTCGCCAGGTCGAGCACGAGATCCCCGACGGCCAGCTCCGCCGGCCGTTTCTGCGCTCCGCGGCGGATGACAGAACGCAGGTGGGCAAGCAGCACGACGTAGGAGAACGGCTTCGTGATGTAGGCGTCAGCACCAAGGTCCAGCGCCTCCGCCTCGTCGTACTCGCCGTCCTTTGCGGTCAGCATCACCACCGGGGTCCAGATCTCTCCTGCCCGCAGCCGGCGCACCACCTCGTACCCGGACAGCGTGGGCAACATGATGTCCAGGACGATCGCTTCGTAGGAGGTTGCCTGGGCTCTTTCCAGCCCGGCGGCGCCGTCGCTGGCGACATCGACGGTGAAGCCATCGGCCCGCAACCCGACGGCCAGAGTATCGGTCAGATAAGCCTCGTCCTCGACGATCAACACACGCATTGCCGAACCCGCCTTCCCGGTGACAGCGCGCACCGCTCAACCACCACGGTGCCAACACATGTCTGAAGCCACGCTGAAGGCCGCCGACCCTGTGCCGCCCGTCCCACCGGGCGCTCCGTGGGCGCACAATGGCATGCGCCCACGGAGAGCTGGTCAGCCTCCCGGCGGCGGGGGGACGGGAGCGTCCGGTGTATCGCCCGACTCGGGGGTGTCGACCGCGCCAGGAGCGTCCGGCGTATCACCCGGTTCCGGGGTGTCGACCGCGCCAGGAGCGTCCGGCGTATCACCGGGCTCCGGGCTGTCCGTCGCCGCGGGCGGGCTCGGCGGAGGGGCCGTAGTCGGTGTCGCACTGGCAATCGCGGCACCGCCAATGATTGCAGCGCTCGCTAAAGCGGCCGACACCGCTGCCGTTAGTTTGTTCCTTCGGTTGCTTCCCACGTTGATTCCTAACCTTTCAATACAGCCGATCTGGCTGTCCCATCACGTTGCCGATGCAGGACTGTAAAGACGCTGAAATGGCCTGTGCCACCTTTCAGGAACGCTGCAACGCCCAAGGCGCATCGAGGCTGCCGAGTCATTTCATAAAGACGCGCTCAGAAATCCTCAGTGTGTCTTCAGCGCCGAGCCGCAAGCCTGAAGATCGCCAGCGTGGCGCATCGGCGCGTCACCGGCTCCATACTTTCTCACATCCCTGAGGATTGAAATGTCAATGCGCGCAGCCGATACGGCATCTACGACGGATATGGTGATGCGGAAACTCCCACACATCACCGCGCTGTTCTGGACCATCAAGATGATCGCGACGACGCTCGGCGAGACGGGAGGCGACCTGCTCGCCCAGACACTCAACGTCGGCTATTTCTTCAGTACCGTGATCTTTTTCGCCGTCTTGCTGATTGCGGTTGCCGTTCAGCTCCGGGGCCGTCGATTCCATCCAGCGATCTTTTGGACGGCCATTGCCCTGACCAGCACTGCTGGAACTACGCTGTCGGATCTCATGAACCGCACCGGCGGTATCGGCTACAGCGGTGGCGCCCTTGTGCTTTCCACGGGCCTTGTCATCGTCTTCGTCGCCTGGTGGAGAAGCGGTCAAACTCTCGACGTCGAGAATATCGCGACATTCCGTGGCGAAATGCTTTATTGGATCGCGATCCTGGTGTCCAACAGTTTGGGCACCTCAAGCGGTGACTTCCTCGCTGACAGTTTGGGATTGGGTTTCGTGCCGAGCGTGGTTGTGCTCTCGACGGCTCTGTTGGCACTCCTTGGGCTTCACTACTGGACGCGAGTCAACGGCATGCTGCTCTTCTGGATCGCATTCGTGCTAACTCGTCCGCTGGGGGCCAACTTGGGCAACGTACTGACCAAGGAGCACGAGCGAGGCGGGCTCGGGTGGGGTACCACCTGGACCTCGGCCGCTTTGCTGGCTGCTCTCATCGGCTTGGTGGCGTATGAGACCATCCAAGTCCGACGGCAGCCGCTCGGCTTCCTTCCCGCGCCGCTTCACCGCCGCACAGGCGAACGCCAACGGCCCAACGGTGCATTGGTCTCCGTGCGTTCACAAACGACGAGCGTCGAATAGTCGTCCTCTCAGCTGGCCTCAGCAATAATTCAGCGGATGCGCGCAATCGTTAACGCATGAAACCTAATTCGACACTGAAACGGAGGCCGGTAAAACCGCTAGCCGTCCTCGGCATTGGCGCAGTGGTCGCTCTCGGTGGACTAGGGGCCGGCTACAGCGGCAGGGTCGACATCGGGCCCGGACCGCACGTCGTTGCCGGCTCGGGCAGCGCGGCGACCAACACCGTCTACACGCAACCGGTCGTCAGTGGGATGCAAACCGGCGCGACGGCCACGCGGACTCCGCCCAGCCGGCAGCCGGAGATCCCGGCTGCCGTACCTCGGGGGCGTTAGCGTGACCGGATCGACGACGTCGCGCCTAGTCGCAATGTTCGCTGGCCAATGCTTTGTCGGCTTAGTGGCGGGACAGTTGCCACAGGCTGCCGCGGCCTCGTCGCCGGACGTGACGGGCCAGAAGTACAGTGATGCCTCTTCAGCGTTGAG
>DASYMC010000539.1:0-3622 GCA_036009255.1 Pseudonocardiaceae bacterium
CTTCAGACTGTTAGCACACGCGGCTGCACACGATCGGCTAGACGTTCAGCGCGGAAGTTTCACCTTGTTGACTCTTGCGCTCCGGTGGAACTATCCGGCATTCTCAGCCTAGGAGAGGGTCTTCATGGTCAACGTCGGTGACAAACTCCGCGTGTCCTGGCAGGAGTATGAACAGGGGGGACGAGGCTGTCGAGATCCTTGAGGCGAGGTAATAATGGCACATCCCCGCATAAGGTTCTATTCATCGAGAATAGGGCCGCCACGGACTGGTTTGATTGCGGCTCGAACGGTGCGATACAGGTGATTCAGCGCTGGCTCCTAGTTAGAGCCCCTGACCCCTTCCAGCGGTCGGTCCTGCCAACTGTCGGCCACCAACCGGACTACGTGCTTCGTCGAGCTCTCCAGGAGTTGCTCGGACGCCCCGCATGAAATGGGGAATGAGCCCGCTGGACTGGCGCTGCCACGCCATCAACGAACACTGCGACCATCCGAACGGCGTACTGATCGCCGAATGCGGCCACCGGCTGATGATCGTCACCAATTTGTATGACCACTCCTACGGTGAGCCATGCAAGACGTGCACCGCGCAACAGCCGCTCGCGCAGTGAAGGACTGGTCCCGACCAGAACCGCCCGACACTTATAACTTCAGTGGCGTTGGGCGAAAACGTGGACAGACGGAGTTGCGGAGGCCGACCATCCGGCTCTTCGACCAACTCGCGGCGACGGTCGAGGAGATCGGGCGGCTATCAGCGTAGAGGACTCCGGTCGTGGTGGTCACCCGCGCGCCCCCTCACTCTGGCTTGAATACTTTACTTATCGCAGTCGCAGCGCGGCTGCCCAGAGCCCCTGTGGTCCCTCGATCAGTACCGGTGGCTGGGCGCCCAGATCGGCTAGCGCATGGATCTGATCCGCCGAGGTCAGCACTAGTTGGGCACCTGTCTAAGCGGCGGCTGCCACAATGCCGTGCGCTGGTAGTAGCGGATTCACTGGCAGTGGCACCGCTTCGTGCTGGATCGTGCCAGCGAAAGCCTCGGCGAAGCCGGGACCGTCAGGCAGCATGATCAGCACCCGATCGGCGGGACGCACGTCGAGCTCAGCCAGCGCAGCGGCGACTGCGGCCGTTTTATCGGCCGGTGTGAAATAGATCATCGAATAGTCAGCAGCGTGACAAATGGTGTTCCCGTTCCACACGACTGGTTTGTCTCCTGGGTAGTGGGCCGCAGAGGTTAACTTGTGTGTCAAATGTTTGTCAACTGGAGGTTCACCGGTGCATATGCACGTGCAAGACGTCGTACGGAAGCACGATCGTGTCCTCGCCCAAATCTAGGTGATGAAATGCAGGTTGTCAGGCGTTGTTGAGGCTGCATGACATGTATGTCGCTGGCGGTCAGCCGAATGGGCGGCTGTCGATACCACAACGTGTTCCCCGGCTGGGGAACACGCCAGAGATCAGGTAATCGCGCTTGGTCTGTTCAGCGCAGGTGCTATGCACATACATCGTGGTGTGGCCGAAGCCCTCCACTATGAACAGCCTGGCTCTGGCCAACTCTCGGGCTCCGCCATAGGCGCCCTGTAGCGGGGTGGCCGGGTCGAACCTGTTATTGAGTATCAGGATAGGGCTGGCAGTCCGGCGATCGAAGGGGCCGGTGTATCGGTCGGGTTCCTGAGCCTGCCAGAAGGCGCAGCTCATCATGTCGAACACGCCAATCCGACCAAAATACGGCACCCTGTGATCCTCGGAGATCGCTATCCTACTGTAGATCGCGGTGTCGGTGGGGAAGGTGCTGTCAGAGCACTGGATCGCGTTGAACGCGTCAACGGAGTTCGTCACGTATGGCTCGTCGCCCGCGCGGGACAGGTGCGGCTCATCCCGGAGTTGCGCCGTCGACGCCGTCCTTGTGGTCGAACCACCGCTAGCGTCATATAGCTTCTGCAACAGGGTGGCCAGCTCAGGATAGGTCTCCGGGCGGGTCAGATCTCCGGCGGTCGTGATGATGGCCGAGTAGGTCCAGGTCTTTGGTCCGGCGCCGTCCTGAATGGTGATCGACTGCTGGCGGGCCCGCTCCACCAACGTGACCCATTTAACCTGCGGATTGCCTGAGGAGAAGGCGCACCGTGGACCTGCGGCTGAGCACTCCCGAAGAAACTCTTCAAAGGTCTCCGCTATCCCGCGTGGCACGTCTTGGCGGGTGTCCAGGGGCGTGGTGGCGCCCTCGTCGCCATGGCCTGTGGCGTTGCCGATGAAGTCCATCGAGCCATCGAAAGCCATCGCCCGCACACGACGGGGAAACAAATTTGCATAGATCGCACCCAGATAGGTGCCGTAGGAGATACCATGGTAGGTGAGCTTGTGGTCACCAACGGCTCGCCGCAGCAATTCGAGGTCTCGGGCCGTGTTGATGGTCGAGACCTGCTGCAGTAGCTCACCCGCGTGCTGCTTGCAACGGTCAGCGAACTCCTTGGACTTGTCATAGAATGCCTTTTCCCCGCTGGGGTCGCTCGGCATCTCCGGCAAGGAGTGAAGGAATGCCTGCTGCTCTGCCTCGGTGGCAAAGCAGCGCACCGCAGTGCTGTGCGCCACCCCACGCGGGTCCCAGGACACCAGATCGAATCTGGAACGCAACTCATCGGAAAACAGCCACGACCACCTCGCGCGCTCCCGTAAACGGTCAACTCCGGACGCGCCGGGCCCACCAAAGTTCACGAACAGCGTGCCGATCCGCTTGGCTCTACTCGATGCAGGCAGCTTGATCACCGCCAAGTCGATCTTCTTGCCGAACGGCCGATGATAGTCCAGCGGCACCTGTGCAGTGCTGCACTGAAAACCGCCCTGACAGTCACTCCACTGCAACGTGGGTGTGACCGCCGCGTCAACACCGATGTCGAGTCGGGAGTCACCACCGTCCTGCTTCGCCAACGCGACCTGTGGGGTGGACAGCACACTACCCAACCCGACAGCAACAGCAACCGCCAAAACCAGCAACTCACGAGAACGACAAAATGAACGAAGGTGGTATCCAGAAATCTGATCCGAGCGCACGTAGTCACCTCCCTAACCCTAAGAACCGGATAGCCCACCGCTAGACGCTCAGCCAGTCCCCGAGGTTGCGTCCTCGTCCGCATCACATTTCGAATTCGGTCGACGACCCAACGTGTGCAGCTTGCTAACGTTGCGGCCAGCCATCTCTCAACCACACGCGCCATCACCGGACGCTTGAACCACAAACCTGGGTCATACCTCGGTCCTCAATTGTGGATCTTCGCGACGCGCGAGCAAAACGGTGGACGCAGACACCATGCAGGTAGATGCCGTCCGAAACTTATTCGGGGCAATGGACCGATCCCCGAAACGATCGCTACTGCGGTGATGGCCGACATTGGCGTCTTGGGGAATCTGCGGGCCACGGTGCGGAATTTCTGATCTCGACCTAGATGGCTGGGTGTAGACAGCCAGAATCAGGGGCCTTGGTCGGGCGATGGTCGAGGCCCTGCCTGGGCGTATGGTCACGCTGGCTACCTGTCTTGCTCCCCTTGTTCGCTGACCCTGGATTGTTGGGCTGCTCTCGTTGAGCGGTAGCCAGCTCGCTGTGCTCGGTGTTCGCGTTGCCGGTCAGCCACGG
>DASYMC010000540.1:0-6967 GCA_036009255.1 Pseudonocardiaceae bacterium
CAACGCGGAGACGCCAGAACGAGTAGGGCGCAAAGCCGAGGTCCGCAAGGGATCCAGAGGTGAAGAACGGTCTGGATGGAGGTGGTCACCACGACGTTTGGGTGTACATCAGGATCAGGACAGGTTTAATCCCTCTAGCGGGCCGGTCCGGCAATTAGCTGGGCCGGCCCCTTACTTATGCCGACCAGTCTGGTCAGAGTTCGTGGGAGTAGGCCACGCGATGGCACAGTCCCGGATGGTGCCGGGTGAAGTGGTCGTTGAGCACCTGGGCCAGTTGGTCGTGATCATGAGGGCTGAGCCGCAGCGCCCCGACCAGGGCAGCGCTGAGGTCCTTCTGGGTCAGGTTCCCTCCGACGGCTCGGTAGTTGGTCCATAGCTCATCAAGGCTCAAGGTGCTCAGCGCGACGCCGGTACGCAACGCCATCTCGGAGCCCCGCCGGTTGTCGTGAGTCATTGGCCGCCTCCCACTAACCCCGCTCGCTCCCTTCCCAAGCCGGTCAGGCCGGGTCGGAAGTCGCGGCCAGCAGGTCGTGGGCCTGGATCGCGGTGAGGACGCGGCGCAACCAGGGCGCAGGGGCGACGATGTGGAGTTCGACGTTGTCGGCCTTGGCCTGGTGCAATGCCCAGCGCAGGGTGCGAATTCCGCATCCGCCGCAGAAGGTCAGGCCGCTGAGGTCGAGTGAGAGGGTGTGCGGTCTCCGCGCCAAGCACCGGGCGACCGCCTCGCGCACGGTGTCGCTGTTGCTCGTATCCATCTCGCCGACCAGGGCCAGGATCGCGTGTCCGTCGATGTGCGTCGGGACTATTCGCAGCAGCGGCTCAGGTGGAACCGACCTGGGCACCCCCACGTCGGACTCGCCGTCGGCGGCCGGCCGGACATGGGCGTTCTCCGGTGATTGCGCGAAACGGCTGGTCATCGTCGCGAGCCTCCCCTCACGGGTGTGGGACCACTGCCTGGCAGCGTAGGACGGACCCGCATATACGTCAATAAAGACGTGTGTCCTATTACGCATGTTTTGACTCGCGTCTTCAGGGCGACCCGCCACCACACTCGCCCTACCAAGCCCCACTGGCGGCGAATGCATGATCACAACGGTTGGAGCACCACAACTAGGCGGCGTAGGTGCCGGTCGGGGTGTCGAATGGAGTCAGCCTCGTCTGGGGGGATGTGGTGGGGTCGATTGCGTCGCACGGGGCCGAAGAGCGAACCTCGGTGGCCGGGTTGCCGCCCCAGTGGCTGAACGGGGTGGTTTCCTCGCCCTTCATCAGGAAGGCGTCTGGGCCGAGCACAGTCCCGTTGCCCATCGTGACGCCGTAATGCACGAACGACGACACGCCGAGGACGACGCCGTCACCGAGGAGCGTGTAGTCGGACTTGAAGGTGCTGTCCTCCAGAGAGTGGCACTGGATCACGCTGCCGGCGTTGAGCACCACATCGTCGCCGATGGTTACCAGCGTCTTCTCCGGGATGCCGGCGCCGTCGTCGAACAGCCGCTTGCCGACCCGCACACCCATCAGCCGCCAGCTCAGCGCGCGGAACGGCGTGCCGGCGAACAGTGGGGTGGCGAGTACCTTCCACAGCCGTTCGTGGCGCCAGAAGTACGGGTCGTAGATGGACACAAACCGGGGGGTGAGCCGGCGAAAGCCCATCACGACCCGCTCGCCAAACGCGGCGAGCAGGGTGTTGAACGCCAACACGGCGACAAAGCCAACGGCAACCGCGGCGTGGCCCCATCTGGGGTAGAGGTGGGCGGCGACCGTCATCAGGACAACCACGCTGAGGAACTGCACCCAGCGCAGCAATAGGAAGGCGGCCATGCTGGCGATGTTGTACCTCAGCTTCGCGCGCAGCCGCCGAGGTAGCTCCTCCGGGGACCTCAGGTGGTCGAACTGGGCATCCCGGGCTACCGAGCGTGGGATCTCAAACGGTGGCGACCCGAGCAGGCCAACATTCTCCCGCACCGGGCCGTCGATCGGCACCAGCACCTTGGTGCCCAGCAACACGTTGCGGCCGATCTTGGCGTTCGCAGGCAGAGCAATGTTGTTGCCCATGAAGTTGCGCTCCCCGATGGCGACCGGCCACATCGCAAACGAGGTGTTCGAGTAGTCCGTGTTCATGATCGATAGGCCGTCGGAGAGCATGGTGCCGCGCCCGACACTGGTCAACAGCGGCGAGTCGTGGCTGATCTCGGTGCCGAAGTTGGACCCGGTCTGTTCCACCTCGCCCAGGCCGTAGCCGAGGCTTCTGGTATAGCCGACCGCCGCGGAACTATCGCCGAACAGCAGCATGAAAAACCGCGAGTTACTCGAACTCGTGATGAGGCGCTGCACGATGTAGTGCGGGCCGTAGAGCCGGTAGGTCCGCCCGGGGCGGATCAACGGCTGCAGCAGCCGGGGCAGCACGATCGTGCTCACCAGCCCTGCCAGGCTGAAGCCGAAGAACACGATCGCTGAGATCGCCGCCATCGACAGGTAGAACCGGGCTCCGGTCAACCGGGCCTTGGCCGGGTCGAAGTAGTCGGCGACAACCGGGACCGCGGTGAGCAGGGTAACCACCACACCGGAGATCACCGGCACCAGGATCATCGCCGCCATCAGCTGTGCCAGGCCGAACAGGAACCGCCGGGCCGCGCTCAACCTGATCGGGGCGACCGTCCGGTAGTCCGTGGTGGTCGGTTCGGCCGGGGCCCCGTGCCAACTCTCGCCGGCCGGGACGTGTTGGCCGCTGTGCAGTGCCGAGCTGTGGCCGAGCTGCGCGCCGTCGCCCATTGAGGTGTTGATGTCCAGCACACTGGCCGCACCGACGAACACGTCGCGGCCGAGGCTGACCCGGCCGATCTGCAGCTTGCTGCCGGTGGCGTGGTAACCGGTCAGCAACGCGCCCCGGCGGATGATCGTGCCGGATCCGATCGTGACCAGGTCGGTGGTGACAGGTATCGCGCGGGACAGGATGGTCACGCCTTTGCCGATCTTGGCGCCGAGCATCCGCAGGTAGAGCGGGTAGATCGGCGATCCGGTGAACAGCAGCAGCGGGTTGACGGCCATGAGCGTGCGGACGATCCAGAACCGTAGATAGCCCAGGCTCCACAGATTGATCTCCCGCTGTTTCCAGCGTCCGATGAGCAACCACT
This sequence comes from Pseudonocardiaceae bacterium, assembly GCA_036009255.1. Lineage (GTDB taxonomy): Bacteria > Actinomycetota > Actinomycetes > Mycobacteriales > Pseudonocardiaceae. The sequence goes on from DASYMC010000540.1 coordinate 3,132, forward strand.
TGGCCGGGATCGGCAGCAGGCAGGCCGCCAGGAACAGGGCGATGGTGAAGGTGCCAGATCGTAGGAAGACGTTCTGCGGGGTGACACCGGCGACCGACCAGCTGAAACCCGCGTCGATGACCAGCGCACTGACATAGCTGAATACCAGGAAGCACATCAGCTGTGCGATACCGGTGGCCACATACTTCGCGCTGCTGGTGCGCACCACGGTGCCGGTTCGGGTCCGACCGGAAGGTGTCGCACCGCCCATCGCGGCGGCCAGCAATCTGATGGTCGGGTTCTGATAAATCTGCCGCATCGAGATCGATGGCAGTGCGGCCTCCTGGCGGACCCGGGCGGAGAACTGCGCCATGACCAGCGAGTTGGCTCCCAGGTCCTGGAAGAAGTTGCTCTGCACCGAGACCTGGTCGACCCCGAGGACAGCGGCCAGGTCTGCGGCGAGGATCTTCTCCGTCTCGGTGGCCGGGGCGACGTAGTCGCCGGCCGGGGTGCTGCGCCGGGCGGTGGGCGCGGGCAGCGCCTTGCGGTCGGCCTTGCCTGAGGTGGTCATCGGGATGGCGTCGAGGTTCTGCAGGTAGGCGGGCACCATGTAGGAGGGCAGCCGTTCCCGCAGGTGACTGTAGATCACCCGCGGGTCGAGCCGATCCACGCCGGTGCGCAGGCTGTAGTGCCCGACGAGCTCGACCGTGCCGGGAGTCGGCTCGAAGGTGTCCACGGCAGCGGCGGCGATCCCGGGCACCCGCAGCAGCACCGACTCGATCTCGGTCAGCTCGATGCGGTAGCCGCGGATCTTGACCTGCAGGTCGATCCGACCCAGATACTCGATGTCCCCGTCCTCGTTGACCCGGCCCAGATCCCCGGTCCGGTAGATCCGCCCCGACGGATTGGCGGGGATACCCAGCAGGTCCGGGATGAACGCCTTCTCGGTCAGGTCAGCCCGGTTGAGGTAGCCCTGAGCCAAACCGATCCCGGCGATGCCGATCTCGCCGACCTCGCCGTGGCGCAGCGCCCGGCACGGGTCGTCCGGGTCCAGGACCACGATGGAGTAGGTGGGCAGCGGCCGCCCGATCGTGACCGGCCGGTTTGGCTCCAGCGTGGTCCAGGTCGCGGTGACGGTGGCCTCGGTGGGGCCGTAGACGTTGAGGAACCGCCGGCCACGGCGGTACCAGCGGGCGATCAGGTCCTGCGGGCAGGCCTCCCCGGAAACCAGCAGGAACCGCAACAACGGCAGGTCGTCCTCGATCGTCGCCAGCAACGTCGGCACCACACACATCGCGGTGATGCGCCGCTCGGTGAGGAACTGGTGCAGCTCCAGACCCAACAGGCTCGGCCCGGCCGGTTTGGGCACCAACGTCGCCCCGGCCATCCACGGCACCCAGATCTCCTCCACCGAGAAGTCGAACGCGACCGTCATGCCCTGATACACCCGGTCATCGTCGCGCAGGCCGTAGACCTCGGCGGCGACCCGCACGAAGTTGCAGATACTTGCGTGTCCGATGGCGACCCCTTTGGGATGCCCGGTGGTGCCCGAGGTGTAGATCAGATAGGCCAGGTCGTCAACCGGCTCGCCCCGCTCCGCATCAGTCAGCCGGGTGGAGTCCTGCGCCAGAACGCCATCTCCAGCGAGATCGAGATAGAGCAACCCGGGGGCGAAGTCCTCCAGGCCTTCGACGCGGTCGCATATATGAGACAGCGACAGCACGAATCCGACGCCCGCGTCGGACAGTATGTAGCCAATCCGGTCTGGCGGGAAACCAACATCCAGCGGCACATACGCGGCATTGATCTTCATTATGGCGAGCATTCCCACGTAGGAATATGTCGGCCGGTCGATCAGCAGCGCGATTCGGTCACCCGGGCGGGCCCCTTTTGCCAGCAGGTAGCGGGCGAGCTGGTTGGCGCACTCGTCGACCTCGGTGAAAGTCAGGGTGATGTCACCGTCGTCCACCGCCAAGTGCTCAGGCTTGGCGTAGCCGCGCATCCAGTCTACGCGTTCCTCGAACACCTGATCCAGGCGCTCGCCTGGTCGCGTCCGTATCCCCCGTGGATCATTACTCGCAAGCAACACACGAGACGAATCGAGCCCTACTTGGCGCAGAGGTAAGGTAACGGGACTGTCCGACAAGGCACACCTCAGTTTGACTACTAGCGGTATCGGCAACATCACTGTGCTGCCACCCAAGGTGGGCTTTTCTGTTGAACCCCAAGGTGTCTTACCCGCGCTGCCTGGCATTAACCGCAGCGCGCGAGTTATCTCAGAACTTGTCAGCGACGGCATTCCAAGGAAACTCTGAGAAATTTACGAGGTAGGTGGCTATACCGGCCGCCCCTCGGGCGCAGCGGGGCGGGCGGCGTCATGGCACCGCGACGGGTCGCCGCTGTGCGGTCAGCGCGCCGGCGGCCGGTCGTGGAACCGGTCGAGGACTTCTGACGGAGGGCTGGCCTGGTCGCCCGCCGCCATGAGGCAACTGGGGTCCCCGTGAACCGGCCTCCACGTTGATCACCTCCCCAGCGTCAGGGGGTCAAGATTCAGAAGACGCCAGGGGGCCAGATTTCAGGATCCGGCGACAATTGTGGCGGCGGCAGGGGCCAGTCGTTGGCCCGCCGCTGGTCAAGCTGCTCGAAGTAAGGGATTGGATGGCCTTCACCACCGTCGATGAAGTGATCATTGAGCGCTTGGGCGATCATGTTGTACTGGAAGCGGCCCAGCACCAGATTCCCGCGCAGTGCGGCATCTAGCTCCTTCTCACTCAGCTCCCCGCCCAAGGTGAGGTAATTGATCCACAACTGGCTGTGGCTCATCCCGCTACGGTTCAGACCCGCGCGCAACGCGCCCGCCGAACCGGAGTAGCCGCTCTCGCCCCGAACCTCACCGGTCACAGCGATGCCGCATGTGACACCTGGCAAACCGGGATCAGCCTTCTCGCCGAGGGCTGCGGCAGACCGGCCATCGCCCGCATTAGCCTATGGGCTGCGGGTAAGGAAGGGTTCCGGTCTCGCCGACTTCCATAGCGAGGTCGTGGAGCTTGCGGTTGCTGTTTTGGCTGGCAATCCGCAGCAAGTCGAAAGCCTGCTCCCGGGTCACCTTGTGGGCACCCATGAGCACGCCGATCGCGATGCCGATCTGGCGGCTAGTGCGCAACGCCTTCTCCAGATTGTCCGCGCGCTGCTGATTCGTCCGCGCGGCAACCACCGCCGCCGCGTGGGTGGCCAACAGCAGACCCACCTCAACCGCCGAGGCATCGAACGCGTGAGCCCGGTCAGAGTAGACGTTCAACCCGGCCAGCACATCCGCGCCGGTGATCTCCGAGCTCAACTGGTAAGAGATCATGCTCAACCACCCCAGCTCGGCGGACACCCTGGCGCCGTACTCGGGCCAACGCGCCTCATGCCGCAGATCCTCTGGTTGAAATACCGAGTCTTCGAGGATCGCATCCACACACGGCCCGGATCCCAACTCGTACTGGATCAGGTCGGCCCGGGTCGCCCGCTCGTCAGTTGAGCCGACCGTCTCAAACCGCCCCTGCCGCAACAAGGTCACAGACGCCGCCCGCGCCCCAGTCACTTGTCGCGCCGCCACCGTAGCCACCACATCGAACGCCGCCGGGGCATCCGGCGCCTTCAGCTGCCGCCCCAAATCGGCGAACATGTCCGCGACGTGTCGCAACCGGCCGTCGCCGCACCCACGAGCATCCATAGCGCCACCATCCGGGGTAGAAGCGCTATGTCAGCCCACCACAACGCGAAAACTGCGGCTGGTCACCCATCGGTTTGAGCTCGTCAACCGTGACCACTGCACGGTAGACCTCGCGAGCCGGCCCGGCGACCGCTGACGC
>DASYMC010000541.1:0-3770 GCA_036009255.1 Pseudonocardiaceae bacterium
CGCCCTACCCCAGCCCGCAACGCCGCCTCCACCAACGCATCAGCAACATTCATCCCCATCAGAAACCTCTCCTCGGTCGTGTTCCCCCGGACAGACAGTGGCCCCACTGCTTCCGATACCCGTCCCATGGAGTCGATATGCCGCCGTCACGAAGGTGATCGTTGAGCCCGAGCGTTCCTCAGGGCCGGTACGACCGTCGTCAACGGATATGCCGCAGGCGGAGATGCCCCGAGCGGCCCCGAGCCGATTCGATCCCAGGCTCTCGTGTTGACGCTGCTCATCTGGAACCTCCTGCGCGGTGTCAGATTCCAGAGCCCTTAATCAGAGCAGAACCCGCCCGCTGGTGCTGTTTCACGATCGCGCCTCGGACTGTTTACGTCTTCACCGCCAGCGCTGAACTTCAGTACCGGTCAACAGGAGTCCGAGAACTGCCGCTAGCACCACGGCACGACGGACGCTGGCGGTGATGTTGCGCCACGCAATCAACGCCAGGCTGTGTCTTTATGATGAAAACGGAGCATCGCGACATGTCTCGGGCTCAGACCTCGCGGGATTGGCGCACCGAGGGCGTGCGGGTCATCCCCGACGACGCGCTGGACACCAACACCCCGCAGACACCGGGGATGACCCGCGCGGCCGCAGTCACCCATGACCGGACGGGCTCGGAGAAGCTGTGGGCCGGGACCTTCACGGTCCACCCCGGCGCGAAGACCGGTCCGCACCATCACGGCGAGCTGGAGACCGTGATCTACGTGATCCGCGGCCAGGCCCAGATGCGGTGGGGCGCGAACCTCGAATTCACCGCCGAAGCCGGCCCGGGCGGGTTCATCTTCGTACCACCGTTCGTGCCGCACCAAGAGATCAACGCCCTCGATGACGAGCCGCTGGAATGCGTGGTGGCCCGCAGTGGCCAGGCACCGATCGTGGTCAACCTGGACATCGACGGGGTAGCCGAGCCCGAGCATGTGCCCTGGGTCGATGCAGCCCACCCCATGGTCCACTGAACACGCCGCTACGCCGCTGGAACACCGGGCAATCGTGGCGATGGGCGGTGGAGCTGGACTGCGCTGGGGTGAGGCCGCCGGTCTTTCGTGGGGCGCAGTAAACCTCACTCGCCGGCTCCCGGGTCTGTCGTCTTCCCTACCCGGTCAGTGAAATTCTGATTGTTGTTGCCGGTGGTTCCTCGTAAGTCCCCGAATGAACGGGCACACGAGACACGAATCTGGACGGAGACGGAGGGTGTGGCGACGCCCGCTGAGCAGCCGCATCCCTGACCGCGCGGAGCACCCCCCACTCTTCCGGAGCACGAGCGCGACGGAGGGGATCGGCACCCGACCCGACGGCGCGGACCTACGCGGAAAGCACCGGCCGGGTCAGGTGCCGAGTACTCCTCGATCAGTCGGGGGGATGATCGAGGCAAGGGGGATACTACACCCGCCGGTGGACAGATGCACAGGACGTATGCACAACACAGATGCACAGAACTTATGCACATCGCCTGCATCACCCCCAGCTGGCTGGGTCGAGTTAGCCTTGGGCATGGCGAATGGTCTGGTGTACGCCTTGGACGCTTGCCCGCAGGTGGATCAGCGGCCCAGCGACATGCGCAGCTCGGACAGTCGGCGGAACTTGTGCCCGCTGGGCCGCGCGCTGCTTGTCCAGCGTCAGCCATCCACGGCGGCGGGGGATCGGGCGTACCGCATGATCCGGACATCTGGACCCCTGAGGCGGTTGAGGGCAACGAGCAAAGGGGCAGACCTTATTAAATTCAGGCTGATGTGTCCGACGGCGTAACGAGTCATGCTGGCTTGCGACCATAGGAAGGGAAGAAGGGACGCGGCGTGACCCATCTTGACCGGCCGGGAGCAGAGGAATCCAGCGGGCAGGGGCAGAGGTTGCCGGAGCTCCACGATCTGCTGTGGTTTCGGAACTCTCCCCTGATAATGCTTGGCGTGCAGGACTACGAGGGATCGTTCCTACGAGTGAATCATGGCTTTACTACGGTATTGCGCTGGTCGGCCGAGGAATTGACGTCGGCACCGTTCTGGGAGTTCGTGCATCCCGACGACCAGCACGACGTGGTCGAGCTCCGGCAGGAGTTGATGGACGATGCCGGTGTGCGTTTGTGCTACGACCTTCGGCTGCTGTGCCGTGACGGCGGCTATCGGTGGACACGATGGAACGCGGCGTGCCTGCCGCAGGAACAGCTGCTATACGGCGTCGGATTCGATATCTCCGATCTCAAACCGGCCGTGACAGACCGGACTGTGGTCGGCACCTGGCAATGGGACGTGCCCAGCAATGCGATGATCTGGAGCCAAGAAGTGCATGACGTGTTCGAGGAGAATGCCCTCACCTACGAGGCGTTTCTTGGTCGGGTGTACGAGGAGGACCGAGAGGGGGTGGAGCGCTCGATGGGGTGGAGTTTGGTTAGCGGCGAGCCTCCGGCGTTTAGGTTCCGCGTTAGGCGCAGTGACGGCGAGATATGGCACTTGCACGTCGCGGGGCGGACCGAGATAGACGCGGATGGCGAGCCGCAGCGTCTTCGAGGAATCGCAAGGCGTCTGGCCACGCTCTGACCGTTGAACACGGTCCTACCTGGACACCTTCAGTCAGAAGCGGTAGTAATGATCTCGGCCCGGACTGACCTCCGCCACCTGGACGCGGGACCGGTCGGAAACGTGGTAACCAGTCGTCTAAAATTTGTAGTCGCGGCCGATGGCGCCCCCTACGTTGCCGGGGTGGTCGTGACCGAGGACGACGACCAGGGCTGGCGGGAGTTCCGGGAGCCGGTGGCGCCGACGGAGAGTGGCCCGGCGGAAGGCGTGTCGGATTCTGCAGCGTTGGTGACGCGGTTCCTTGGGCCCCCTGATCGCTTGTGACGCGCGCCGGGCGACTGAGCTGCGGCAGTGTGGTCGCGCGGTGGTGTGTAGTGGTTATCCGGTTGCGGGTGGGTGGTTGTTCAATCTGGTGATCGGGTGTTGCGGGTGGTGGCCGAAGCGGGTTTCGTTCCGCAGGGTGTTAGCGCAAGCGCGACAGTGCTTGGGTCACGGTTTTGGCATCGAAGCTGGCGGGGTCGAACTCGGTGGCGTGGTCGAGTCCGAGCCATTCGAGTGTGTCTTCGTGTTCTGGGTGGGTGGGGTCGGTCAGGACGTCGGTGAGGTTGTGGTAGCCCCAGATGCCGCCGCAGTCTTCGGGCGGGGTGGCACGCTGTCCAGCTGTGCAGCGCGGATAGCTGGCCGCCTCGTCTCTGTCGAACACTTTCTCCACCAGGATGTCGTGTTCCCAGTCGTCGCCGAAGTCGTAGGTATAGCGGATCTTGCTCTTCGCCTCAGGGGCGACTTGCGCCAGTGTCACCGGCGCCTCCGCGCGGTGGCCGAGTTCGGCGTCGGCGATCCCGAATTCGCCGTAGGGGGTCTCGAAGACGTGCATATGACTGTCGTCCCAGTCGAACGCGATCTGGATGACCCTGTGCAGTCGGGTGAGGCTGATGTCGGCGGGCACCTCAAGGCGCCGCCAGATCGGTGGCTTCGCGCCCCGCAACCCCACCTTGATCTGGTACACCGGCGCCGGCCGGTCAGATTTCTTCGGTAGCCCAACACGGTGGTCATTCTCGTCCTCGTGCGGCGCTGTGGGCTTACCCGACACCGGAAGGGCGTTCATTCGGGCCCGCACCAACACGGCTAGGGCTGGGTAGTCCGGCAGGCGGTCTTCATCGACCGGCATGTCCTGGAGTCCCAGGTCGGGCTGGTCGTTGTCGTGTACCGCCC
>DASYMC010000542.1:0-5488 GCA_036009255.1 Pseudonocardiaceae bacterium
GACTAGGTCATTTCGAACAGCAGATCAGCTCGCTCGAATTCCAGGTATACTGATAGAGCGAGGCGCAGGAGACGAAGCTCGACGATTCGACAGGAGTATTCGGTCGCTGAAGTCGTGAAGGAAGAGAGTATGCTGATCACCACTGCAACGTCGACCGATGAAGCTAAGCGTGGCGCCACGGTCGCCCTGCTCCCAGTGGGAAGTTTCGAGCAGCATGGTGACCATCTGCCGCTAACGACGGATACTCTAGTTGCGTGCGTTATCGCCAATCAGCTGGCGATAACATATAACCTGTTCCTACTTCCGCCAATAACGATGTCATGCTCACATGAGCATGAAAGCTTCGAGGGTACCGTAAGCATCAGCTCTCGAACCCTGATCGCCATGATCGATGATACCCGGTCGTCTTTGGCCAGGTCTGGGATCAGGTACCTCGTACTAGTTAACGGCCACGGGGGTAACTACGTACTGTCCAATATTGCGCAAGAAGCGAACGTCGTTGAACGCAGTATTGCCTTATTTCCGGGTCGGGAAGACTTCCGAATCGCGCGCGAGCGCGCCGGGATGGAGACCACCACCAGCGAAGATATGCACGGCGGCGAATGGGAAACATCGATACTCCTGCATTCACTCCCACATCTCGTTCGTTCGACGTACTCGCAAAACGACCACGACGCCCCGCAACGTCCTCATCTGCTGATCACAGGGATACGAGCCTATGCGACGAAAGGGATAATCGGTAGACCGTCCGTTGCGAGCGCGGCGAAGGGACACGCCGCGCTCGACAGTCTAACCAGCTCCTTTTCGGACGTTCTTAAAGTCCTGACTGGCTAGCCATTCAGTCGAGCTGTTTGTTATGCTCGCCGCGCATGCGATCTATGCGGGAAATTAGTAGCGCATCCTATTCATGGCGCGCATAGAAGGTATGTACGCTTTCCCTGGATCCGCGGTTGTCGCGGCCTTTTACTCAATGGCACGCCCACATTCAGCTGGGTCGCCATCGAGTCGAAGGACTACAACTATCATGAGTACCGCTGCTATTTCTGGCGCCGGTTCGCCCGGTGTCTTTTCGATCCGGGAAGCCGCGTGGATTCTCGGTGTGGATCGGTCCGAGGTATCCCGATTGATCCGCCTGGGTCTGTTGCCCACGATTCGTCGCCGGTCTCGGTTGGTCGTACCCGCGCACGCATTGGCGCGGCTGCTGCACGCCCCTGGACAGGGAGCACGATGAGCAACGAGGAGTTTTTCGAGGAGATCACGGCCCGCCTGGATGACCTGGAAGCGGTGCCGACCCACACGCTGTTCGACCTCGTGACGTGCGAGGGCGTCTGCATGTGGATCGACCTCAGCACCGAGGAGCCGACGTGGACGGGCGACAAGGCGACCGACCGCGAATTAGCCACGAACATCTGCGCAGGTTGCCCGGTGGCCGACGAGTGCCTGGAACTGGAGTTCCGCTCAACCGGACTCACCACGCTCGGGGTATGGGGAGCGCTGGCCGAGGACGACCGTCGGGCCATCTACCTGGCGTGGTTGCAGCGCCGGGAAGGGGATCGGCGATGAACGCCTCGCAGGTTGATCCGGTCCTGGTTGTGGTGGTGGCCCTGGCGGGACTGGGGTTGCTGGCAGCGTTTCGCAGCGGCGCTCGCAGCGCATACAGGGTCGCCCGGCGCACGCAGGAAGTTACCCGCATGGGCGGCAACCTAGCTAGGGCTCTGAGCAGCACTGCGGTGATCGTCGGGGTCCAGTGGGCGGTGGTGAGTTTGACCACCGATCCCCGCGCCTGGGGGGTGGCGCTCGGGGTGCCCGCGCTGTTCGCCGGGGCCGCGATCGCTCGCATGTTCTCCGTAACCGAGATTCTGCACACCACCGATCGCAAGGGGGGTCGGCGATGACCGACACGCAGCCCCGACCCGATCGCACTCTGGTCCCGTTCCCCGCACAAGCCGCTGCGGAAATGGAAGCCGCCGAGCAGCACGGTCACACAGCTGTCGTCGGCTTGTTATCCGCGTTGTTCGCCGGGGTGGTGATGCTAGCCCGGAGCGTGGCGAAATCTCCGAAGGTTGCGCAGGCCCGGGCAGTAGTGGGGTACCGGTTGCGCAAGGCACCCCATGATGGGGCCCGGTTGGGTTGGTTTTTCCTGCGGGGGCACGGTCGGTGGATTGCTAAGGGCTGGACCTGGCTCACCCACGCGCACTTGCGAGCCGACGCCCGGGCGGCCTGGCTGGCGGGGGACTCCGAGGCTCGCCGGGCCGCTCAGGAGCTGATCCGCGCCGATGCCCGGGCCCGATGGGCCAAAATCGGCATCGCCGCGCACCGCGTGACAGTGGGTGTTCTGCTCGCAGCGTTCCTGGGTGGGATGCTGGCCCTCATCAACACTCGGGTAGCCCGAGCGGATATGTGGCCGTGGCTGGCCACCCTCTACACCGTGCTCGGTGTGACCGGAGCGGTGCTGACCTGGATCCTTAAGGCCGTGCCGATCGGGTGGCTGGTCGCGGCGGTGTCGGAGGGCCGCGACCGCAACCCCGGCGCGGGGTGGCTGGTTCGCCCATCCCGGGACGACGCGGACTCCTGGATTGATGAGCGGATGATCTCTCAATCCCTAGCCCACCTGGGAATTCCTCCTCTGGATCGATTTTTCAAGGCTGGCGGTGAGCTGGTCTACACGGTGCCTGCCCGGGTGGACGGGGACGGCACCTATGCCCAGATCCGGCTGCCGATGGGGGTGACCGCGGACATGGTCGCGGCCAAACGCACCACCCTGGCCGCGAACCTGGGGCGGGCCACCCTGGAGACCTGGCCCACTCAAGGCGAAGAGGCCGGAATCCTTGAGTTATGGATCGCGGATAAGGGCAAACTCGGCGGCGGTGCCGGACCGTGGCCGCTGCTGCACGAGGGCACCGTGGATGTGTTCCAGGGGGTGCCGATCGGCAAGACCCAGCGCGGACAACTGATCTACGGCCACTTCTTCGAACGCAACTGGATCGTCGGCGGCCGCCCCGGCCAAGGCAAAACCGCGCTGGTCCGCATCCTGCTCCTGGGTGCCGCCCTGGATCCCACGGCGGAATTGTGGGTCTTCGTGATTGCCCAGAACACTGACTTCAAGCCGTTCGCCCCAAGGCTGACCCGGTATCAGGTCGGCATGGGCCCCGACGTCGCAGCCGCCGCGGTGCAAGCCCTGAGGGATCTGTTCGCCGAAATGGAACGGCGGGGCAAACTACTGGCAACCCTGCCGGGTAGTCCCCCGGCCACGTCCCGGCGCCTGGCCGACAAACCCGCACTGAGACTGCACCCGCTGATCTGTGTGATCAGCGAGTGTCACGAGCTGTTCGGTCACGCCACCCATGGGGAGCAAGCGGAGAAGTTGGCCATCAGTGTGATCAAGCAGGGTCGCAAGTTCGGGATCACCCTGATCTTGGATACTCAGTCGCCGACCGCGACCTCGATTCCTAAGGAGGTCACCCGCAATACCTCCTGTGGGGTCGCGTTCTCGGTCGCCGATCACATTGCCAACGACGGCCTGCTCGGCTCCGGGAAGTACCGGGCCGGAATTCGGGCTACTGATCTGCGCATGCACACCGACCGGGCACCAGCGTCATGGTCGGCGTCAGCGACGCCACCTTCGAGCTAGTCCGCGGGTTCTACGTGCCCTACGCCGATGGCGTGGACATGGTCACCCCAGTAGTCACCCGCGCCATGACCACCATCGACCAGTTGCGCTGCACCGGGCCCACCACCGAAACGGACAACCAGCAGCAGGCGGCCGAGGCGATTGACCACCTGGCTGACATCCAGGAGGTATTACGCAGGGAACGCCGAGTACGAACGCAAGTGGTGCTAACCCGGCTAGCCGAACTAAACCCGGCCGTCTACGAGGGCTGGACCTTCCAAAACCTCAGCGCCGCGCTGGCCGACTACAACATTGAGCCGATCAAATCCGGCGGGGTCAAGGTTATCCGGGCCACCGATGTCACCCACGCACTCACCTACTACGACCGGCACGGCAACACACAGGGTGACGGATGAACAGGGGACCAGACGTGGGGACCCACTTGGGGACCCGGGGAGTTCTCCCCACCCCGCTCCCCACCCGCGCCTCCCCAACCTGAACAGCCGAAACCACCATCAGGGACCCAGCTCTGGACTCGCAGAGCGATGACCGAAACCCCCAGAATCGGGGGTAGAAATAGCCGCCGGACGGGTCCCTCCCTCCCCAACCCCCTCCCATCCTCACAGTCGAGCTGATTACAACGAGTGATGGAAGACGTATCGATTGCCATTCATTCCCACTGCCTCCCCTACCCGCGACACCGGAAGGACCCCCACTATGACCCGCTCCGCCTGCACCGAGACGGTCAACCCCGACGTCGTGCGCGCCACGCTGATCAAGGGCACCACATTCCTGCGCCGTTCCATCTGGCACCAGACGGCAGAGTCCAGTCCCAGGCTCGGATCGCATTCGATAGGTAACGCCGCCGGGAGCCGCGATGCCCCCTAGGTCAAGACCGGCGACCACCAAAAACAACACGGCACAACCACAACCGGACAACACGAAAGGCGATCATGAAACTACAGGTGGCTCGGTCAGCGTGGACGGCAAGGAAATCGCCTCCGGGGATGACACGTGCGCCACCGGCCCCCCAACAGGTGAGCACCACCGTGTAACCCAACCGACCCCGCTACCACTCCCAACCCCCGACACCCTCACCGCGCACATTCAGCACCTCGTCACCCAAGCACCACCCCTCACCGACACCCAGCGCGCCGAACTACGAGCCATCCTCCAACCCCGTAAAGGAGGTTCCCCGGTGCGGTTGGCTCTGGCGCGCTCTCAACGCGGGCAAACCGCCGACCTTCCGATTCGGAGTCGAACCCGCTGATCCGCGCCGGACACTACTCAACAGTGCCCGCTAGCTGCAGTATCACCAAACAGGAGCGCTTATCGGTGCTGAACGTTTGCCACCATGTCCGGCCCCAATGTGGGGGTAAAGTAGGGTGTTGATCTTGATTCGGTCGCTACGCAACCCCGTTATCCCGAGTGAATGGACCTCGGCGACGGGCCAGCATTCCGGCGCTGTGTTGATCTGCCGAGGATCCAAGAGTCCGGCAAAGTCCGCCTATGCTGACGGCGGTTGTCACTCACTTCATCACTGACCGATCGAAGTCCCATGTGTTTCCTGCCTCTAGGACGTGGCGAGGAGCACGCTTTCGACGTCTGCGACCGACAGTTCAGCACCGATCGTCCAGGGAGTTCCAGCAGGTCAACCGGCCGGAACGGTCCCCAACGACCACCGACGAGCGTGGGCGAATGCCACCAGAATTGCGCCGTGAGAGCCCAGATCGGCGTCGCTCACCAGCAGGGCCGCCACGCGGAACCACCGACTTGGAGCGGACACTGACCGCTCCCCACCTGGATCACCCCAGGGTGGCAAGCTCGGCACCTCTCCGGCCACGCGCAACTCAGAACCCATTTACTCTGCCTGGGGTC
>DASYMC010000543.1:0-5658 GCA_036009255.1 Pseudonocardiaceae bacterium
GCTGGCCACCATCGAGCCCCACTCGGCCGTGGGTGGGCGCGCGCCGAGGCCGAGAAACGACAGGCCCGAAAGGAGCAGGATGGCATTTCCCACGCCGAGGGTCGCCAGCACGGCGACCGGACCAAGCACATTGCGTACCACGTCGATGCGCAGCGCACGGAACGATGACGATCCGAGCAGTCGGCTGACAGTCACGTAGTCTGACTGCATCGTCGTCCGCACCAGGCTTCGTACCACACGTGCCTGGGTCGGCCAGCCGACGGCCGCCACGGCGATCACCGAGTGGAACAGGCCCGGGCCGAGCGCCGCGACCACCGTCATGGCCAGCAGGATCGTCGGGAACGCAAAGACGAGATCGGTGACACGCATGATGATCTCGTCGATCCATCCGCCGAAATAGCCGGCGATCGCACCGAGGGTGCCGCCGATGATCAGCTCGAGAATGACCAGGAGAACACCCAGGGGAAGCGATACCCGGGCGCCGCTGATCACCCTGCTCAAGACATCTCGGCCATTCTCATCGGTGCCGAACAGATAGCGCCCTGATGGCGCGGACAGCGGAGTGGCATTTTGGGCCAGCGGGTTGTCGGGGGTGATCCATGAGGATAGTACGGCGGCGAGGATCCAGAGTCCGATCAGTACCGCCCCGGTGATCAGCAGTGGCTCGCGCCAACGTTGTGGGACTCTGGGGCGGCGCAGCGCAATTCTGGAGCGGCGCAGCGCCATGCTGGAAGGCTCCATGGCAGTCATGTGAGGCGTACTCGGGGATCAATCACGGTGTAGAGCACGTCAACTACCAGGTTGGTGAGCGTGTAGACGATGGCCACGAAGAGTGTCGCTCCCATGATGGATGGAAGGTCAAGGTTGATGGCGCTGTTGTAGGCATACTGTCCGATCCCAGGCCAGGAGAAGATGCGCTCGACGAGGACGGTACCGGTGAGAACGTTTGCCAATGCCAGTCCAGCTACCGTGATGATCGAGGAGAGGGCGGCCCGCAGTACGTGCCGCAGCAGTACCGTGTGCGTCGGCAACCCCTTCGCCTTTGCTGCGTTGACGTAGTCGTTTCCGAGTACCTCAAGTACAGCGGCCCGCGAGAACCGGGTAATGAGGCTGGTTACCGGCGCGGCGAGTACGACGGCCGGAAGGATCAGATGAGACACCGCATCCACGAACGTCGACCACTGGCCGGCGAGGAGACTGTCGATGGTAGCAAAGCCGGTGACTGTCGGGGGCGGCTCGACCGTAGGGGCCAGCCTGCCTACGCCGGGAAGAATTCCGAAGCGAAGGTAGCAGATGTACAAGGCGAGCAGCGCAAACCAGAAGATGGGAATCGACACACCTACCAGCGTGAAGATACGTACGATCCGGTCGAGCCAGCCATTGTGCCGCAGCGCCGCTAAAAGGCCCAATCCCACTCCGACGACGACCGCGATGAACATCGCAGTGAGCGCCAGTTCCGCTGTCGGCGGCGCGTAGGAAACCATGTCGGCGAGTACTGGCCGCTGGGTCTGCTCGGAGACGCCCAGGTCGCCGTGCAGTAAGTGGCCAAGGTAGATGACGTACTGTTCGGGCAGCGGCTTATCCAGGCCATAGCGCGCCTCGAACGCCTGCACCGCAGCCGGGTCGTTCGAGGCCTGCTGCCCAAGGTTGGCGACCGCCGGGTTGCCCGGTACGAGCTGAGTCAGCACGAAGGAAACCAGGCTGATTCCGAAGGCGAGCGCGACAAGGGCGAGGAGCCGACGGATCACGAATACGGCGACGGGGTGGCGCGTCCGGGCTCTCTTGAGGGCCCGGACGCTCAGGATGGCCACAGTCATTTGTTCTTTATCTGGCTGAAGTCGAGGTACCAAACGGAGCTGAACTGCACCCCCGACAGATTGGACGTGCTGACGATCGACTCGCCGGGGAACACCAGGGGATAGATTGGCGATGCCACGTTCAGCTCGTGCTGGAGCGCGACGTACTTGGCGCCACGGTCACTGTCAACGGTGGTGGAAGCCGTAGTCGCCGCCTGCGCCGCGAGCCCCGGGTTGGCGCTTGCAGGCCACCCTGCCCGCAGGCCGACCGTCCCGCCGGGAATGAAGGCCAGGTAGTCGTTGGGGTCTGGATAGTCGGGCGCCCAGTTGAACAGGCCCATCGCGTCCTTGCCGCCACGGTAGTCCTGCAGCCCGACGATGGCCGATTGCGGAGTCAGCGTGACCGTGATGCCCAACTGTGCCAGGCTGGACTGGATCCGGGTGGCGAGTGTCTGAACGTTCGCCGAGGTGCCGGTCTGGTAATTCAGCTGGATCGTCGGATTCTGAATTCCGCTGTCCTTGACGTACTGCTTGGCCTTCGCGAGGTCCGTCGCGATTGCGTCGGACTCGGGAAGCGCTCCGAGGAAACCTGGCGGGACGATGCCTGCTGCGCGAACACTGCCGGGTCCGGCCAGCGATACGAGGCCCGTGTAGTCGAGCCCGTAGCGTACCGCGTTCTGGATGTCAGGGTTTGCCGCTGTGCTGGAGATGGCCGGATTGCTGTTCATGAACAGGAAGAACGAGATCGGTGAGCTGAACAGCTGCACGGACAGCCCGTGCTGGCTCGTCATGCCCGACGCCTGCGTCGTCGGGATGTCCAGGGCGACCTCGTCGGTGCCGCGCTGGATGTTCAGGGCCTGCGTGGCTGGATCAACCGCCGAGTAGACGACGGTCTTGTAGTTCGGCTTGTTCGGCCCCCAGTAATGCGGGTTGGCGGTGAGTACGACCTGGGCGGAAGCGCTGTAGCTCTTCAGCACGTACGGGCCGGTGCCGACCGAGGCGGTACCGAGCCAGCCTGTCGCGGTATCGGTCGTGGACGCGTCCTGCGAATCGGTACCCCCGTGCGCCTGCAACTGCTTCGCATCCGTGACCGCCATCGCCGGATTGGTCAGCACGAAGGGCAGGGCAGGGTCGGGGCTGGCGGTGGTCAGCACGACGGTGGAGGCGTCCGGCGCGGTAACCGAGGTGACCCCGGCCATGAGATATGAAGGGGTGTCCTTGATGTTCTGCACTCGTAGAAACGAGAAGACCACGTCACCGGATGTCATCGGATCACCGTTGGAGAACGTCACATCCGGGCGCAGCTTGAAGGTGAAGGTGGTGTCGTCTGCTGACGCGGTGACGCTCGACGCGAGTGACGCAACCGGTTTGGTGTAGTCGTTGTTGGTGAACGTCAGAAGGGTGTCGTACATCGCGTGGAAGAGCGGCACCGCAGTGAAGTCGACCCCGCCGCGGGCGGGGTCGGCGTCCTTGCTGGTGAAGGAGAATTTGCTGTCCACGACAAGGGTGCTGCCGGAGGACCCTGGTCCAGCGGAGCTGCCAGTTGAACTGCACGCTGCGACGATCGAGACAACGCAGAGGAGGCCGACCAGGACGCTGACGTTTCTGATACGCATGAAACCACCGAAGGAGGGAGCGGGGATGGGATGACGAGATGCTCGGGGTGTTGAAATCAGGATGCGCATCAGCGAGCGCTCGGAGTGCTCGCCGCGGCCGATAGTGCTTGTTCCGGGGGTTGACTCGTCATGTGTGGCAGGCTGCGCGCGGCCTGGAAGGTGCACGCAGGATGGGTGCGGTGGGTGCGGTGATGTGCACCGTCTTGGCCGGCCGCCCGGCTAAGTGGGAGACCAACATCGCTGACCGTTGTCGTGCCCGCGTCCGCCGACGGGTTGCTCACGCCACAGTCTTCGGCCCCGCAGCGATGCGGGATCAGGCCTCATCTCTGGTTATGTCGCCCACTTGTGGCTATCCCGGAACTACAAGCCAGCGACCAACTTCTCCTTTCGCATCACACGTCACACAACCGGCTGCGGGGCCGGCTATCGCCGCAAGTACGTCCGCCACGCGGAGGCTGTGCCACCTAACAACGCTGCATGTTAACAATCTTCATGCACACGCGGAAGCTACCGGTCCCGTCTGCCGCTGCACAAGCCCCTGAGGCGAGCCCTGGTCTACCGGTCGGATCGCCGGATCTCGGCCTCGTTTCAGGCCGCGTTTCGGCCTCGTTTCAGCCTTGTGTCAGGCTCGGTGTCAACATGCATCTTGTTGACATTGTCGTCGGGTCACCCCTAGGTTCCAGATCGCGATCAGCGTCTGCTCCCCTGGCCAAGCACGCGAGCAGGAAGGCGCTGTCCGTATGTCCAGCACTGAACTTCGGACGCGTCCCACTTCACCTCGACCGCAGGAGGACGTGCATGACCGTGCCCTCGACCCAGGCCGCATCGCGAAGGGTGCTGCGAACGCACATACCTGAGCGCGCCGGCCAGATCGGGATGTCTGTCCGAGCCGCGGACCTCTCCCTGCGCCTCGACGGCGGAGGTCATGGACTGCTGGACACCACTCACTTCGATACGGTTCGCTTCCCGCCGCCGGCATGGGCCTCGAGTGTTTTCGCTGAAGCGGCCGCTGACGGCGCTATGGCCTACACGCCATACCGCGGCCATCCCCAGGTGCTGGCCAGGGTGGCACAGACCCTCAGCCCGATACTCGGCGTGCCCCTGTCCCCGAACGAAAACATCGCACTGACGCCGGGTACGCAGGCCGCGCTCTTCGCCACCCTGTCGGCGCTTGTCGACGAAGGCGATCTGGTCCTGCTCGCCGACCCGGACTACCTGTTCAATGAGAGAATCCTCGCCTTCCTCGGCGCACGCATCCAACGCATCGCGTTGCTCCGGGACGGTACCGGGACGAACCTCGACCTCGACGCGATCGAGCGAGCGTGCGCCGACCGTCCCCGTCTGCTCCTGTTCTCGAACCCCAGTAACCCCACCGGCGCGGTCTATAGCGCCGCCACCCTGGACCGGCTGGGCGAGCTGGCCGAGCAATGGGACTTCCGAGTTGTCGTGGACTCCCTCTACTGCCGCCTCGTGTACGACGAAAGCGTGCCGTTTGCTCACCTCATGGCCCGACCGGGGATGCGGGATCGGTGCGTAACGCTGCTCGGACCGTCGAAAACCGAGTCCATGAGCGGCTATCGCCTCGGCGTGACCGTCGGGCCGCCGGATGTCCTCGATGCCATCGAGTCCGTGCTGTCGACTATGTCTTTGCGGGCTCCGGCGTACGCGCAGCAACTGATGGCCCACTGGTGGGTCGACGACCTCGAGTTCATTGCGGCTCGAATCGAAGAGTTGCGACGCCTTCACGACACGACGCTTGAGCGGTTCCGCCGGGTTCCGTACCTGCGAGTCGACCCAGTGCAGGCGACCGCCTATCTCTTCCCCGACGTCTCAGCGCTGAAACTTCCGGACCAGCAGGTCGCCGCGAGGCTCCAGCGCGACGCAAGCGTTGTTGTCAGTCCCGGATATCAGTTCGGACCGGCGGGGGTCGGTCACTTCCGTGTCTGCTTTGCGCGAGATGAGACCGAATGGCACGACGCAACGCAGGCCATGGTGGAGGTCCTGATTGCTCTCGGAAAGGAACAGGGACTGGCATGAGCAGCAGCACTGAGGTCGGGCGACAGGCTGGTAACGGGCGGGCATCGCGAACGGCTGCTTTGCCATCGGGAGGTTCGCGATGAGCCGGGACGCCCCGGTGAGGGTGCTGATCGGATCTCCGCTCGAACGAGAACACGTGGACCGCATCGCTGCGGTCGATCCCTGCATCGAGGTGCTCTACGCGCCCGATCTGCTGCCCGTTCCGCGTT
>DASYMC010000544.1:0-11449 GCA_036009255.1 Pseudonocardiaceae bacterium
AGGGACACCCTTCCGCGTTCCGACACCTCCAAATCCATGGTCAAACATTTGGCGTCAATAGCTGAGGTAGATCGGCCCCACTGCTGCGAGAGTTACCCACGCGCCGCACTCGGCCGAGATCCACGCTTTGACGGTCCGGCGTTAAGAGCTCGATCGACCAGATGAACCAGCCTCACCTTGGATGACTGGGTGTGCGGATAGCGCAGGGCACTGTCCGACTCGGAGCTTCGTCAACGCCGCCCAGCGCGCGGAGTCAGCGCCCGTACCGCCTCAGCGACCGCGGAGCGCCGCGCTTCGCGGACCGCGGTGAACAGTGGTCGCAACACCGCAGAGCGGGCAGCCGCGACCGAGGCGGATACCGCGCCCCCGAGGTTGTCGGTGTCAGCAGCGCGCAGGATCGCCTCCACCTCATCGGCTTGCTCAAGCACTCGCAGCGCGCGGGCAGGGGTGCCCTCGGGCCACGGCGGCCGGATCCGGTGCTCGAGGGCTTCGGCGATCTCGGCGCGAACGCCCGGCCGGTGCCGGGCAACGCCGAGCTCCACCAGCGTGGTCGCCGCCTGGCGAACCGCACCTCGCAGACCATGCTCGGCATCGGCCAGGGCAGGTTCTGGGGCCGCGGGCAGCGGGCCGTCAGCGAATACGGTCCACCGAAGCACCCCATCTGCGACTGCATTCGGCACCGCCGCCAGTTCCGCGCCCGTGAACACGGCGGCCTCGCCGCTGTCCATCGCGGCCGCGGCGAGTGGTCCGTCGGGCGGCAGGCCCCGCACGTCACCGGGCACCGGCAACAAAAGCTGGCCGACTCCCGCTCCGGCTCGCCGTGCCGCGGCCAGCAAGCCAACCACAGAGGTTGGCACCTGGTCTGGCGCGGGCAGGTCGAGCTGCCGTGCGATGGTCTCATCGACTGCCACGACCTCGTGCAGGCCTGCCCAGGTATGCAGGCCGTCGATCACAGCGTCAGGGGCGGCGCAACCGTGCAGCCAAGCAGAGGCCCATACGGTCAATGTCGCGCTGGGGCATGGCACGGAGTAGAAGCGTAGGACACCGCCGGCTGAGCCGGCGATCGGACCGGACCCGCAACATGCACATGCGGCGTGGCTGCGCCACCCGAACAGAGGCATCCGGTTAGCGTCGACACCATGATCCCAAGGAACCTGCACGGCTCACCGACTTGCGGAGCGGGATACGGGCCGGACGCACTCCCGGCACACCGAGCCCGGACGGTGCCGCAATTGCCGGCCGAGCCAGGCCTCGTGGTAGAGGACGCCGCAAGCGGATTCTGTGGCGCGGTCCTGCGCTGCGAACGCGACACAGTCCTACTGGAGGACGGCAAGGGGCGGGTTCGGATCTTCCCACTGAGACGCGCGGCCTTCCTGGTCGACGGCGATCCGGTGACGCTGCTCCGCCCAGCAGGCTCAGCCACCGTTGAAGTGCGCAGATCGGCATCCGGTTCGGTCCGCGCAGTGGTGAAGCGGGCCAGGGTCGCGCGGGCAAGTCGGATCTGGGTGGAGGGCAAGCATGACGCGGAGCTCGTGGAACGCGTGTGGGGTCATGATCTGCGGGTGGACGGAGTAGTTGTGGAACCGCTCGACGGTGTAGATCAGCTCGCCGAGCGGGTCGCGGAGTTCGGCCCCGCGCCACACCGGCGGCTCGGCGTGTTGGTCGATCATCTGGTCGCCGGCAGCAAGGAGAGCCGCCTTGTGCAGGCACTGCCTTCGGCGGACGTGCTGGTGACCGGTCATCCCTATGTCGACATCTGGCAGGCTGTGCGGCCCAGCGCCTTGGGTATCCCGGCTTGGCCGCACGTGCCGCGCGGGGTGTCGTGGAAGGAAGGCGTATGCCACTCGCTCGGATGGATGGATCGACGCGGGATCGCGGATCCGGTGCAGGGTTGGCGCCGGGTGCTGGACTCGGTGGGAAGCTTCCGCGATCTTGAACCGGCGCTGCTAGGTGCGATGGAGGCACTCATCGACTTCGTCACCACGGAAGAACAGGAACTCTCGACCTCGTGACGATCACCCGCAGAATCCTGATCGAAGATCTGTCAAGATGGTCACATGGCCGCTGTTGTGTGGCTCATTGCCGGGTTTGCGCTGATCGCAGCCGAAGTGCTGTCGAGCGGCTTTGTGCTGATCATGCTCGGGGTAGGCGCGCTGATGGCTGCGGGGTTCGCGGCGTTGGGTGCGCCGATCTGGCTGGACGTCGCGGTGTTCGCGGCCACCTCGGTGGCTTTGATCACACTGGCCCGACCGGTGCTCAAGCGCCGGCTGTTCACTGCCCACGTGCCGACTAACATCGACGCGCTGCTCGGTGACCGGGCGATCGTAGTCAGCACCGTCGATGCGAATGGTGGCAAGATCAAACTTCGCGGGGAGCTGTGGTCCGCCCGCGCGTACGACGAAACCCAGATATTGGAACCCGGCCAGCGCGTTACGGTGATGACCATCTCCGGTGCTACTGCCGTTGTCATGGGGGAGTTTTCATGAGCGTTGCCCTGGTCGTGGTCTTGGCGGTCATCCTGCTGGCGATCGTCGTCTCGGTTGTCAAGGCGGTCGTGGTGATCGAGCAGGCTTCCGCCGCGGTCGTCGAGCGGCTCGGTCGTTACCGCAACACCCTGAATCCGGGCCTGAACTTTCTGGTTCCCTTCGTCGACACGATTCGGGACCGGATCGACCTGCGTGAGCAGGTAGTCTCCTTCCCCCCGCAATCAGTGATCACCAAGGATAATCTGACCGTCGACATCGACACCGTCGTGTACTTCCGGGTGACCAACCCGAAGGACGCGGTGTACGAGATCCGCAACTACGTGGAGGCAGTTGAACAGCTGGCCACTACTACGCTGCGTAACGTCGTGGGTGGGATGAGCCTGGAGGAAACCTTGACCTCCCGGGATTCCATCAACGGTCAACTGTCCGTAGTGCTCGATGAGGCGACCGGGCGCTGGGGGATCCGGGTCAGCCGGGTGGAACTCAAGGCGATCGATCCACCGCCGTCCATCCAGGACTCGATGGAGAAGCAGATGCGCGCCGACCGGGAGAAGCGCGCCACCATCCTCACCGCCGAAGGCCAGCGCGAATCAGCGATCAAGACCGCAGAGGGTCAGAAGCAGGCCGCGATCCTCTCCGCAGAGGGAGCCAAGCAAGCCGCGATTCTCACCGCCGAGGCCGAGCGTCAGTCGCGCATCCTGTGTGCCCAGGGGGAGCGGGCGGCGCGGTACCTCCAGGCGCAGGGCCAGGCGAAGGCGATCGAGAAGGTGTTCGCCGCGATCAAGTCAGGGCGGCCCACTCCCGAGTTGCTTGCCTACCAGTACCTGCAGACCTTGCCGCAGATGGCTCAGGGTGATGCGAACAAGGTTTGGATCGTGCCAAGCGACTTCAGCAAGGCTCTGGAGGGGTTCACCAGGATGCTCGGCACTCCCGGTGACGATGGGGTGTTCCGGTTCGAACCGAGCCGTGACTACGTGCCGGCCGGTCGACCCGAAGACGACGATGAGGCTATTGCCGGATGGTTCGACAACCCCACCGATCCGAATGTGGCGGCCGCGCTCCAGGCCGCCAAGGAAGTTGCCCACAGGGAGGTGCCCCAGCCAGCGGTGGGTTCGACCCCGTCGCTGGCTCCCGCGCCACGGCGGTCCTCCAGCGCCCAGTCGGACGCCGCGCAGCAGGACCCGCCTCCGAAGGCACCTCCAGCCCAAGCACCCGGATCGGCGAACTCGGGTGGAACCGAGGGCTTCCACCCGCTCATCTGAGGACGGCAACGCGCCCCGAAGTCGCCGCCCGACCAGGGGTCGGCGGAACCCGGCCGATCCTGACAGTCAGCCCGGCAGCAAGGGGGGTCGCCGGTGGTCCCAGCGCTGCACCTGCTCGTAGGCCGCGCATGCGGCGAGCACCCGATCGTCAGCGTGTCGCGGTCCTACCACCTGCAGCCCGATCGGCAGGCCCGTGCTGGTCCAGCCGCATGGCACCGTGGCGGCGGGCTGCTGGGTCATGTTGAACGGGTAGGTGAACGGGCTCCAGCTTGTCCAGCGCTCCGAGTGCCAGCCAATCGGTACTTCTTCGCCGGCGACGAATGGCGTTATCGGGACCGTCGGAGTGAGCAGCAAGTCGTATCGTTCATGAAAGGCGCCCATCGTGGTGCCCATCGCCGTTCTCGCCGCGGTGGCAGCGAGGTAGTCCAGAGCGGAACAGCGCTCGCCCTGTGTCACGATGTCCTGCAGGGCAGGTTCCATGAGGCCGCGCTCGCGGGAGGTTAGGCGTTCGACTGTCTTGGCCACAGCGGTGAACCAGAGCACGTGAAATTCCTGCACACAGTCGTCGAAACCCGGGTCAGCGAGCTCCACCTGCGCGCCGAGGTCGACAAATACTTCGGCGGCGGTCTGCACGGCGTCGGCCACATCGGGGTCGACGCCGACATAGCCCAGGTCCGGGCTCAGCGCGATCCGCAGCCCCAGCACGCCATTATCCAGTGCATCGGAGTACCGGCGATTCGTCGGTGGCAGGGCGGACCAGTCCCTGGCGTCGTACCCGGAGACGACGTCGAGTAGCAGGGCGGTGTCGGCCACAGTCCGGGCCATCGGCCCAGCGTTCGTCAGCGTTCCCAACGGGCTGGCCGGCCAATTCGGCACGCGACCGTAGGTTGGCTTGATCGCCACTGTCCCGGTGAAGGACGCGGGAATGCGTACCGCACCGCCTCCGTCGGTGCCCATCGACAGCGGTCCCATGCCCAGTGCCACCGCCACCGCGCTGCCGCCGCTTGACCCGCCCGGCGTCCGGCTGGTGTCCCACGGATTCACCGTGACGCCGGTGAGCGGATTGTCGGTGACGCATTTCCAGGCCAGCTCAGAAGTGGTTGTCTTGCCCAGCAGCACCGCGCCGTGTTCACGCAACCGGGCGACCGCTGGACCGTCGAAGGGCCATTCCTGGTCCGGAGAGACCAATCTCGAACCGCGCAAGGTAGGCCATCCCTGCGTGAGATACACGTCTTTGATCGACGCTGGCACACCATCGACCAAGCCCTGTGGTAGTCCCTGCTGCCACCGCCACTCCGATGCCTTGGCCGCTTCCAGGGCACGATCGGCGTCTACCAGGCAGAATGCGCGCACCTGTCGGTCGAGCCGATCGATCCGGTCCAGCGCATCATGGGTGGCCTCAACCGGCGACAACTCACCCGCGCGGTAGGCGGCCACGAGCTCAGTGGCGGTGAGGTCGGCGGGCGTGCTCACGGTCTGCTCCCTGTCTGGCGGCGGCGCTGCTGCCGGTTTGGGCGACGTACCGAGCTGGCCCACCACGTTGTGCAGCGGAAGTATCGCAGAGCGGGAGCGAAGCGGGCAGATCGCGCGAGTGTCGACTCCAGGTCAGGTCGCTACAAACGACTTCCCACATTGCTGGGTCGCCACCGGCCGTTGCTGAACAGCTAGGTGGGCACGGCGACGGCCCGTTCCCAGTCTTCGACGCTCATCGTTGGCTTGCCGCTTCCGGAAGGACCGGGGCGGGGGAGCGGCTCTCGACAATCAGCCCGATCACGCCAATCGCCGCGCCGGCCAGCGACACGGCCAGCAATGCAGGAGAGGTGGTGCCGGTGAGCGCGTCGCCGAGCATCACCACCGCTACGGAGCCGGGCACGATTCCCACGGTACCGGCCAGATAGTGCCGGAATGAGATCGACGAAAGCGCGCTGCAGTAGTTGAGAATCGAGAATGGCACCGCGGGGATCAACCTCAATGACGCCACCGCCAGCCAGCCACGGCGGCGCAACCGAGCATCTACCGTACGGAGCACCTTGTGATCTAAATGGCGCAGGACGAAATTACCAGCCAGCCATCGCACCAGACCGAACGCCAGCACCCCGGACAGTGCCGTCGCAGCCAGGGACAGCGTCACTCCCAACACCGGCCCGAACAGCAAACCGGCGGCGAGGGTGAACACCGTTCGGGGTACCGGGGCGACCGTCATGAGTGCGTGTCCGAACAGGAACAACAGTGGTGCAGCCATGCCAACCGACTGCGCCCAGGCCCGCATCTGCAGTGGACTGGGCACCGGCAGCACCGCAACGGCGGCGACGGCTCCGAGGAGGGCAAGCACTGCTACCGTCAGCCGAGCACGCCGCGCGCGCCTTTCGCCCACAGTCGCCTCCGCCTCCCGGGTAGCTGCAGTACGTCCTGGGAACGCACGGTACCCGGCCGAGATAACGGGGTTCTGTCCCTGAACGCGGGGCGACGGTGAGTCAGGTGGGTCTGATGTTGGCGTTGTGGCGGAAGACGTTGGCCGGATCGTACTTTGCCTTGATTCGGGCGAGCCGCTGGTACTTGGCCGCGCCGTACGATGCCCGCACTCGATCTTCATCGTCGTCGGTCATGGAATTCACGTACCCACCGGAGTCTCTGGCGAAGGGCCGCAGCGCGCTCCACAGCGACCGTACCCATGCCCGTTCTGCCCTCAGAATCTCTGGGGTGGCTCCGATGCCGGTGATGTTGACGATGTAGCGCGGTGCGCGCCGACCGCCGAAAGCTGTCTCCTCGTCGCCGACCTCCGAATAGGCTCCGTCCAGGCGGAAGACCACGCAGAAACTCATCGGGGAACGCTTAGCAGGCGTCTGATTCACGATCACCGAGATCACATCGTCAGTGAGCTCGTCGAGGTAGATCGCTTCTTGGTAGCCGAGAAGCCCCCATGGCGCGGTCTCGTCGAGCGTCCGCTGCAGAGCGACATACGGCATCGGGGTGACAAGCTCGAACAACGGCGGCAGGGCATCGCGAATCGGTGCGATGAGCCGAGCGTGTTCCTCCGGGGAGGAGAAGCCGACCACTATGAGCAGGTAGCCCGGGGTGAAGTGGTACCGCGGGGGTACGAATGGTGCTGGCGGCGCATTGAGCCCGATAGCGATCTGGGCGCCAGCGTCAGCAGGCAGCTGAGGCACAACGTCGCGGACCAGTCGCAGTACCTGGTCTCCGCTCTCCATCCCCCAAAAGAAGAGTCCCAGTTGCACCTCGGGCCCGACTGGGTGCAGCTGGAACTCAAAAGTCGTGACGACGCCGAAGTTACCGCCGCCGCCGCGGACCGCCCAGAACAGGTCGGCATGCTCGTCGGGCGAGCTGTGTACATATCGTCCATCAGCGAGCACCACATCGGCTGAAAGCAAGTTGTCAATGGTTAACCCCGCTCGGTGGGTCAACCATCCGATGCCACCGCCGAGTGTCAAGCCGCCGATCCCGGTGTGGCTGACCACCCCGGCCGGCACAGCCAAGCCATGCACCTGGGTTGCCGCGTCCAGTTCCGCCACGGTGGCGCCACCGTCTACCTGCGCCAGCCGTGAATCGGCACTGATCGAGACGCGACGCATTGCGCTGAGATCGATCATCAGCCCGCCGTCACAGACACCGGATCCGGAGAAGGCGTGCCCCCCGCCTCGCACCGAGATCTCTAATCCTTGGTCTCGGGCGAAGCGCAGCGCCGCCGAGACGTCGCTCGGTGACAAGCAGCGGGCGATCGCTACCGGGCGGCGATCGATGTCGTTGTTCCATTGGATTCGAGCAGTGTCATAGTCGGCGTCCTCCGGTGTGATTACTTTCCCGGCCAGCACCGTGCGGAGTGCTTCCAGATGATGAGACGAAACTTGCATCATGAAACAGCTCCCAGGCGTGGCAGTGAGCACCTGGCACGCGCCGGTGCATTGTCAGTAAGTCTGCCGGGATCTGGGCGGGGCTGCCGATGCTATCCGCATAACGGCGGCAATCGCCCATTCCTGGCGATATGGCGGTAGGTCTTTCCGGTGTCCAGCGCCGCCGGCGAAGACGACAATCGTTCAATAGCTGACGCCGCTCGCGCCGCCGTCGTCAGGACCACCGCGCAACGGCGAGAGCACGGCGCGGGTGGGCAGCGGCTTTAGGCGCTGTCCGTCGATCTCCACAAAGCTCAGTGCCATCAAATCCTCCTAGGGAAGCACTCCCAGCGGTAGCCAGGGCAGAAACACGCGTCGTGGATTCGCCCATTCAGTTTCCCATACCCTGCCCAGGCTTACGGTCATGGGCAATCAGTAGCCGCACGTAACTCTGCCCAGGTCAGCTACCTAGTCAGCGACGGTTTTCGAATACGTAGTCAGCGGCACGACCGACGTAGATTCCACATAACGGGTACCTACGCTACGCATGTGCCGTCTGCTGCTGGGGACCCGCATCGACCTGCCAGTCTATGTGGTCTCCGGTGGTAAGGTTGTCCTCTTGCTTGAGTCGCCGCTACCAATACCGTCTGAGTGGACTCTTTGCCTTCAGGGCGAACCGGGGGATCGAGAAAGTCGAAGTCCACGACAAGAGAACATCAAAAGACGGTATCCGGCTCGGCCGTTGGGTGGAACAAATGACTCGCGGGAGACACCGTCTTGCCGGCTCGCCATCCTGGGCAAGCTAGTCACCAGATCAGTTTGGACGAGAGCCCTCCGACAGCATCGCGACCCCTGTGACCCCGCCATGCCCCGTCCGCCGAACGGGCAGTCGCCGCTGGATGCCGTCCTGCCCACGTGCCACCGACGATCATCAGCGTCGCCGGTCCTATCTCGCCACGCCGCTGGCCACGAGCCCCCTCTTCTTGGATACCCTGAATGCACCTAGTGGTCGCGCAACGAGGAGAGAACGTATGATCTGGATGATTCTCGGGTGGCTCGTCTTCGGGTTGGTGGCAGGCTTTATTGCTCGTGCCCTAGTTCCCGGAAAAGACGATATCGGGGTACTCAGAACGGTCCTGCTCGGCATCGTCGGGTCGGTCGTTGGTGGCCTCATCGCAGGAGCGCTGACTGTAGGGTTACGTGGTTTCCATCCGGCGGGGTGGATCGGCTCGATCATAGGTGCGATCATTGTCCTGGTGATCTACAACAAGGCCACTGGGCGCAAAACCCGCGCTCGAATGGAATAGCTATTCTCGCCGTCGCACCTGGTCTCGTTGGAAGAGATCGAGGACGAGACCCTCGCTTGGCGACTCAGTCGTCCGGTCTGCTCGGCCAGCGCAAGATCGAGGAGTATCGCTTCGTGCCACCCAACGGTGAGGCCACCTCACCGCGGCTGGTGTAGGGGTCGATCATGAAAGAGTTCCGGGGGCGAAAAGACGCGGAGGTGGTCGTCGTTGGAGCCGGTCCGACCGGGCTGATGTTGGCCGGTGAGCTGGCACTGGCAGGGATCACGGTCGAGGTGATCGAACAGCAGACCGCACCGAGCGGCCAGTCCCGCGGCGGCGGGATCAACTCCCGCACATCGGAAATACTGGCGATGCGGGGGGTGCTCGACGCGGTCACCGAGCGCGCCGTCCCGACCGAATCGGCCAGCGGTCATTTCGCCGGGCTGCCGGTTCTGTTGGACGCTCGGCCTTGGCGCACCCGGTACCCGGATGGCGTCGTGATCCCGCAGAATCGACTTGAGGAGGTCCTCGAAGATCACCTGCGCGGGATGGGTGTTGCGGTCTGCCGTGGCGCCGAACTGACCGGCTTGACCTGCGACGAGGCCGGTGTCGAAGGCACCGTGTCGATGCCCGGTGGTCAGCATGCAGTGTGGGGCCACCATCTCGTGGCCTGCGACGGTGCGCACAGCACGGTTCGGAAGCTGACAGGTGTTGCCTTCCCCGGGCGAGCCGGGACGCTCGCCGCAGTCAGTGCGGATGTCGAGCTGGCTGCCATGTCGACAACGGTGCCACGGTCCATATCGCACATCAGCACACTCACCCGCACCGGCGGTGGCTATTGGATGCTGATGCATCCGCTGGAGAAGGGCAGCGATCGCGCCAGTTTGTACCGGGTGGTGTTCGGGGGACCGGAACAGGGGATCCTGCCTCGGCAGGCGCCGGTTACCGCGGATGAGGTGGCCCGGGCGCTGAGCGCGGTCCACGGCCCCGGGACGGAGCTGGCTCGGCTTCGGTGGGGGACCCGGTTCAGCGACGCGTCCCGGCAGATCACCGACTACCGGTCTGGTCGTATTCTGTTTGCTGGCGACGCGGCGCACATTCATCTGCCCATCGGCGGTCAGGGCCTCAATCTCGGGATTCAGGATGCGACGAATCTCGGCTGGAAACTTGCCGCGCACGTGCAGGGCCGTGCGCCGGACGGGCTGCTCGACAGTTACCACGCCGAACGGCATCCGGTGGCCGCTCGAGTGCTCGCCACGACGCGCGCGCAGGGCGTCCTGATGAACCCGCCATCGGAGGCCGACGACGTGTGGGCGCTCCGCGACATCGTTATCAACCTCGCCCAGCTGCCGGACGCCAACCGTTACCTCGCCGGGCTGATGTCTGGATTGGACCTGCGCTATGACTTCGGTGACCCCGACCCACTGGTGGGCACCCGGATGGTTGACCTGTCTTTGCGGACTGAGGAGGGTTGCACCACGGTTAACACGCTGCTGCGGTGTGGGCGTGGGCTCCTCTTGGAATTCGGCGGCCATCGATCGCCCTCGACGCCGGTTCCCGACAGCGTCGATCGGGTCGTTGCACGTGTCATCGACTCGCCCGTAGGCACCGCACTGGGTGCATCACCGGGCGTCGACCGCCTACTTATCCGCCCCGACGGCCACGTCTGCTGGACAGGCGCCGGTCCTGACTCATCACCTGAGTCTGCGCTCCAGCGCTGGTTGCCCCGGGCTCGCGAATGTGCGTAGAGTACAAGACCAGAAAGTCAACTTATAGTTGACTTTCTATCTATAGGCAACCTATGGTTGACTCGTGGATAGGCCGCAGATACGACTTGATGACCTGATCAATCTCATTCACGGTTGGCACCCCGACGGTGACGTGCTGCAGCACCTGACTGACGCGACGGCGCTGGCCGACCGGCTCGGTGAATTCGCGGATCATCTGATCGGCCATTTCGTGGACCAGGCCCGCAAGGCCGGTGCCACCTGGACCGACATCGGTCAGAGCATGGGTGTGAGCAAGCAGGCCGCTCAGAAGCGGTTCGTTCCCAAGTCCGCCGACACCAGGGGATTGCTCGACGCGGGGGCCTTTGGACGGTTCACTGAGCGGGCGCGACATGTCATCATCGCGAGCCAGGAGGAGGCTCGGGCCGCCGGCCATGACTACATCGGCACCGAGCATCTCGTACTGGGTCTGCTCCGCGAACCGGATGCACTGGCCGGCAGGGCGCTGGCGGAGCAAGGCATCACACCAGAGCAGATCCGCGCGGCCATGACGGTCGTACTGGGCCCGGCCAGAGACCATGTGCCCGAGTACATCCCGTACACCCCGCGCGCCAAAAAGGTTCTCGAACTGACGGTCCGGGAGGCGTTGCGGCTGGGACACAACTACATAGGTACCGAACACCTGCTGCTCGGAGTGCTCGCCGAGGAGGAGGGCGTCGGTGCGAAGATCCTTGTGGGTCTGGGTTTCGCCAAGGACAAGGCGGAGGAGTGGATGCTGGCCCATATCGAGGGGATCATGACCCAGCGGCCAGCAGAACAGCGTCAATGAACCGCCTGGCG
>DASYMC010000545.1:0-2191 GCA_036009255.1 Pseudonocardiaceae bacterium
AATGCGGCGAGCGCATCGGAGATGCCGGTCTGGGTGGGGACCGCGGGTGAGGATGGCTGGGACGTCATCTAGCTGGTCTCCTGGGCCTGTGGGGTCACCGCTAACGCTACCGAGCGGTGACCAAGCTGACGAACCCTTAACGAATGACCTCATCGAGCGTCAGGGCCTGCAATGCAGTCGCGGCCTTGTCGTCGCCCGCCCGTACCTGCACCGGCCCGGTGTGCTCGACCCACCAGACCGCGCAGAGCGTGCGCAACGCGT
The DNA here is from genome assembly GCA_036009255.1 of Pseudonocardiaceae bacterium. Lineage (GTDB taxonomy): Bacteria > Actinomycetota > Actinomycetes > Mycobacteriales > Pseudonocardiaceae. Next base: position 262 of record DASYMC010000545.1, read on the forward strand.
CAAGGGTGTCGCCGGCATCCCCGTCACTAGCTAGGAGCAGTCCGCTATCCGCCGACTCGACCCGCCAACCGGGGCACAGGCGGATCCGAGCCCGCTCCAGGGGTTCACGCAACACCCGGAGATCGGCGCCGACATGACCGGGTCGTTGCTCTGGTGGCGCCGCAAGCAGCTCAGCAGCATCGCTGACTCCAGACAGGACCAGCAGGGAATCCAGTTCTGCTGCCCGTGCTCCGGCGATGTCGGTGTCCAACCGGTCACCGACGACCAGGGGTCGCTGGGCCGCAGTTCGCTGCACGGCCGTGTCGAGCAGCTGGCGCGCCGGCTTACCGGCCACGGTGGGCTCCCGATCGGTGGCGGCCTGCAATGCCGCCACCATCGCACCGTTTCCGGGCAATAAGCCCCGCTCAGTGGGCAACGTACGGTCGACGTTGCACGCAATCCATAGTGCGCCGCCGCGGATAGCCAGACACGCTTCGGCCAGGCAGCTCCACCCGGTCTCCGGCGAGTGGCCCTGCACCACTGCGACGGGCTGATCGGAGGCCTCCCCCACTGGCCTGAGCCCGGCTGATTCCACCTCGGCGACCAACGCCGGGGAGCCAACGACCAGGATTGCCGCACCTGCGGGCAGCTGAGTCGCCAGCAACTCAACCGCAGCCTGACCGCTGGTGAGAACCTCTTCCGGGACGGTGCGGACGCCCAAATCAGCGAGATGCCTGGCCACTTCGGCAGGCGCCCGAGAGGCATTGTTGGTGATGAACAGCAACGCCCGTCCGGCCTGGCGAAGCTCATTGATCACGTCCGGAGCTTCCGGCACAGCTTCGGCTCCACGGATCACGGTGCCATCGAGGTCGAGCAGCACCGCGTCGTAACTGTCCAGCGACCCGCTCACTCCACTTCCGGTCGCTCGCTGAGCTCGACGGCTCGCTCCGCGGCGTCCGTGTCGCCCTCCACATCGGCCTCGGCGGCCGACAGGAACCAACGGATCGCGTCCTGCTCCCGGCCAGCGGCCAGCAAGTTATCCGCATACGCGTAGCGCAACCTGGCCCGCCACGGTTCCTCTCCCGCAGCATCAAGCTCCGGACCCTGCAATGCGACCACGGCTGCGTCGAACTGGCCGAGATCACGTCGGGCCCCGGCCGCCACGATCCGCAGCTCGATTGCCTCATCAGTGCCGAGCTTCCTGGCCTCTGGGCTGCGGGCAAGCTCCAAGGCACGCTCCGGACGCCCCAGCGCCCGCTCGCAGTCAGCCAACACAGCCAGACGACCGGCATCACCGCCCAACCGGCGGGCGGCGCGCAGCTCCGCCAGCGCCTCTGACCACTCACCGGCGAAATAAGCGGCAAGCCCCGCAGCCTCCCGCACGGCAGCGACCCGACCAGCCTTGCTACGGGCAAACCGGGTATGTGCCAGGGCCAGCTGTGGATCTTCTTCCAGCACGCGTGCTGCCATCACCAAATGGCCGCCAATCAAATCGGCCAAGCCTTTCGGCAGTGTCAACAGTTCTTTGCGAATTTCCTGATCCAACTCGTTGAGATCTAGATCGGCAGCGAGTTCCGGACGCGACAAGTCCCGGTTGCCGGCAGAACCATCTCGGCTTTGCGCGGCCCCTCGAGAACCGTCTTGAGGTCGGTCACTCCGATTCACCGCCCGGTCCCGGCCGTCACGGCGTTGAGTGCTGGGCTGATTAGATCTGGGACGGCCTGAACCACGACCGCGCATTGCGGGCCTCCAGGCGGCACCACCGTTGCGGTCCGCGTCCCCGGTCGGATTCTCTCCGGCTGACACGGTCGCAGATCCTCTCACCGATCGCAGAGCTAAGGGGCCCCCGGGTGTGGGGGCCCCTTCTTTTTTGTGGGTTGTGTTCGGCGGTGTCCTACTCTCCCACACCCTGGCGGGTGCAGTACCATCGGCGCTGGAGGGCTTAGCTTCC
>DASYMC010000546.1:0-4106 GCA_036009255.1 Pseudonocardiaceae bacterium
AAATTCTTGTCGATCGCCGCGGCGAGCTGGTCGATGCCGTCGCAGGCGGCGTTTAAGACTGCCAACAAGGCCAACGCCTGGGTGTCCATCGCCTGCTCGATTAGTGCGGGTTGGTGCAGTTGCCGACGTCGCAGTGCATGGCGGAGTTTGTCGGCGAGCCGGTCGATGTTGCGTTGGCGGCCGCCGCGGCGTAGCGCACAAGCGATCCGTGCGCAGGTGAGCGTGGCGCCCGCGGCCGGGGTCGGCGCGATGGCCAGTAACGCGCGGGCGTCGGCGCTGGCCAGGTTCGTGACGCCGGCGGCGGCGAAGGCATCGAGGAAGCTGGGGTAGTACTCCCGCAGATGGGCGCGGAGTTCCTGCAGGGCCTTGGTGCGTCGCCAGGTCGCGTCCTGGTGGGCCCGGGCGAGCACGGCCACCGCCTGGGCGAGTTCGCTGTCCGCCGGCAGCGGACGGTGGGCGTGAGCGTCGGTGCGCAGGATGTTCGCCAGCACCACCGCGTCGGCGTGGTCGCTCTTGGACCGCGCGACCGTCCAGCGCTCGCGGTAGCGGGCTACGGCCATCGGGTTGATGGCGTAGACCCGCCGGCCGGTCGCGCGCAGCGCCGCCACGAGCAGACCGCGTGGGGTCTCGATGGCCACCGGGATCGGGGTGTCCTTGCTGTCCCCGGCCTCAGCCAGTAACTCCGACAGCATGGCGAAACCCGCAACATCATCGCTGATGCGTCGCTTGGCGACCAACTGGCCCTCGGCGTCGACCAAGGCGACGTCGTGGTGTGGTCGGCATGGAGCGCGGTTCCGGGATTGCTCCCGGTCCGTTTCTCCATGCCGCCCTCCCGAACCGGACGTGCGAGTTGTCCCCGCATCCGGCTCTCCACAAGTCCCGTTAGACGGTGGCTTCTTAGATCGTGCTGGGCCAGGGTGAAGGGATCGTCGTTCCCCGAGGGCGGTAGCGCGTGGTGACTACCGAACCGGGGTTGAACAGCACGACCCTTTCCGTCCGCGGCCACCATGTGCCGTCGCAGTAGCGGCGGCGCAGCTCCTTCCAGCCTGTATTGGGGTGCTTTCGCCGGAGCCATCCGAATACCTGACGCCAGACGATCATGCGCAGGTAGTGGAACGCTCGGGCGGACACCCCTGGACGGAAGTAAGTGGTCCAGCCTCGTAGCACCAGGTTGAGCTTGTGCAGTAGGACTGCCAGCGGCAGGCTGACGTTCATCCGGCAGATCGTCTTACACTTGGCCTTGATGGACCGGAGGGCCTTCTTGGCCGGGTAGTTATAGACGTAGTGCCGGTTGGCTCCCCGCTTTCGGTGGCGTTGGATGCGCCAGCCGAGAAAGTCGAGGCCTTCGTCGATGTGGGTGATCAGCGTCTTGTCCTCCGACAGCCGCAGGCCGACGGTGGACACGACGGTCGCTACTTCGGGAAGCAGCGCCTCGGTGTGCGCTCGGGTCCCGGACACCAAAATCACGAAGTCGTCCGCGTACCGGATGAGCCGGTAGTTGGGCAACCCGCGTTGGCGTCGTGTCCACCGTTGTTTGGTGGTGGACTGTGGTCCGCCGGGGGCCTTGGCGAAGTGCTCGTCGAGGACCGACAGGGCCACATTGGCCAGCAGCGGCGAGAGAATCCCACCTTGCGGGGTGCCGGTGATGGTGTCCTGGGCGGTGCCTCTCTCGGTGAGGATGCCCGCCTTGAGGAACGCCTTAACCAGCGCGAGCACGCGCTTATCCCCGACTCGTGCCCGTACCCGGTCCATCAGGGCCGGATGCGAGATCTCGTCGAAGCACGCCGTGATGTCGCCCTCCAGCACCCATTCGTAGGTCTTGGATGCCAAAAAGAGGGTCTCGGCCATGGCGTCGTGCGCACGCCGGTTGGGTCTAAAGCCATACGAGCACGGCACGAAGTCCGCCTCGAAGATCGGCTCCAGCACCAGCTTCAGGGATGCCTGCACCACGCGATCGGCCACGGTGGGGATGCCCAGGCGGCGCCGCTTACGCGACCCCGGCTTGGGGATCATCCGTTCCCGCACCGGCAGCGGACGGAAGCTGCGGGACTTCAGCTGCTCCCGCAGCTCGGCGAGGAAGTTCTCCACGCCGATCCGATCCCGGACTAAGGCGACGGTCTGGCCGTCGACCCCGGCCGAGCGTGCGCCCTTGTTCCCCGCGACCCGCTCCCAAGCCATCAACAAAAAGCTGGGATCGGCGACGAGGTTGAACAGATCGTCGAACCGATGATCAGGGTCATCGTTCGCCCAACGGTGCAGCTTGGTCTGGATCTCCAGTACCCGACGCCCGGCCCGAAACGAGCCCAGCGGCGGATCACTCGTATTCACCAGCGTTCTCCTGGTCTTCCAGCACGTCGGCTACTGACTTGCTGGCTCCCTTCGCCATGTGACCGGCTTTCCCAGTCTCGGACTACTACGGAGCCTCCGCCCCGCCCGATGTCCTCAGCAGACGACGTGCCTGCCCTTCCACCGAGCTGGCTGCACGAGGTGAGGGCGACACCGGACGGTTCCCACGTTCATCACGAATTCGATCGACGGGTGAGGCGCCCAGCTCTACCCCTGCGGCATCGCCACGGTTACGCCGCAGACCTTCACCGTGGCCTCCCGACCGGTGAACACATGGCGGTCAAGGAGTTCCCCACCACCCGACAAGCGGCAGGTGCGCACCGCACCCAGCCCATATCCGCCAGATTGGAGCTGGTGGTCCGTTAAGGGGCGTCAAACACTGATTTCTCTCGTACACCTTCCCGTCTCGCTGACCGGACCCGCATCGTCTGGCAGTACCGATGCGTCCCAGCGTTGTCAGGGCTGCTCCCACCCTCCCCGGCATCTCCCGGATCAGGCTGCCCCCAGCTTCACCCAACCGCTGCGACGGCCAGGCGGCGAAGGTCTCTCACCCCCGCTCGACTTCGGACGCCTCGTGGCGCACATACTTCTCAGACCAGTCATCCCCCACGTACAGCACACCGTCTCCCCTCCTCGTCATTGATCGCCCAGCGCAGCCAGCGGGAGAACCATCAGCGACCTAATGAACCGGTGCTCACACCACACCACAGCGGGCACAACATCCCATCTGAGCTTGACCCTCCAGCACGGACACCTGACCTGAGGTGGCTACGGCCACCGGGAAGGATGCTGTCGTGCCTGCACCTCACCCTCCTGAGTTCCGCCGTCGAGCGATCGAGTTGGCCCGTGTGGGCGGGCGACCGATCGCTGTGGTGGCCAAGCAATTGTCTATCAGTGAGTCGTGTCTGCGGAATTGGGTAGCCCAGGCCGACGCTGACGAGCGCGGCAGCGATTCTCGGCTAACCAGCGCGGACAAGGGAGAGCTCACTGCGCTGCGCCGTGACAAGCGCCGCCTGGAGATGGAGAACGAGATCCTCAAGCGGGCGGCCGCGTACTTCGCTCGGGAGAATATCCTCCCAAACTAGTATTTCGATTGGTCCGTGAACTCGCCGACGACACCGATGCTGAGATTGATGTCGCGGTGGCCTGTCGAGTCCTGGGTGTGTCGCGGTCGGGTTACTACGACTGGCTGGGCCGTCCACCCAGCGCGCGGGACGAGGCGAACTTGTTGCTGATCAAACACATCCAGGATGTGCACGCCGAGTCGCGCGGGACATACGGCTGGCCCCGCGTGCACGCCGAGTTGACACTGGGCCTCGGGTTGGCGGTGAACCACAAGCGGGTCGCCCGACTGATGCGCCAGGCCGGCCTGCAGGGCCTCTACCGGCGCCGATACCGCCGCGGCCCGACCGGACCGGCGACCGAGGACGACCTGGTGCAACGCCATTTCACCGCCGAGGCACCGAACCGACTGTGGTTGACAGATATCACCGAACATCCAACGAAAGAAGGGAAACTGTACTGCGCAGCCGTCATGGACGCCTATGCCCGACTCATCGTCGGATGGTCAATCGCTGATCATATGCGCACCGAGCTCGTCGTCGATGCGCTCGGCATGGCCACACTTCGCCGGCGCCCCGAAATCGATTCGACGATCCTGCACTCCGACCACGGAACTCAATACACTTCTTGGGCGTTCGGACAACGGCTACGCGCCGCCGGATTGCTCCCATCAATGGGCACTATCGGCGACTGCTACG